>CAYXKL010000071.1:0-13758 GCA_964464825.1 uncultured Melioribacter sp. | reverse complement strand
CCTTTAAAGTATCCTTCCTTATTTTTCGATTTTACAACACCAGCAATATGGAAAACATAATCAGCATCCTTCAAAACATTTTTTAATGCTTCTTTATCAAAAAGACCACAAAAAAATATTTCAACGTTTTTTCCATCAAGCCATCTAGTTGAACTTGAATTGCGTAAAATGCATTTAACATGATGTCCTTCTTGAATTAAGCGGTCAACAAGATGACTGCCGACAAAGCCCGAAGCTCCGGTTACGACTGAGATAATTTTAGGATTCATAGTGTTATTAAATTATTAATTTTCATTATATTGTTTTTGTTAATTGTTAATTCTAATTAAATAATTTTAATAGATATAAAAAAATTAAAAAGAAAAAAATAATCTGGAGGAATTTTGGAGGATTTATTCAAAAAATGCTATGAATTTACCCGAGCTGACGAAGTAAAAGCTATGGGAGTATATCCCTATTTCAGACCAATTGAAGAAAATGAAGGACCGGTTGTACAAATAGAAGGTCGTAAAGTTGTGATGGCTGGATCAAATAATTATTTAGGTTTAACTGCTCATCCTAAAGTAAAAGAAGCTGCACTTAATGCAGTCAAAAAATATGGAACCGGCTGTTCCGGCTCACGTTATTTAACCGGAACACTTGATTTACATATAGAACTTGAAAACCGTTTGGCAAAATTTTTCGGTACAGAGTCTGTCCTATTGTACAGCACCGGTTACCAAACTGCTCAAGGAATTATTCCTACTCTTGTTCAAGGAAGGAATGAATATGTTGTATCGGACAAAGATAACCATGCTTGTATAGTTGCCGGACAAGTAATGGCAAAAGGAATAATGGCTAATCTTGAAAGATATAAGCATAATGATATGGCTGATCTTGAAAGAGTATTAAACAAATTACCTCTTGACTCGCCTAAATTAATTGTAAGTGATGGAGTTTTTAGCACTGGTGGCGAAATTGTTGACCTACCAAAATTAGTTGAACTTGCAAAAAAATATAATGCAAGAACATTGATTGATGATGCACATTCTGTTGGTGTTATCGGAAAAGGTGGAAGAGGAACAGCAAGTGAATTTAATCTTGAGAAAGATGTTGATTTAACAATGGGAACTTTCAGTAAAACTTTTGCATCTTTGGGTGGATTTGTAGCCGGGTCTGAAAGAGTGATTAATTATTTAAAACATCATTCATCAGCTTTAATATTTAGTGCATCCCCTACCCCAGCTGCTGTTGCTGCTGCTATAGCTGCATTAGATATTCTAGAAGAAGAACCGTGGCGAGTAGAAAAATTAATCAACAATGCAAACAAAATGAGAAAGGGTCTCTCCGAAGCCGGATTCAAATTAATTGATGGTAGAACTGCTATTGTTCCGGTGATTGTTGGTGATGATGCTATTGCTTTTGCTATGTGGCGTAAACTTTATGATGCCGGTGTATTCGTAAATGTTTTTATTTCACCTGGCGTTCCTCAAGGCAGACAAATGATGAGAACTTCATATATGTCAACCCATGAAGATGAACATTTAGATTTTATAATTAATGCATTCACAAAAGTTGGTAAAGAATTAGGATTGATTTAGATTTATGAAAAGCATACTGTATGCCAGTATGCTTTTTTTATAGGTGCAAAATGTCAGAAATTTTAATAAAAACTGTCAGTTCAAAAAAAGACTTAAAAACATTCATAAAATTTCCCTGGAAGATTTATAAAAATTATCAGCATTGGGTTCCTCCCCTTATATTTGATAAACTTAAACAATTCGACAAAAAAAAGAATCCTTTTTTTCTTCATGCAGAAATGGAATTATTTCTTGCTGAAAGTAATGGAGAAATTGTTGGAAGAATAGCAGCAATTAAAAATGATCTCCATAACCAGTATCACCAAGATAAAGTTGGATTTTTCGGATTCTTTGAATCAGTAAATGATCAATTAGTTGCGAATAAACTCTTTGAAACAGTCAAGGATTGGCTTAAAGGAAAAGGTTGCAAATCTATGCGTGGACCGGCTAATCCATCATCTAATGACGAATACGGTATGCTGTTAGAAGGATTTGATGATGAACCCAGAATCCTTATGCCATATAATCCAAAATATTATCTCGAACTATGTGAAAATTATGGTTTTAAAAAGGCCAAAGATTTGAATGCATATAAATTAGAATCTGACCGTGTTTTATCTGCTGACAAAATTAAGAGAATTGCAGAAGCTGCTAGAAAAAGATCAGGATTAAAAATTACAGAAATTGATATGAAAAATTTTGATTCTGAATTAGAAAAAGTAAAATATGTCTATAATAAAGCATGGGCACCAAATTGGGGTTTTGTTCCAATGACTGAACCCGAAATTGATACGATGGCAAAAGATTTAAAACCGCTTGCAGAACCATCATTAGTTCTATTTGGAGAAATTGAAGGGAAATTAGTTGGATTTGCATTGGTGATGTTGGATTACAATCAAATATTCAAATCAATGAATGGCAGATTATTTCCATTTGGATTTATCAAATTGCTTACACAAAAGAAAAAAATTAAATGGTCACGCATTCTTACTTTAGGGATTATTCCTGAATATCAAAGAAAAGGATTAGATGCAGTTTTCTATTGGGAGATTGTAAATCGAGCACGCAATATTGGTATATTACTCGGTGAAGCAAGCTGGGTTTTGGAAGATAATGATATGATGAACCGAGGTGCTGTTGCTATGAATGGTACTATTTATAAAAAATATAGAGTTTATCAAATCGATATTTAATCACTTCAATGCTTCATCATACTTTGATATGTGTGGAGGGTCTAATTTCTTTAAATAATTATATATTTCTTTATCAGGATAATCTTTAAGATATTGAGCTATTTCACCGGCTTTGGCATCAAAAAAGACTTTCATAAAAACACTTCTTGAACTAATTTGATCTTTAATCTTATATAAATTTAATACAAGTTTTGAAATATTTTTAATAGCAGTTTGTTTTTCTTCAGTATTAAAAATATCAATACCATTGTAATGATAATCAAAAATATCCGATCTTAATTGCTGAAACTTTGCATTAACTAAATCATCTACCAATCCTCTTCTATTATAAGTACTGCTTTCAGACTGCCAGCCTTCAGAAAATTTAGTACTCCCACCGCGCACAGCTATTTCTAAAGCTTTGGAAAAATATTCCGTGCCCCCTAATCTGTAATAAGAATCCATATCAAAACCAATAATTATATATGCATAAAAATCTAATAAGCTTGTAAGTGGATTAAAATCGGTTTGCTGGAAATACATTGATTGATTTTTTTCATATTGGAAGAGCCATGAGTTATCTAAAATATTTATCATTAGTGAATTTAATAATGTACCTTCAATAGGTCTTTGACTGACAACTACTAATTGCGCTCCGTAAGAAATTTCATTATCTGCACCGGTAAAAAAAATATTGAAATTACATTTTATTTTTTCACCTTCCCACGGCTGCCTTGTAAATTTATTATTGTTTAAATAATCTTGAACTTGATATTTGAAATTCTCTAATCTTTCTCTAGCAGCAACCGGTAATTGCTCTGTATTTATCTCTACAGTTGCATCCAATTCTTGAGCAGTAATTACTGCTGTGTAAAAGAAAAATAAAAAGATTATTTTTTTCATTATTTGCTCATTTTCTTAATATGAAAATAGATAATTGAAAAATTTAATACAATCCTTTATGTTGTATGTATAATGAATCAAGTTTATAAAATATCACTTCTTTTACTCTTAGTAACACTACAATGTTTCCCCCAAGTTAACCCAGGTGCAAGACAGATTGCGCTAGCGCACTCAGATGTTGCAGACGGGAATGATGTATTTAGCTTATTTAATAATCCGGCTGGTATTGCCAATATACAAAATAGAGAAATAGGATTATTCTATTCTCCGGCACCTTTTGGTGTAAAAGAATTATCTAATGCATTTGTTTCTTTTGTTGAACCTACTTCAATTGGATCGTTTGGTGCCGGTTTTATGATTTATGGTTTTGAACTTTACAAAGAAACAAGATTTGCTGTTGGATACAGTAAAAAAATAAACAACAGTTTTAACATTGGGATAACCACTGTATATAAAAATATTTCTATTAAGAATTATGGTAATAATGGATATTTAATAATTAATGCTGGCGCATCGTTGGCTTTAACAGAGAATGCAAATATCGGTTTCACTGTAGAAAATCTGACACGTACATCTTTATCAAATGATGCGAATCAGGTTCCGATTGTATTTTTGAGTGGTATCAGCTATAAGTTTATAGATAATTTAAATTCGTATTTAGCATTACGAAAAGAAATTAATTATCCCTTATCTGTGCATTTTGGTACAGAGTACAAAATAATCGATTTTTTAGTTTTAAGAATTGGAACTACAAACGAAACAAATTCATATTCCGGAGGTTTAGGAATAATTTATGATTTTTTACAAACTGATTATGCAATAACCTCCCATCCTGATCTTGGATTAACTCACCAATTTGGTTTATTAATAAAATTATCTGCTAATAAATAATTTTATGAGAAATTATTTTTTTCTATCATTATTTATTTTCTCTTCATGTCTAATAGCACAAATAGATACTACATATAATCAGTTGGATGACCTCGATCTGCTTCTCGAAGATATTAGTGAAGAAAATGAAGATTCACAAATAATTGATCTAATAGAATACTACATAAATAATCCGATAAGAATAAACACAACATCAATACGAGAGCTACAAAATTTACCTTATCTTGATTATGCAGCTGCAAAAGCGATTATAAGACATAGAAATTTACAAGGCGGTATTTATTCTTTTGATCAATTGGAAAATATTGAGGGTGTAAGTGATGAAATTATTCAGAAAATAATTCCATTCTTATTGCTTGGTGACGAAGAAAATATTTCTTTTTTTGAAGCAATATCTCGAAGATTTGAGAATATAAAATTTCTTTATCGAAGCCGCACCCAATCTGATATTCAAGAAAGAAAAGCTTTTTCTGAAAATAAATATGATGGTTCGAAATATAAATTTTATAATCGACTGCAAATAAATGCAAATAATAAACTCAAAGCTGGTTTGCTTATAGAAAAAGATCCCGGAGAAAAATCATTTACTGACTTTTATGTTTTTAACATAATGATTGAAAATGCTGATTTTGTAAAAAAGATAATTTTAGGTGATTTCATTTATGAATTTGGTCAAGGATTAGCATTATGGGGACCTTATTCATTTTCAAAAAGTTCGGATGCAATCGGTTCAGTTGTCAGAAACGGCAGACTCTCAACACCCTACTTAAGCGCAGATGAAAATCAATTTTTTAGAGGAGGTGCCGTAAATATTGAATACTATAATTTTTCTTTCAGTACATTCTTTTCATATCATTTTCTTGATGCTTCAATCGATACAAACACAAACAAAATTAATTCACTAATTATCGACGGATACCATAGAAATACTAATGAAATAAATCGAAAAGATCTTGTTAAGGAAACTACCTTTGGTTCTTCATTAAATTATTCAATTATACCTGATTTCAGAATTGGTTTTTTATACTACAAATCCCGATTTGATAAAGAATTTACAGTAAATTCAATTTTTGATAATGAAAATTCTATTTATGAATTTGCATCATTAAGCTATACTGCTGCAATAGATCAATTATTTCTTGCCGGTGAATTTGCTTATAATTTTACTTCTGTTGCATCAATCAATAACGCTGAGTTATTTATTGATAAAAATTTATCGCTATTATTTTCATTCAGAAATTTTCCAGGGAATTATTATTCACCTCACGGATCATCTTTCGGCGAAAAAGGAACCGCTCAAAATGAAGTAGGATTTTATTCCGGGTTATCCTTAAAAACTAATTTTGGAAATTTTAATCTCTACTTTGATCAATTCAATTATCCATTACATTCTGATTCATATTTATTCTCTTCTAATGGTAATGAATTTCTACTTTATTATATTTATAAATTTTTACCAAATACTGAATTACGATTAAGATATAGAAATGAATATAAAGATCAATTGGAAATAATAGATAATGAATATGGACTTTCAAAAAGAAGAACAGAAAATTTAAGGGGTGAAATTCTTTACAAACCATCAAAAAATATTTGGATGAAAACAAGAATTGAATATGTTAACTTAAGTCCTACTATAGAAACAGATAAAGAAGATGGGTTTCTTATTTCCCAGGATATAAAATGCACACCATTTTCTAAACTACTTCTTTATGGAAGATTTACATTATTTCAGACAGAATCATATAATTCTAGATTATATGTCTATGAAAATGATTTATTAGGTATTATGTCAAATCCAGCTTTGTTTGGTGAAGGATTACGCTGGTATATTATGGCAAAATACTCCACAAATTTTGGTTTGGATTTATCGTTAAAATATTCTGAGTTATACAAACCAAATGAGCAATCAATAGGCAGCGGTGATTCAGAAATAAAAGGTAATTTAGACAATAAATTCAGTATTCAATTAGATTTTAAATTTTAATAGTAATGAATCGGTAATTAAGAAATAATTACTAAGTAATTCCTTCCGTTTATTATTGCCAAATTAAACGCTTCTCTCTAAGTTTGATTTGCAAAAATTTTATCAAAAGGAAAAATTATGAGAACTATTGTTGCACTTCCAGGTGATGGAATTGGAAAAGTCGTTTTGCCAGAAGCAATAAGATTATTAGAAGCAGCCGGTTTTAAAGCAAACTATGTTTGGGGTGATATCGGTTGGGATTTTTGGTGTAAAGAAGGCAATGCATTACCGCAAAGAACAATTGATTTAATTACGGAACACAAAATTGCTCTCTTTGGTGCTATTACAAGTAAGCCGAAAGATGCAGCAGAAAAAGAACTCGATCCTTCTCTACAAGGAAAAGGATATGTATATTTTTCACCTATCGTTTCGTTAAGACAAAAATTTAATCTTGATATCTGCATCCGACCGTGTATTTCATTCAAAGGCAATCCTCTTAATTTTATAAGAAGAGCTGCAGATGGTGGATTTGAAGAACCATTGATTAACACAGTAATCTTTCGGCAGAATACTGAAGGATTATATGCTGGTGTTGAATGGACCAATCCTCCGAAGGTTGTCCGAGATGCTCTAGAGACAAATCCAAAGATGAAAGCATTCGCAAACGTGCCTAGTGAAGAAATGGCAATCTCTACACGCATTGTAACAAAGAAAGCAAGCGAGAGAATAATCCGTGCTGCATTTGATTATGCAAAAAAATATGGTTATACAAATGTTACACTTTGCGAAAAACCAAATGTACTACGCGAAACTTCCGGCATGATGTTCAAAATTGCAAAACAAATTGCAAAAGAATATACCGGTATTGCTTTATGGGATACTAATGTTGATGCACAAATGATGTGGCTGACGAAAAATCCTGAAGATTATGGAGTTATTGTTGCCGAAAATATGTTCGGTGATATTATTAGTGATGGATTTGCCGGATTAATCGGCGGACTCGGTTTTGCATGCAGTGCAAATCTTGGTGATGAGTATGCAATTTTTGAACCAACACACGGTAGTGCACCAAAATATGAAAAGCTTAATCCTTCAATTGTAAATCCAATTGCTATGTTTATGAGTGCAGTTATGATGCTTGATCATATAGGTGAAAGTCAAATTGCTCTGAAAATTAAAAATGCGATTGCTAAAGTTGTTGAAGAAGGAAAAGTTAGAACATATGATATGCTGAAACTAAAAGGTGGTGCAGACGTATTTGAAAAAGGTGCTGCTACTACTAAACAAATGACGGATGCGGTAATTTCGAAATTATAACAATAAACGTGAAAGTTGAAATGGTGAGCATTTAAATTTCATCTTCCGTTTTTCGTTTCACTTTTAACGGAGAAAAAATGAAAGATAAAGTAAAAAACCTCTGGCCGGAGATAGATTGGATACAAGATAAATCACTTCGAGAAAAGACTCTTGATGCCTGGATTTATGCTATTGAAAATTCTGTATTAACTCCCGAGGATTTAGAAGTTATTCCTTTCTCTCTTCTAATTAAAGATTGTAACATTTCATTCATGAATCATAAACGGACATGTGTACAGTTAGCGGTTGATATTGCAAAAAGAATGAAAGAAAATTTCGGAGATTCAATCAAAATAAATATGGATTATTTAATTGCCGGTGCAATTTTAATTGATGTGGGTAAATTGATAGAATATGACAAAGTTGATGGAAAGTTGACAACTAGTAAAACCGGCAAATTATTACGTCATCCATTTAGTGGTGTAGCAATTGCCGATCGGTTTGCACTGCCTCCGGAAGTATTACATATAATCGCATATCATGCTAAAGAGGGTGATACCGCCAATAGAAATATCGAAGCTATAATTGTTCATCATGCGGATTTTGTTTCTTTCGATCCGTTTAAAGTGTGAATCGTGAAAGGTGAAACGAGAAACGTATGTTAAAATTGAATCATAAACAGTTGGATGTTTGGAAAGCTAGTGTTGAACTTGTAAAGGAAATTTACAAACTCACAAATATTTTTCCTAAAGATGAACATTATGGATTGGTTCCTCAATTAAGAAGAGCTTCCGTTTAAATAGTTTCAAATTTAGCTGAAGGACTTTCACGTAATAGTAACCTTGATATTAGAAGATTTCTTCAAATTGCTAGATCGTCAGCTGTAGAAATTGATTCACAGATGGAATTATCACTTGAATTAAAATTTTGCACTAAAGAAGATATTATTCATATAGAAGAATTATTAAATCGTGTTTTCGCAATGCTTACTAATATGATAAAAAAATATTCGAAATAATTTTCGTCTACCTTTTCACTTTTCACCTTTCACGGAGAAAAAAATGAATCAAAATATGATCGAAAAAATTGCTCAAAAATTTGCTTATGGTTTACAAAAAAATCAAACCGTTCATGCCGGGGATTATATTTCTATCAAACCAGCTTATGTTATGACTCACGATAATACCGGTGCAGTGATTCCTAAATTTAAAAGCATTGGCGCAACTAAACTTGCTAATCCAAGACAAGTAGTTTGCACACTCGATCATGATATTCAGAACAAAGATGAAAAGAATTTAGCCAAGTATAAAAAGATCGAAGAATTCGCAAAACAGATGGGTGCTGATTTTTATCCAGCTGGTCGCGGTATTGGCCACCAGATTATGTGCGAAGAAGGTTATGCTTGGCCTGGAACAATGGTAGTTGCTTCTGACAGTCACTCTAATATGTATGGCGGGCTTGGATGTTTAGGAACTCCAATCGTTCGTACAGATGCAGCGGCTATCTGGGCAACCGGAAGAACATGGTGGCAGATTCCTCCTATCGCTAAAGTTGAGTTGAAAGGAAATCTTAGGAAAGGTGTTACTGGTAAAGATGTTATTATTTCTCTTTGCGGGTTTTTCAATCAAGATGAAGTGCTGAACCATGCAATTGAATTTGTTGGAGATGGAATAAAATATTTATCTATTGATCAAAGACTCACTATCGCAAATATGACAACTGAGTGGGGTGCAATGGCTGGTGTTTTTCCAATTGACGAAGTAACAATTAATTGGTTAAAGCATCGTGCCAAATTTATAGAAAAACGTGGACTTGAAGGTGTTCCATCTGATGCAGATGGAAACGGCAAACATCCACGAATGAATTTAGAAAGAATTTCACAACTAGAAAATGAGATTCCATACTTGAAACCTGACACAAATGCATTCTACGCAAAAGAACTTTCTATCGATCTCTCGACAATTGAGCCCTATGTATCAGGACCTAACACTGTAAAAATTATGAGTAAAGTTTCTGAAATTAAAAATAAAAAAGTAAAAATTAATAAAGCTTATCTGGTATCATGTGTAAATTCAAGAGTTGATGATATTGCTGAAGCTGCTGAAATACTTCGTGGGAAAAAAATTGCAGAAGGTGTAAAATTTTATATTGCTGCTGCATCGAGTGAAGTGCAAGCTGAAAGTGAAAAGCGAGGTGATTGGCAGGCGTTGCTCGAAGCTGGTGCAATTCCACTTCCACCCGGATGCGGACCATGCATCGGAATGGGAATCGGTTTGTTAGAAGATGGCGAAGTTGGAATCTCTGCAACTAACAGAAACTTTAAAGGAAGAATGGGTTCTCCAAATGCACAAGCTTATCTCGCATCACCAGCTGTTGTTGCATCTTCTGCACTTAATGGATTTGTTACTTATGATTATGCAGAATCAACTGGAAAAATTCTCGGTGAAATAAAAATTAATAATAAGACAAACAAAGAGAAATCTTCCATTCAAATAATTGATGGTTTCCCTTCTCAAATTGAAGGTGAATTGATTTTCTGTCACCAGGATAATTTAAACACAGACGGAATTTATCCCGGTAAGTACACTTATCAAGATGATATGACTCCCGATCAGCAAGCGACAGTTGTAATGGAAAATTATGATCCAGAATTTGGTAAGATAGTAAAGAAGGGTGATTTACTTGTTGGAGGTTTCAATTTTGGAACCGGAAGTTCACGCGAGCAAGCTGCTACCGCATTAAAGTATCGTGGAATTCAGCTTGTAATTGCCGGCTCATTTAATGAAACATACAAACGGAATGCACTTAATAATGGATATCTTTTGATTGAATGCCCGGAACTTGTAAATGAATTGAAATCAAAATGTGGAAAAGAAAAATTAACTGTTAAAACCGATATAAAAGCTAAGATAGATTTTACAAAATCGGCTTTATCTGCTGATGGTAAAAATTACTCTATTGATCCGATAGGAGAGGCAGCACAAGAGCTAATTGTAAGCGGCGGTCTTGAAGAGTGGGTAAAGAAAAAAATAAATCAATAATCCACAGATTTTAAAGACTGAACGAATTTACTTGAATTAATCAGCATTAATCAAGTTTAATCTTTGTAATCCGTGTTTTATTACACTTTTTTTTAATTACGCAAAAAGATAATTTAGCATCAAAGATTTTTATAAACTTAATACGTGTATGCTGATAGAGACATCAAATACAACAAAACAATTCTTCCCTTTTCTCAACTTTCCAAAAATCTTCGAAACCAACTGGCAGAATAAATAAGTTTCCAATTTTCTTTTTTTTACAAAAATTTCACTTAAAAATTTCAAGGAAATATATATGGATAAATCCATCTCAAGAATAATTTCTGAATTTGCAGTAAATCTGAAATATGAAGACTTACCGGAAGAAGTAATTCATGAAGTAAAACGATATTTATACGATTCAATCGGTTGCGCATTCGGTGCATACAAAACAAAAGATGTAAACATCATCCGCAATATATATAAAGAAATGGGCGGACGTGAAGAAGCAACAGTATTTCTATTTGGTGATAAAATTCCAGCTGTAAATGCAACACTTGTTAATTCATTAATGATCCGCTCACTCGATTTCAATGATATATATTGGAAAGAAGATCCTTCACATCCATCAGATATTATTCCGGTAGCTCTATCTGTTGCCGAAATGGTTAGAGCTTCAATGAAGGATGTTATCGTTGCAATTGTACTTGCATACGAGTTCGAACAACGGCTTTGTTTATTTGCCAAACCGGGAATTCGTGAACGTAAATGGCATCATGCAACACTCACTCAATTTGTATCTCCAATTGTTGCCGGAAAAATTCTCGGATTAACCGTTGACCAAATGGTTAATGCTATTGGAATAAGTGGTTCACACAATCATACAATCGGATGTCCGACCGCCGGTAAACTTACAATGATGAAAAATACTGTTGATCCGTTGGCAGCACAGAGCGGTGTCTTCGCAGCATTAATGGCTCAGAAAGGTTATAGCGGAACAGAAAAAGTTTTTGAAGGAAAAGAAGGGTTTATGGATTGTTTTGGAGGATGGAATTCGAAAGATGAAAAATTAGAACCAGTTAAAATGAAAGGTCGTGAAGGTGAATCGGAATGGGGTTGGGATGTTGATGCATTAATTGGAGGATTAGGAAAAAGCTGGAAAATTCTTGAATGCAGTATGAAGGCATTCCCTACCGAAGCGTTGACTCACACTCATATTTCTGCTACACTCGATGTTGTGAATAGAAATAATATTAAATATGATGAAATCGAAAGTGTTACCATTACTACAATTGCACGTGCTTGTGATATTCTTTTCGATCCTCACAAATACAGACCTGAATCGCGTGAAACAGCTGATCATTCACTCCCCTATTGCATTGCTGCTGCTATTGTTGATAGAAAAATTACAACTCAATCTTTTAGTGAAGAGAAATTAAAAGACCCGAGGATATGGGAAGTGATTGATAAAATAAAAGGTGAAGCGTCAATCGAATTTGAGAATATGTTCCCGGCAAAACAGCCATCTAAAGTTGTTATAAAAACTAAAGACGGAAAGGAATATTCAAAATATTTAGAATATCCAAAAGGTGATCCCAGAGAACCGATGACAATGGAAGATTTAGAGAATAAATTTAGTGGACTAACTTCCGGTTTGTTAAATGCAAATCGTCAAAAAGAAATTATGGAAATGATTTTTGCTTGTGACGAAATGAATGTAAAAGATTTTATGGATAACTTAGTGGTATAGCAGAATTGTTAATTGTTAAATTGTTCTATTGTTATGATAGTTTTTTATAGATAATTTTTATTAACCATGTAGCAATTCAGTAATAAACCATTTTAAATATTGCAATGAGAAATATTATGAGTATAAAAAACAAAATTGGTTCTGCCGGAAAACGCGGAGAGAAAGTTCGATCGGATTGTTTTATTGAAATTGAATTAACAAAATCAGGCGGATTAAAAACTTCACTCCAAAGCAAAGTTGATTCAATGTACGGGCAAAATATTAATGACATACTTATCGAAATGTGTGAATTTTTCGACTTGAAGAATGCACATATAACTATCGATGATAACGGTGCCCTTCCTTTTACTATTGGAGCTCGATTCGAAGCAGCGTACAAAAAAATTTTCCCTGATGATCCAAAAGAATTCTTACCTGAGTTTAATAAGAAAAATTTGTACAGAACTTCAAAAGATCGAATGAGGAGAAGCCGACTTTATCTACCGGGTAATGAACCGAAGTTTTATCCAAATGCTGGTTTACACAAGCCAGATGGAATAATACTTGACCTTGAAGATAGTGTTGCCCCATCAGAAAAAGAAGCAGCACGCTACATTGTGAGAAACACACTTTGCGCAGTAGATTTTTATGGTGCTGAAAGAATGGTAAGAATAAATCAATTACCACGAGGTTTGGATGATCTTCATTTCGTTGTTCCTCACAATGTTCATGTAATTTTAATTCCAAAGTGCGAATCGGCTCAAACAGTTATTGATGTGGATGAAGAAATTAATATTATCAAAGCAGAAAAAAATATTTCTAACAATATTTTCTTAATGCCAATTATAGAAAGTGCTCTTGGAATTATTAAAGCTTACGAGATCGCTTCTGCATCGGATAAAGTTTGTGCACTTACTATTGGACTCGAAGATTATACTGCAGATCTTGGTGTTGAACGTACGAAAGAAGGGAGAGAAAGTTTTTACGCTAGATCAGCAATTGTGAATGCAGCAAAAGCTGCCGGTGTGCAAGCTATTGATTCTGTCTTCTCAGATGTTGATGATATGGAAGGATTACGAGAAAGTGTGCTTGAAGCAAAGTCGCTTGGATTTGAAGGAAAGGGATGCATTCATCCGCGTCAGATTCAAGTGGTTCACGATGCATTCGCTCCGACAGAAAAAGAAATTGAGAAGGCAAAAAAAATTGTGACGGCATTTCAAGA
>CAYXKL010000070.1:13704-13963 GCA_964464825.1 uncultured Melioribacter sp. | reverse complement strand
CACTATACCAGTTTGTACACCAACTTCTAAGTATGCATTATGAAATCTAAGATCATCAACTGCATTAAAAGTCTCTTGCTCTTTTGGAATAATAAAAACTGGCTTAAAACCAAGACCTTTACCCAAAATTGGATCTTGAACAAAATAATTTATTCCTTGCAAATAAAGATTTACTCTCCATGCAATAGACCCACCTTCACTAGAACCAGAAGCAATTGGATTTTCAATATTTTGTATGGTTAAATTCCATCTCGCAGTT
>CAYXKL010000070.1:0-13694 GCA_964464825.1 uncultured Melioribacter sp. | reverse complement strand
AGCCGTAAAATGAATTACAAAACTAATAGCAAAATAAAGAAAAAGAATAATGAGAGACGTTATTGCAACCGTTTTCAATAGACTTCTAATAGTAATTTTATTAATTGATAAAAAGTACGTTATACATAAAGAAACTATAACCGATAACCATAGCCCTCTCTTTGCTGTTAGAAATAATATTATAGATGATATAACAGCAAGAATTATATAATAATATTTTTTATCATGATTTAATAAATAATTACTAAATCCAAGAAAAATAAAATATGTAAAAATCCATCCTTCAAAATGATCAAAAAATTGGAAGTAATTACCTCCAGAACTCCATATACCAGTGATATATGTAATAATTGCAAAAGGTATCATAACAAATAACATATAGAATAATATTTTTTGAAGAGCGACTAAATTTTCTTTATCACCTAAATAATAGTATGCAATAAAAAAAATAGAAGAATAAAGATATATTTTTCGAAAACCTCCAAATATGCTCATTGTGTCATTCCCTTTAACAAATAAACTAAAAAAGATTATTATAATTGCGTATAAGAAATTTAACATCCACAATTTTGTTAAAGGTGTTTTAAGTAAATCAATTTTCCAGAAATATGATTTTAATAAAACAAAAACTGTAAATATAAACCAGAAAGGGTCCATTACTACTAAATTAGTGCCGAAAACCCTAATGAATTGATACGACCGCATTGATATAATAATTAAAACGATGAATCCAATAAAAAGCCAATATGGTTTATTATCTAATAATTTATTTCTTAATATTTCTAATTCATGTGAAGTCATAATAATTATTTAGTTCCAATAATTATTTAGATTCTGTTGTATAATACTATCAAGTCCTTCATTTTTTTGAATATAATATTCTGTTAAATATCTTCTAATATCAGCTGACATAGTTGGATATTTTTTTTCATTACTAAGTAATATTTTTTGCATTACTCTATTAATATTATACAACCACGAATAATTATTTTTCTTGAGAGGTAAATGCCGTTGATATTTCAAATGCACTATTTTAGAATTAATGTATTTGTTAATTAATAGATAGATGTTATAATTAAGAGGTACTCTTGCTTTATTACTAATTTTGATGGGCTGGTTTATAACTTCTGAATTATTAATATCTATAAATTTTAATACATCTTTTAATTTTTCAGATGTATTTCTTATGAAATTTTCAAATATCAATACAAATATTTGATTTTGTGGGAAATAATCTTGAAATCTTTTAAGCTGTTCTTTGTATAGACCCCTTTGTAAAATAGTTCCAGGATCGCTATGTATTAAATCATCAAATTTTCTATGAGTTAAACCATTTGATACTAAATGCCAATAATGCGAATAAGCTCTCTCGACTGGATTTCTTAGAATAAAAATCAGTTTTACATTTGGTATTAGCTGTGCAATTCTTTTAGGTGCTTTATCTGAAGCAAGATATGTAGTTGTATCTTCTCCTAATATTTGGTCATCATTACTATTATTGAAAAAGGATAAGTACCATTTTTCATATTCTTTAAAATATTTGTCATAATTTAGTTCAGTACCATACGGAATAGATTTAATGAAAAGTGGATGTTGAAAGGTATCATCAATGTCAAAAAAAAATATTTCTTTATTTGGAATATATATCTTAGGATGCTGAATTAATAATGAATGAAGCGTTTTTGTACCACTCTTCATTGCACCACCAATTATAAAATCTGGATATCTATTATTAGTTACCATTTACATCACCAAAGTGTAAAATAGTATTTTTCCAAATTGACAAATCTCTATTTAATAATATTTCTAACTTATTAATATTATCTGAATATATATTTAATAATTCAATTTTATTTGCTTGACTTAATTCCGGTGGTTTAACAGAATTTCTGTTTTTCATTTTTATTAATCTATTAATAACTGATTCAGGGATTAATGGTTTGATTTTGAATTTGAACAATCTTGTATTTTTAAATTTATTTAAAAGTTTACTTTTTAACACAACCGCTTCAGCATGCTTTATGTATGTGTCAGGTCTATAATTATAATCTACTTCTAAGAATTTTAATAAGTCTTCAAAAAATACATTATAATTATTTTTTAAATCATCATATAATAATATTTTAATTTGTTCTCTATCAAATAAATTAAAGTATGGTAACAATTTATCAAAATAAAATCCTTCTTGTATTATAAAAGAATCTCTATTCTTTATTAAATCTTCAAAAGGCTTAACCTTTTTACCTAGTCGAATATTCATTAGGTAACGTGAGTAAGCTCTATCCACTGGATTTCTCAAAACAGCTATTATCTTAACTTTTGGTATTTGTAAATAAATATTTTTTGCAGCTATAGGACTGTTCAAATATGCTGGAGTAATTTCACCAACAGCTTTATATTTTTCTGAGTTTTTAAAGTATTTAGAATATTCTTTAAGAGATTTTGCCCAGTATATTCTACCTTGAAGATTTTCTTTATCATAAGCAAAATAATTTATCTCTTTAATTTTGGGTAGAAATATTTGAGGATGATTTTTAAGATAATAATATAAAGAGGTAGTTCCGCTTTTAGCTGCTCCAATAATTAGAAAATTTGGTAAATTATGCATGAACATTTACCAAGGATTTAATATTATTTTTTTATCAAATAATAAATTCTTAATCTTTGAAACTGATTCATCTATGTTTTTAATTCCCGGAATTTTAATATTATATTCAATATCAGTTGTTGTTGTATCACCGACCCATACAATTTCTATTTTATCAGGATTATACAAACTCGTCTTAAAAATATCTAAATCATATTGTGTCAATTCAATAGCAGTAATAATTAATATAACTCCAGTATCGAGTAAAATATTAGCCACTTCGGAAAGTCTTCTTATATGTTCTTCCTTATTACCATTTCTTGATTTAATATCAGCATCTACACCATAAAGAATATTACCAGTCGAAATGAAATATACAAATTTTCCATTCTGAAATAGAGTTTCTTCAAGTGCTTTCGCAACTTCTTTTTTGCCGGAATTTCTAGGACCGGTAATTATTATTAATACAGATTTCTGATTATATTTTTCAGCACGTTGATCATCTGATATGTGGCTTTTTTCCCACTTAATATTTCTTAGAATTACTTTTTCACGCATCCATGTTAATTTATCTTCAAGTGCTTCTCGAATGATACCGCCTCCAGCAATTTCATAATCATCTACTATTACAAATCTACTTGTTGCTGCTATATGTTCTGTAGTATCAAATGCTATCGCTTTATTTAATATAAAAATACACTCTGCTACATCATGTCTGTTTATCATTCCATCATTTTCTACTAAACTTAAATCAGAAGCATTAATTACATGAATAACCTCTTCAAGATGCATACCTACTTTAGAAGTACCTAATTTTATAAAATATTCTTTATCTTTTGTAAGTGGATTCTTCCCTAACCAAAAAATATTTACCCTTATTCTTTTTGATACATGTGGTTTAATTTCATTTGATTTAGTAGCGACTTCACCCCTTGTTACATAAATCTGTTCATTAAGACAAAAGCCGACAGAATCTCCAACTTTTACTAATTCAGGTTGCTTGGCATTAAATGCTTCAAATGTTTTTACAATGCTTTTTTTACCAGATGGGAAAAAAACTACTTCATCACCAATTTTTAGTGAACCACTTTCTACCGATCCAGCAATAATTCGTCTTTGGTCACCAACTTTTGTAAATTTATATACATCTTGTACTGACATTCTAAAAGGTTTATTAATGTCTGGCTTTTCTTTATCAAATTCATCAAGTGCAAAAAGTAATGTTGGGCCTTCATACCAGGTTAAATTCTTACTTTTTTTAACCATATTATCGCCAAACGTTCCACTTATTGGAATAAAAAAATTCGGTATTAAATTTATTTCAGTAAGAAATTTTGAATAATCATTTACAATCTTATAATAAACTTTTTGATCATAATTTATTAAATCCATTTTGTTAATTGCAACTATAAGTTGTTTAATACCTAACATTGAAAGCATATAACCATGACGTCTAGAATTTTCTTGGATCCCTTCGAGAGCATCAATCACAAGTATAGCAGCTTCTGCTCTTGAAGCACCAGATACCATATTTTTTAAAAATTCAATATGACCCGGTGCATCTATAATAATATAATCTCTTTTATTTGTCTTAAAGAATACACGGGCAGAATCAATTGTTATACCTTGTGAACGTTCGTCTTTTAAAGCATCTAATAGAAAAGCATATTCAAAAGGTTTGGAATTTATTTCGCATAATCGTTTTATCTGATCTAGCTTCCCTTTTGGTAAAGAATCAGTATCTGCTAATAATCTTCCAATAATTGTGCTTTTTCCATGATCAACATGACCCACAATTACGATATTCATTTGTTGTTTATGCATAATAATCTCTAGGAATTAGAATAGATAGAATAATTAATTACATATATCCATTACGCCTTAAAGTTTCTAAACCACCACCATCATCTTTATCTTGAGCTCTTCCAGATCTTTCAGCAATATTTTTCAATTTTCCGCTTTGTAGTTCTTCAATAATTTCATCAACATTTTTTGCTTCTGATTCAATTGGAAATGTGCAAGGATAACAACCTAAAGATCTATATCTTTTCCCATCTCCTTGATTATAATAGAGTGAAACTGTTGGGATATTTTCGCGTTTAATATATTCCCAAATATTTAATTCGGTCCAATCCAACAATGGATGAATTCTTACATGTGTTCCTATGGCAAAATCTGTTTTATACTGGTTCCAAAATTCCGGAGGTTGATCACCAACATCCCAAATGCTGACTTCATCTCGAGGTGAAAAATATCTTTCTTTTGAACGGCTTCCTTCTTCATCAGCTCTTGCGCCAACAATAACTCCAGTATACGGCTCAAGATTGGAATCAACTTCATATTTCCCAGTTTCCAAATTCAATAAATAACGATTCCAATTTCCACTAAGTGTATTTATCAATGCTTCAGTCTTTAATAGTTTACAACAAGAGATTCTATCAATTTTCCCGTCGGGGAATGTTTCTTTGTTTTCTAGTGCTTTTTTATTTTGTCCATAAATCATAGTGAGTTTCCATTCCATTGCTAAACGATCTCTATACTCAATCATTTCCGGAATCTTATAATTTGTATCAATATGTACTAATGGGATGGGGACATGACCAAAAAAAGCTTTACGAGCTAACCAAAGTAATACTGTACTATCTTTACCTATTGACCATAACATACACAAATTTTTAAAATTTGCATACGCTTCCCTGAATATGTGCACACTTTTATTTTCTAGTTGTTCTAAATGGTCCATAATTTCCACTAATTTTATAATAAATTAATAAATAATATTTTTTATAGTTAAATACTGAATTATATTTGAAATATTTTTATCAATATCTTCAATGGTCTCGTTAACTAATATCAATTCTGGATTAATCGGAGGTTCATATTTTGATGAAACTCCAGTAAAATTATTTAATTCGTTTAACCTCGCTTTTTTATATAATCCTTTAACATCCCGTTCTTCACAAATTTCTAAAGTACATTTAATATAAACTTCAATAAACTGATTATTATCAAATAAATTTCTAACAATATTCCTATCTTTTATAAAAGGTGATATAAATGCAGTAATAACAATTAACCCAGCATCGACAAATAATTTTGCAACTTCACCTACTCTTCTAATATTTTCTTCTCTATCAGAGTCAGTAAATCCTAAATCTTTATTTAATCCGTGTCTAATATTATCCCCATCTAGTATATAGGTATGTTTTCCCATTTCGTATAGTTTTGCTTCCAACTGAACAGCAAGTGTTGATTTACCGCTACCAGATAGACCAGTAAACCATAAACAAGCACCTTTATGATGATTTAGATGCTCTCGTTTTTGTGAAGATATTAAATTATTATGCCAAAAAATATTACTCATTTTAGTCGATAATTAATAAATAATATTAAGCTTTCCATTTCAATGCATCATCTATTTTTATTTTAGAATAAAGTGAGGTATGGAAAGATAAAAGTAACTGAAGCAAGTCATGATTTAACGCTTTTTTTAATAACCTCTAAATAATTTAATAAAGAAGGTTTTGAATAATAATAAGTTAATGTTGCTAAAAAGTAGAAAAACATAAGTACTATGAATATTAATGCACGTCTAGGTCCCGCTTTTTCTAATGGTTGTTGTGCCTTTTCTCTTACATTAAGAATTGGTGTATCCTTTATTTCATCAAATTTCGCAATTTCAAATTGTTTTCTTAATTCCAAATAAACAGCTTGAAGTATTTCAGTATTTCTAATTAATCTTGCTTGCTGTAAAAGAAGTTGTGGAGATTGTGATACATTTCTATTACTCACTCTAAATTGTTTTAATGTTTCTTCTGCAATCGTTAAACTATCTTGCACTTGAACAATTCTTTTTTCTAAATAATATTTTTGTTCACTTGCATAAGTTTTTCTTTCAGTTCTAATATATTTATCAAGTGATTCTGCAATTTTATTTGCAACATCAGATGATAATTTAGCTTCTGGCATTTTAACAGTATAAGTTAGGATACCCGTCTCGGTAGCATATTCACTTGACATTAAAGTAAGTGTTAACTTATCATATATTGATAGAAATGTTGCACGTTGTTGTATTTCTAAAGGTTCATCTTCAGGTGGTTCAACTTCAAAGTATTGGACTAAATTTACAGAATCTTTAAACTCTTCTGTTTTATATTTTGCAAAGATAACATCTTTAAGAATTTCTTCACTGTTCAACAGATTATTATAAATTTGAATTGGATTACTATCCCCGATTTTTATTCCAGCCAATGAAGCTATACTACTGAATTGACTAAGAACAGTTGACTTACTACCAAATTCTGGTAATATGACAACATTACTTTCATAGTATGTCTGAACAAAAAATAAAAGAAATAAAGCAATAAAAACAGCACCAATAAAATTTACTATTATTATTCTAGTTTTATTATTTAGAATATATTTAATATTAGGTAGAACTTGATTAGTAATTTCTTTTAATCTCTCTACCCGATATACTTTTTTTTGTTCAGTAATAGTGATATTATCTAATTCTGTCATAATCTAGGATTTAATTTAATCTGCTAACAAGTACAATTATAGTTATTACACTAGCACTTATTGCAAAAATATCTTTAATAAGTGCTGCAAAATCAAAATGATCATTAGGATCTGGTGGAGGCATTTTTTTTACAAAAATTACTGAGCCATCATAAACTTCCGGATCTGATGTGAACCAACCAAAATTAACTCTTTGTGAAATTCCGGTAGGTTGTGTATAAACTGCATAATCTGACTCATCAGTTAAACCACCAGCTCTATCAATATAATCTTTAACATCTAATCCTTCTAAATAATTAAATATGCCCGGACTATTTACTTCTCCACTTACAATAACTGAATTAGGACGCTTAGGAACATAGATACTATCATTTTCTTGTAGATAAATATTTTCATCTGTATCACCTTCTACATACAAACTTTCTAAATTTAGAATTACTCGCTTATTACCTCTACTAAAGTGAGTCCCAAATAGAAACGATTCACTCGTGGGTCCACCAGCTTGTTTTAGGAGATCAAGAATTGTTTCATTTCTATTTCCTAGAACATACACACCTGGATAATTAACTTCTCCATACAATTTTACTACTCTTTGTCTTTCTATATCAGGACTTTTTCTAACAACAACTATGTCATAATTTTGTAAATAAAATGTTGTATCATTTCTTAAGAAATCAAATGAATCAGGTAATTTAACAGAAAAACTTTCAGAAAGTTTATCCGCTTTATAACCTTCCGGTCTTATACGATTTATATATACAAAATCTCTGATTGCTTTTTCTGTAAAACCACCAGCTTGTAGAATTAAATCCATAGGTGTCATATTAGTATTTAGAGTATATTGTCCTGGATTTCTAACTTCACCTTCAATTCTAACAGTCTGCTCTAATTCTTTTATAACATTTCCTTTATAAATATAAATTTTATCACCAGGTTCAATTTTAATATTATTATTTTTCATTAAAACATTATTTAAATTAAATGGAATGATTCTAGATGAATATCCATCCTTATTTAATCTTATTATATCTCCACGTAATGTAAAAGCTTGACCTAGAAAAGTAGTATCTTGTAATCCACCGGCTTGTAAAATCATATCATATAAAGTTAAACTATCTGCATACTGAATTGTAAATTCATTTTTAACATAACCAGATATAGAAACACTTAGATTTTGTTGAATATCATATATTGAGTAAATTTTTATTTTATCAAGGGGTTTTAATTTTATATTAAATGTATCAATTCCTAGTTTTGCTTTGTTCAGATCTAATGATATATATTCTATTGTCTTGTCCGGTCTTGTACGGTATAAATCTGCTTTGGATAAATATACTTCAGGTAAAAAGCCGGCAGCTTCAATTAAATCGTTAAGTGTTGGTACTGTTTTAATATCATAAACACCAGGTCGATATACAGCACCTTCTATTTCAACTTGACTTTCCATCCTTACGACAATTGGGAATACAGTTACTTCATCATTATCATATAATTCAACATCATCAATTTCACCCGATAAAATTTTATCAAGTTCCAAATCAATTATAACCATTTCAGGCTTTGATTTTTCTCTTTCATGAAATGGTAAAACTCTTTTTATCTGAACTCTTCCTAAATATGCAGTTGATTTTAAGCCGCCTGAAAAATTTAAGATGTCTTTAAGTTTCTCACCATTTTTTAGTTCATATATTCCTTCTCTAATTACTTCTCCAGAAATAGTTACTGTTTTTATTCTTGGTGGAATAAATATCAAATCATTATTTTGAATACGCACATCACTACTAATAATTCCCTTTAATAAAAATTCATAAAGATCAACATTTGATACAACTTTATTATCTCTAACAATTCTGATATCTCGTAAACTACCCGTTATCGTTGGACCTCCAAAACTATAAAGTGCATTTAATACCGATGAATAACTATTAACATTATAACTTCCTGGTTTTTCTACTTCACCTACAGCAAATATTCTAACTAATCTTAATTTTGTAAGCGATACATCTAGAAATGCTGTTGGTGGTGAATTTCCTAAACCAGCATAAAATTTAGATAGGTAATTAGTAAGTTTAGTATGTAGATCTTCATATGAAATTCCTAATACAAAAACTTGACCAGCTGTCGGGATAAAAATATTTCCAGTTTTATCAACTGTTAATTCGTACTGAAATTCAACATCACCCCAAACATAAAGTCTGAGGACATCACCCGGACCAATTAAATATCCTGGATCAATCGGACCAACTTCTGTTGGATCAAAAGCATTTGGTATGTTTTGAAAAAGTTTGTACCCAAAATATCTAGAATCTATTTCTTGTTGTTCTTGTTTTTTTGTTTCGTCCGGTACTATTTCTTCGGTTTTGATTGCTTCAAGATTGGTTTTAGTAGTATCAGGATTAATTAATGATGTTGGAGAAGAAGGAATTGAGGGGGGAATCAATTCACTAGTAGTAGTATTAATTGGTTCTGACAAGTATTGTTTAACAAAATCATCATAATTAATCCCGTATAAAGCTGCATATTGTTTAGCTTGTTCTTCGGTTATATTCTGCTTTTTTAATTCATTCAGCAGATCAGTATGTGATTTAATATTTCTATTTTTTAATTCCTGTATAATTTTATCAGATGACTGTGCATTTAATAATCCACTTATAGTCATTAGGATTACTAAAAAAAAGATTCGTTTCATTTATTCCTCATGTTGATAAAATTGAGGTAAATAGGACAATTAATGATTAAAATATAAAGTAACCGTATGTGATTTCCAAAAACACGATAATTGATATTTACACTAAATAAATTAAAATAAAAGCCCATCATTAAATGATGAGCTTTGTACCGAAGGCCGGACTCGAACCGGCACGAGGTTTGAGCCCCACTGGATTTTGAGTCCAGCGCGTCTACCAATTCCGCCACTTCGGCAATTCTACCAACTTGCCCGCCATCTTTTAGGCAAGTATCACCACTTCATCTTAATTCTGGTTGCAAAGTTAATCTTAATATGGATTGATTTCAAGATAACTTTGCTTAATTCTATTTTACAATTTTAAAATTAAAATTTGCTGTACCAAATTTTCCCCATAATCTTACCCAAATTGGTAACAGCATTTCAGTTGCACGGGCGTTAGTAATATCACCCAAATCTATAATTGATTTCCAACCAAACCATGTTTTAAGTATTTCTATTGTTTTTTCTTTTGCTTCATCATCATTACCACACATAAATAAATCATGTTCACCTGTAATTATATCCGGGTTAACCATTACTTTGCAATTAACTGTATTCAAAACTTTTACAACTTTAGCATTAGGGAATTCTCTCTGTATAGTCTCACCGAGTGAATCTGTATTGCAAATTGTTAATGATGGGGGCATTCCTTTCGAAAAATCAAGTGGATTAGAAATATCTATTAATATTTTCCCTTTCAGATTTTTTGAACCGGCAAGTTTTAAAACTTCAATAGTAGCATTTCCGGCAGTGCAATTGAATAATAATTCTCCAAATGCTGCAGCATCTTCAAATGTTCCATTTGATGCATTACTGCCATTTTGATTTACCCATGCAACTGCTTTTTCATTATTAGAAGTTCTTGAACCCATTTTAACTTTATGACCAAGTTGAATTAGTTTTGTACCAATAGTATTGCCAACTATTCCGGTACCAAAGATTCCTATATTCATTTTTATTCCTTTCAGATATTTTTATAAACAAACTTAAAATTGCTCAATCATCAATTTTTCCACTCCACAAATATTCTTTAGTTTCATTAACAATAACTTTATTAAGAAATATTAACGAAACTAAATTAGGAATGGCCATTAATGCATTTGTTATATCAGCAAAGGTCCAGACTATATTTAATGAAAGAACACAACCAACAAAAACCGCTACAACCCAAACCCATCTATAAGGCAGAATAGTTTTTGAACCGAATAAATATTCCATAGCTTTTTCACCGTAATAAGACCATCCCAATATTGTTGAGAAAACAAAAGTTAATAGACCAATTGTAAGAACTATCGGTCCAATAACGGGAATATCTGAAAAAGCAGTTTTGGTTAATAATGCACCGTTCAATCCGTTTTGCCATTCAAATGAATTTACAATTACTACTCCGGTAAATGCACATACAACAACTGTATCCCAAAATGTACCGGTTGAAGAAACTAGTGCTTGTCTAACTGGATTTTTAGTTTGAGCAGCCGCCGCTACGATAGGTGCACTTCCTAAACCGGATTCATTTGAAAATAATCCGCGTGCAATTCCATATCTGATTGCTTCTTTCATACCAGCACCAAGAAATCCACCTATTGCTGCTTGTCCGGTAAATGCACTGTTAAATATTAATACAATAGATTCTGGTACAGTTGAAATATTTATAAATAGCAAGATTACGCATCCTAACACGTAAAAAATAGCCATGAAAGGCACAAGCCGTTCGCAAACTTTTGCTATGGATTTTATTCCTCCTATTATTACAACAGCAGTTAGCGTTGCTAAAATAATTCCGGTGATCCATCCTGAAATACCAAAAGTATCTTCAACTAAATGAGATATAGAATTTGCTTGTACCATATTCCCAATTCCGAACGCTGTTATTGCAGTCAATCCGGCAAAAATTACTCCAAGCCATTTTAGATTCAACCCCTTATCAAGAACATACATTGGTCCGCCAGCCATCAAACCTTCCTTAGTTGTTATTCTGTACTTGACTGACAGCAATTCTTCAGAATATTTTGTTGCAATACCAAAAACACCGGTAAGCCACATCCACAAAACTGCACCGGGACCACCAGCAACAATTGCAGTAGATACACCAACAATATTCCCGGTACCGATAGTTGCTGCGAGTGCTGTAGTTAGTGCACCAAATTGACTTACATCTCCCTCACCTTCTTTTTTTCTTTTAAGAGAGATTCGAACTGCTTTCCCAATATATCTTTGAATAAATTTTAATCTGAATGTTAGAAATAAATGTGTACCAAATAATAGAACCAATAAAGGAATTCCCCACAAAAAATCACTGACGGATGTTAATAAAGATTCCAACTGTTCCATTTTCTATTCCTATAATAGTGATTGGTAAATTTTATTGATGATATACAATATTAGAGCCGACCCAAGTTTTACCTTTATTGAAATCTACACCCATCATCTTTCCTTGACTGGTTCTTAATAAATTATTAACTAACAATGGTTTATCCAGCCAGATTAACATCATCCTAATTTCTGCAAATGAAAAACCATCGGGTGTTTTAATGATTGGAGCGTATTCAACCTTTTCTTGTAAAATATAATTTTCTTTATCATCTATTTTGTCCAACACATTTTTATCAATATCAACTTTAACTCCTAATCCGGCAAATGAATAAAGAGGTTTAAGTACATAATTGTTCAATTCATCTGGATAATTTTGAATTTCATTCAAATAGAAACACTTAGGTGAGTAATTACCTTTAATTAGCGGAAGTGTATGTTTACTAATTTTAAAAAACCAATTAGGATGCCCAGCCCACTCAACTTCTATTTCATCTCTAAAATCAAAATTATAATGAATGTTTTTTCTTAATAGCTCATCAAAAATGACACGATTATAGATTCTGTGAATTTCAATCAATTTATCATTGATCTTGTAAAAGAGTTTTTTACCTTGCTTTATAATATCACTTATACATACAGATTTTATTCCAATTAATTTTTCTGTAATATAAAAATCTATTCTTGTTTTTTGTTTCTCAGGTTCAATTTCAAGTAGAATTACGTTTTCAGGTTTTTGATAATTTAAAATTATTTTTTTTAGACAGTCAACATATTCTTCATAATTTAGATTATTAAAGTACGATTCAAAACCTTCCGGAATATTATAGAATTTTCTATTCATCAAATCTAACTCTGATTGGAAAGCATATAAAGATGGGAATCCCTGGAGTTCAATCAGTTTTGGTTCGAATATTCCTTCTTGATTTTTTGTAATAGCAAAATCTATTTGAAGAAATAAAGGATGTTCATCTTCGTTAGGTACATTAAGATTTTTAGGAACAGCATATTGGCTATTCTTATGAAAATCATTCGATTGAAGAAAATCCGTTATGGAATTGACTGCGTTTTGTAATTTTAACGAAAGATTATTATCGATGAATAATGGAGTCTCACAAATTCTAAAATCTTCTTCATAACCAGTCCATTTCCAAATTTCGTTTTTATATCTTTTATAATTCTCATCTCTGTATTCCGAGTTGAATTTATTCCTGATTTCTGGAATCATTAAATTTCCAAACCTTTATTTGTTTCTTCAATAATAAAATCTACTACTTTTGTTAAATCATTAGTTTTTTCGAAAACTTTTAATTGTCTGTAAGCACCGGTTTTCATTTCTAAAATTTCTTTGATGTAATCAATTTCATCACGGCTGCCAAGTTCATCAACTTCTTCCTCTATAAATCCTAATAGTTCATGAATCAAACTTACTGTATCTACTTCTGCTTGTTTTCCGAAGTCAATCATTTTTCCTTCAAGTCCATAACGAGCAGCACGCCATTTATTTTCGTTAATTAAAATTCTCCGGTATAATCTAAACCCAAGATT
>CAYXKL010000069.1:0-13993 GCA_964464825.1 uncultured Melioribacter sp. | reverse complement strand
TTCTTTCCGATCTGTGCGGTAAAGATTTAGATGTAATTTTAGCTAATCACAAAGGCGATTTCAAAATTTATAAATTGAAAGATCTACTTCCTTTTTCATTCGGTGAGGAGTTTTTAAAACCATGATGGAATTTCAACCCCACGCAACACCTAAAGATACCGGCTGGATTGAAGTGATAGCCGGTTGTATGTTCAGCGGCAAGACAGAAGAGTTAATCCGCCGTTTGAGGCGTGCTAAAATTGCTAAACAGAATGTAAAAATTTTCAAACCAAAAATTGATATACGCTATTCAACCGGTGATATAGTTTCCCATAGCGATCAATCACTTCCATCAATCCTTGTAGAAAATGCTAAAGAAATTTTGGATTACACAGAAGCCGCACAAGTTGTTGGTATTGATGAAGCACAATTTTTTGATGCATCATTAGTAGATATCTGCAACCAGTTGGCTAATGAAGGTAAACGTGTTATTGTAGCCGGACTAGATCAAGATTACCGCGGAGTACCTTTTGAACCGATGCCTCAGCTATTGGCTATCGCTGAATACATTACAAAGACTTTGGCGATTTGTGTTAACTGCGGAAATCCGGCAGACAAAACTCAACGAAAAATTGTTTCTTTAGAACGAGTACTTGTTGGTGCGGCTGATAGCTATGAAGCACGCTGCCGTAAATGTCATTACATCCCCGAATAAAAGAAGGTTAAAATGGATCCAATTTCTGTTTTAAGAGGAATTCTCGGTGTTGCCTTAATTCTTGGAATTGCATTTCTAATTTCCAATAACAAAAAGAGAATTAATTGGCGGCTTGTTATAACCGGACTTGCTATTCAAATAACGTTTGCAATTTTTATACTCAAAGGTGATGAACTCGGAAGAATTTTCGCTCCTTTGGGATGGATAAAAGAACTGTTTAAATATATCAGTGGATTTTTTGTACTTATACTCAATTTTACTACAGAAGGTGCAAAGTTTGTTTTCGGAAGCTTGGGATTGGGTCCCGGTAATGAAGGGAGTCTTGGCGTCTTTTTCGCTTTTCAGGTTTTACCAACAATCATTTTCTTTGCAAGCTTGATGTCTGTTCTCTACTACCTTGGTATAATGCAGAAGATAGTTCAAGGAATGGCTTGGCTGATGGCACGCTTAATGGGTACGAGCGGTGCTGAATCTCTTTCCAACACGGCTAATATTTTTGTCGGACAGACAGAAGCTCCATTGATGATAAAACCATTTTTAAAAGGGATGACGCAAAGTGAACTTTTTACAATTATGGTTGGAGGTATGGCAACAATTGCCGGCGGTGTGATGGCAGCTTACATTCAAATTTTAGGACAAGCATTTGCTGAAACTATGAATATGTCGATTCAAGAAGCTCAATTAGTCTTTGCAACTCATCTTCTCGGTGCATCTGTAATGGCGGCACCGGCTTCTCTGCTAATTTCAAAAATTATGTATCCGGAAACCGAAGAGCCTGAAACTAAAGGAAATGTAAAGGTCAAAGTTGAAAAAAATGCATCGAACGTAATTGAAGCTGCTGCAGTCGGTGCCGGCGATGGTCTGCAATTAGCTCTTAATGTTGCAGCAATGCTGATAGCTTTCATTGCACTGATTGCTCTTCTAAATTATATTTTAGTGTGGATTGGTGATATTTCAGGATTGAATAATGTTTTAATGACCAATTTAAATAATAAACTTAGTCTGCAGTTTTTATTCGGCTCAATATTGCAATTTCTTGCTTTTGGAATTGGTGTCCCATGGGATAGTGCATTCCACTTCGGAAGTTTGATAGGTACCAAAGTAGTATTAAATGAATTTGTTGCATACCTCGATATGGGTAAATTAATTGAATTGAAAACTTTGGTAAATCCAAAAGCAATTATGATGGCAACATTTGCTTTGTGCGGTTTTGCAAATTTCAGTTCGATAGCAATTCAGATTGGAGGAATTTCACCACTTGCACCGGAACGTAGGTCTGATCTCGCAAAACTTGGTCTACGTGCTGTTATTGGCGGAACTCTTTCAACTTTGTTAACTGCTACTCTTGCCGGCATATTATTTTAATGGTTGAACTAAATGCAAAATACCGTGATACTTTGCAAGAATTAGTAAAACAAATTCCATTCGAACCGGAAATTTGTATTGTTCTTGGCAGCGGCTTGGGTGATTTCGCAGAAAAAACTGAAACGGTTAAAACAATACCTACTTCTTCATTACCAAATTATCCAAAATCAACAGTTCAAGGTCATCAAGGTTTTCTGCATTTTTCAAAATATGCAGATAAAAAAATATTGATCGTTCAAGGAAGAATTCATTTCTACGAGGGATATAAATTATCCGATTGCCTCCTCCCTATTCATATTGCAGCAAAATTGAATTGTAAAAATATTCTGCTTACAAATGCTGCCGGTGGTATAAATCCAAATTTAAAACCCGGTGATTTAATGATGATCAATTCATTTAACGGAATTAGTATCAAAAAGGAATTGACCGAAATAATCGGGTTAGCAGACCTGACAAAGAGAAATTTATTTCTAGATTTTCCTTCTAAACACTTAAATGATAAAATAAAGGAAGCTGCACAATTAGAAAATGTTAAAATTCAGGAAGGTGTTTATTGGTTTACTAAAGGACCAAGTTACGAAACGCCGGCAGAAATAAAAATGATGCAGAATTTCGGTGGCGATGCTGTCGGTATGTCCACTTATCACGAAGCTGTTTATGCTTTTTATATGAAAATGAATGTTGCTGCCATTTCGTGCATTACAAATTTAGCAGCGGGGCTTTCATCAACTAAATTAACACATAGCGAAGTAATTGAAACTGCAGAAAAAGTAAAAGCGGATTTTGAAAGATTGGTAAAAAAAATTATTTCAATTATTTAATGAATTAACTAAAAGTGCCGCCGCTGTAATTATTGCTGTCTCACTCCTCAATCGATTATCCGTTAATCTTAAAACTCTGCATTCTGCACTCATTACTTTGCTCTCTTCCTCACTAAATCCCCCTTCTGGACCGAAGATTAGATAGCGGTTAGTTGTTATTTGTTGGTGGTTAGCTGATAAATAATTCTGAAATGATTGCAAAGCAGATTGTTCAAAGAATATTTTTTCACCATCAAGTATCATCATATTATGGACATTTTTCATATAGCTAATTTTCGGAAGCCACGAACGGAGTGATTGTTTCATTGCAGAAACAAGGATTTTCTGCCAACGTTCTAGTTTCTCACCTTTTGCAACCGTGTTTTTTGAATCAAACACAATAAAATTAGTTATTCCAAGTTCAACACATTTTTCTAATGCAAATTCAAATCGATCAGCTGTGCGCAAACGCGGAATACAGAATGTAATATTTACAAACGGATTCGGATAATTATACGAGCGGATTATTACTGCTGCAATTTTTTTTGCTTCTATTGATATAATTTTTGTTTGAAATATCGAACCGCTGCCATCAGTTATATAAATCTCATCATCAACTTGATGACGCATAACATTTTTAATATGATGCGCTTCATCACCAGTTATTTCAACTGAATTATTGACAATTGGATTATTGGAATAGTATAATTCTACTTTAGAAAGAAAAACCGGTGCCAATTAAAAATTCTCCTTTATTTTCTCTACTGTCAATTGCATATTCAAATCTAATAGCATTATAAGGAAGAACCAAAAATGTAATACCGAATCCGTAACCGGTATAGAAATCTCCAAATTTAAATTTCTGTTTATTCATAAAAGTTTGGCCGGCATCGGCAAAAGCAGTGATAAAGATTCCGATTCTTGCAGAGGTTAATTGTTTTGGCAATAATGGCAGTTTAACACTGAAATCAAATTCTTTTAATAATGGATAGCTAAATTCAAGTGAAGAGAGAAGAAGATTATTCCCTTCGCGGATATCGTTGCTGTGTCCGCGTACATATTCATCATATCCGAGATATGAGTAATCGTAAAATGGAATTACATCACCAAATGTATGACGTAATGCAAAACGCCATTTTGTGATTAAGTCATTAATAATAGGTCTGTACTCTCTAAAATCAAAACTGAAAATGTTATATATAATATTATTAACACCAAAACCTTTATGGATTAATTCAGCCATCGAATAAATTCCATCTTGAGGAAATTGTTTCAAGTCTCGTGTATCATACATGTAACCAATAGCTAATGAAATTGTTCTATCAATTTTTTGTCCGGATGCAGAAAAACCTGGAAAAGATTTATCGGGTGTCTCGATATACTGGAAATTGGCCAATCCGTAAATCAGATTAAATTGGTTTAATCGTTTATATAAAATTGTTCCAAAAGAATAAAATTTATTTTGAAAATCTCCTTCGTACAACGATTTTGCAAAACTGCTCTTGTTGTAAGATTTTAAGAATGATAAACTGAATCCCATTCCAATGCCGTTTTCATAATCAACTGCTGGATTATCATAAGCAAATAAAAAGTATGGATCATAACCTAGACTAATTACACCGCTTAAATTTTCGTTACGTCCTCTAAAATTTTTATATGTTACGTTCAATCCGTAAGAATATTTGTTAGATGATTTATCTTGTCTTCTGATAAATGGTACTGGATAGATATACCAGCTTTCTTGAACATCAATAAAAATAATAGTGGTTATTCCTCTGTATACCGGATAAATGTTTACTTTATTAAATAATCTTAAGCTGAATACCCTTTCGCGGTTGAATTGTAAATCAGAGGAATTTATTGAATCACCGGGTTCGAAAGTTAATTCTCGTAGGATAATAAAATCTTCTGTTGTTTCATTACCGACAATTCTAATTGAATCGACAAAGAATATTTCATCATCAACAAACAGAGAATCCGGATTAGCGAATATTAGATTTGCAAATAATATTAAAATTGACAAATAGAATATTTTTTTATTATGAAATATCATATTTGTCTAAAACCGATCGATTAATTATGCGGATAAGATTTACAGAGATTAAAATAGACAGCAATGCATCTATCTTGAATAGTCTGAATTCCGGCATTAATTACTGGTTTAACAGCATTATCATTCCTGATTCCTTCTTGCAGCCATAGAACTTTTGGTTTTATTGCTAAAACATTATCAATAATTTCAGGAATATCTTCGGATCGTCTGAATACATTTACTAAATCAATATTAAACGGTATTTCAGTTAAGGTTTTGAAAACTTGAATTCCGTTCGTGTTACCGCTTCCGAAATATGGATTAACACCTACAACAGTAAAGTTTTTCCTTACTAAGAAATCAGCTATTTCTCTGCTCGTTTTATTCTCTTTTCTCGAAAATCCGACGACAGCAATTGTCTTAGTGCTGGAAAGAATTTTGCAAATATATTTTAATTCATTTTGAAGAGTTATCATGCAATTTCATTTTCATATTCACTAACCGGTAAACAACTACATATTAAATTTCGATCTCCGTAAGCATTATTTACTCTTCCTACACTCGGCCAGAATTTATTTTCCTTAACATTGATATTTGGAAAAACAGCAACTTCTCTAGAATAAGTATGATCCCATTGACTACTGATTACATCTTCAGCTGTATGTGGTGCATTTTTCAACGGATTATCATTCTTATCTGCTTTTCCATTTTCAATATCTGAAATTTCATTTCGTATGGATAAAAGAGCATCACAAAAACGATTGAGTTCGCTCAGTGATTCACTTTCTGTCGGTTCAACCATCAAAGTTCCCGGTACTGGGAAAGAAACTGTTGGTGCATGGAAACCATAATCCATTAAACGTTTTGCAATATCATCAACTTCAATATTTGCAGATTGTTTAAGATTTCTTGTATCAAAAATTAATTCATGTGCAACGAACCCATTTTTACCGCTATAAAGTACCGGATAATTTTTTTCAAGCTTTGCTTTTAGATAATTTGCATTGAGAATTGCATATTTTGTTGCTTTAGTAAGACCATCTGCTCCTAACATTTTAATATAAGCGTAAGAAATTAAAAGTACACTTGCACTTCCCCATGGTGCAGCTGAAACTGCAGTAATAGCTTTTTCACCTCCAACTTTAATTACAGGATGACCCGGTAAAAATGGAGCTAAATGTTTTGCTACTGCTATTGGTCCCATTCCGGGTCCACCACCACCGTGAGGTATTGCAAATGTTTTGTGAAGATTTAAATGGCAGACATCAGCACCTACAAAACCAGGACTTGTAAGACCAAGCTGTGCATTTAAGTTTGCGCCATCCATATAAACTTGTCCGCCGTATTGGTGTATAATTTTACAAATATCTATAATCTCTTCTTCGAACACACCGTGTGTTGAAGGATACGTTACCATTAATGCAGAAAGATTTTCTTTATATTGTTCTGCTTTTAATTTTAGATCAGTTAAATCAATATTGCCCCTTTCGTCACATTTAACAACAACAACTTTATTGCCGGCCATAACCGCACTTGCCGGATTTGTACCATGTGCAGAAGAAGGAATTAGAACAACATTCCGTTGTTTTTCACCTTTACTAATATGATATGCACGGATGACCATTAAACCGGAATATTCTCCTTGTGCACCTGAATTTGGTTGTAATGAAACAGCATCAAACCCGGTAATCTCAGCTAAATCTTTTTCTAACTCAGTAAATAATTGCTGATATCCTAATGTTTGATCGATAGGTGCAAATGGGTGTAATTCAGAAAATTCCGGCCATGTTATTGCAAACATTTCTGATGAAGCATTCAATTTCATTGTGCATGATCCAAGTGGTATCATAGAATGAGTTAGTGAAAGATCTTTCTTTTCCAGACTCTTGATGTAGCGAAGCATTTCTGTTTCAGAATAATAGGAATTAAAAACCGGGTGTGTTAGATATGATGATTTACGTTTTAAAATATCCGGCCAATTAGAAATAAGTTCTTTATTGTTTGTTTTAATATCTATTTTTTTATTTACTGCATCTGCAAATAGTTGTATAATTTCATTTACATCTTCTAATGTGTGAGTCTCCGCTAAAGAAATGCCAACAGAATTATTTGAATATCTTAAGTTAATACATCTGCTTAAAGCTAATTTCTTAACTTTATTAATAATATTTTCATCCGGCAGTTTTACATTTAAAGTATCAAAATAATTTTTATTCAATTGTTCGTATCCAAGTTCTTGGAGTTTATTATTTAATATCATAGTCAAATTATGAATTCTTTCTGCGATAGCTTTAATTCCTTTAGGACCATGATAAACAGCATACATACCAGCCATAATAGCAAGAAGAACTTGAGCAGTACAAATATTACTTGTAGCATGTTCACGTTTTATATGCTGCTCTCTTGTTTGAAGTGCCATACGTAAAGCACGTCTACCTTTTGAATCAACTGATATACCGATAATTCTACCGGGTATTTGTCTCTTAAATTCATTCTTAGTAGCAAAATATGCGGCATGCGGACCGCCATAACCCATCGGGACACCAAACCTTTGAGTAGAACCAACTACAGCATCAGCGCCAAATTCACCGGGTGGTGTAAGGAGTGCTAATGAGAGTAGATCTGCTGCAACAGCTTTCAATATTCCCATGTATTCAGCTTTTTCAAATAAATTTTTGTAGTCAATAATTTCACCATTAAAATCGGGATACTGCACAAGTAATCCGAAAATATCTTCTGTTAATTCTATTTCATTCATATTCCCAATCCGTAATTCAATTCCAAGCGGTTCAGAGCGTGTCTTCAAAACATCTATTGTCTGTGGAAAAACTTTATCACTTACATAAAAGATGTTTGCATTCTTTTTATTTGATTTACGAAGTGAGTAAAACATTATCATTGCTTCAGCTGCAGAAGTTGCTTCATCCAGTAATGATGCATTAGCAAGAGGCATTCCAGTTAAATCTATAACCATTGTTTGAAAATTCAACAATGCTTCAAGTCTGCCTTGTGAAATTTCTGCTTGATATGGTGTGTATTGAGTGTACCAGCCTGGATTCTCTAAAATATTTCTACGGATTACACCGGGAGTGATAGTCGGATAATATCCCAAACCAATGTAATTTTTAAAAATTTTATTTTTTGATGCAAGTACTTTTAGTCTTTTTATCAATTCAACTTCACTTAAAGGATTATCCAATAATAATTGCTTATTTAATCTAATAGAAGAAGGAACTGTTTTGTCGATCAATTCATCAAGACTTGAGACACCAACTGTAGAAAGCATTATTTTAGTTTCATCTTCACCAGGACCAATGTGGCGGTCAGAGAACTTATCAAAGAAATCGAGATTACTCATATTATACTCAAGATAATTTTAGAAAATAAATTATTATTTAGTAATGAAATATAAATAAAAGGTCTAATATCGAAATGTTAATTTTAGCTATGTGTCGATATGTTATAGTTAATATTAGTTTTAAGATTATTTAATGCTATTTTCGAAGCATTTTGTTCTGCAGATTTTTTATTTTTTCCTTTACCAACACCCATAATTCTATTACCTATATGAACCTCTATGGTAAATTCCCTTTTATGTTCCGGTCCACTTATATTGATAACTTTGTATACAGGTATATCAAGTTTTTTAGCATGAGCATATTCCAACAATTGTCCTTTGAAATTTGTGTCAATTAAAAAACTTTCGTCATCTTCATAAGGGATTACAAGCCATTTCAACACTAATTTTTCAGCTGTCTCTAATCCTTTGTCCAAATAGATTGAAGCAATAAGAGCTTCAACAGAATCAGCAAGAACTGTCTGCAATCCATCTATTGAATCACCAAGATATTTTTGATTATATAATATAATTTTTTGAAGAGAGATTTTTTCTGCTGCAATGATTAATCTTTCTCTATTTACTAAAGCAGAGCGTGCTTTTGTAAGAAACCCTTCACTTTCATAGTTATAATTTCTGAAAAGATATTCAGCAACGATCATATTCAGTATTGAATCACCAAGAAATTCTAATCTTTCATTTGATTTTTCTAATTCAGGATTTACTTCCAAATAAGATCTATGTGTTAATGCTTTTATGTAAAGTGTAGGGTCAGTTATTTTATAGCCAAGGATTTTTTGAAGTAACTCTAAATTAAGCAGAATCTCATTGCGATTTGAAATGTTGTGAAGCTTTTTATTCTTGAAAAGATTGAGTAATCTTTCAAAAAAATTAATTGACAAAATTATCCCACAAACTTCTTAAACAATAAACTGGCATTATGACCACCGAAACCAAAAGTATTGCTTATTGCATAATTAATATCAAGTTTAGCCGGAACTTTTGGTGTATAGTTTAAATCACATTCCGGATCAGGTGTATCCAAATTAATTGTAGGCGGAACCATTGAATTTGTAATTGCAAGCAGAGTAGCAATTGCTTCAACAGCACCGGCTGCGCCTAGTAAATGTCCAGTCATTGATTTAATTGAACTAACAGTTAATTTATAAGCATGATCGCCAAAGACTGTTTTAATTGCTTGAGTTTCATTTAGATCATTAAGTTCTGTAGAAGTACCATGAGCATTAATGTAATCAATTTGTTCCGGTTTTACACCGCTATCTCTAAGAGCTTCGCGCATAGATCTAACAGCTCCTTCTCCGCCCGGAGGAGGTGCAGTAATATGAAATGCGTCTCCGGTTAAACCTACTCCAACAATTTCTCCATAAATTTTTGCACCGCGCTTAAGTGCGTGTTCTAGTTCTTCCAATACTAATGTACCGGAACCTTCGCCCATTACAAAACCATTTCGATCTTTATCAAACGGACGTGAAGCTACACTATAGCGGTCATTCCATGTTGAAAGAGCACGTGCTGAATTAAATCCGGCAACAGCCATTGGTGTTAATGGATATTCAGATCCTCCGCAAAACATTATGTCTGCAGACCCTCTTTGAATTAAAATAAACGCATCTGCAATAGCATGTGATGAAGTTGCGCATGCTGAGGTTGTTGCATAATTAGGACCTTTAAAGCCATATTTAATTGAAATTTGTCCAGCTGCTATATCCGAGATCATCATCGGGACAAAAAACGGGCTTACTCTTTTTGGTCCGCCATTTAAGAATTGTGAATGTTGATCCTCGAAAGTAGAAATACCTCCGATACCGCTACCGAAAACAACACCTGATAATTCCAAATTAATTTTATTTAAATCTAATTTTGAATCTTCTAAAGCCATCGCAGAAGTTGCAAGAGCAAAATGAGTGTACGGATCCATTCTCCGCAATTCTTTTTTATCAATATAGAGAGAAGGATCAAAATTTTTAAGTTCGCAAGCAAATTGAGTGGTAAATTTAGATGCATCAAATTTGGTAATTAAATTAGCACCGCTTATACCGTTCATCATTGCATCCCAAAACTCCTGAAGATTATTTCCAATAGGAGTAAGTGCACCCATGCCGGTAACTACCACTCTTCTTTTACTCATTTGATTACCCTTACAAATAAATTTAGATTTTAAAAAAACGACCACCGTATTTAGCGGTGGTCATAAAATTACTTCGCTAATTTTTCTTTCAAATATTTTGTTGCATCTCCAACGGTAGATATTTTTTCAGCATCTTCGTCAGGAATTGAAATATCAAATGCAGATTCGAAACCCATAACCAGTTCAACAATATCAAGAGAATCTGCACCAAGATCGTTGGTGAAAGAAGCTTCCGGTGTTATCTGAGATTCTTCTACACCAAGTTTATCCATTATTATTTCTTTTACTTTTGTTTCAACGTCCATTGAACACTCCTTTGATGTTGATTGTTGTTGATTTATTAAACTTACATTACTAATCCGCCGTCAACAGTTATAACTTGACCGGTAATATAATCAGAATCTGAGCTAGCTAAAAAAGAAACTGTTTTTGCTACATCTTCCGGTTTTCCTAAACGTTTAATCGGTACATTTGTTAAAATTGCTTCTTTCTGCTGATCAGTTAATTTTGCTGTCATTTCAGTATCAATAAATCCGGGTGCAACTGCATTAACACAAATATTTCTTGAAGCTAATTCTTTTGCATTCGATTTAGTTAATCCAATAACTCCGGCTTTTGATGCAACATAATTTGCTTGTCCGGGATTACCGATAATTCCCACAACAGAACTTATGTTGATAATTTTACCATATCTCTGAGTAATCATAGTTTTAATAACTGCTTTAGTATAATTAAAAACACTTTTAAGATTTGCATTAATAACCGAATCAAAATCAGATTCATTCATTCTTAATAAGAGATTATCCTTAGTAATACCAGCATTATTTACTAAAATATCGATGCCGCCTAACTTTTCCAAAGTAAAATTAACAGTTTCTTGTGCAGAATTAAAAGACGATGCGTCCGCTTTATAGCAAAATATTTTAATATTTTCTTTGCTTAATTCAGATTCTATTTTCTTTGCGCTATCTTCAGAATTAAAATAAGTAAAAACTATATTACATCCTTCATTAGCTAATTCATAAACAATAGCTTTACCAATACCTCTTGTGCCTCCGGTTACAAGCGCTCTTTTATTTTGAAGCTTCAATCTTTACCTCTTTATTATAAATTCTGCTTAAGTATTCATCTTTATATTGCAGAAGTTCTTCAAAACCTTTTTCACCAAAAAAATATCTGATTTCTTCTTTAGTACAATCAAATATTGTTGAAACCTGATTTTCTTTCTTATTGCAATAGTGCATCCTATCTAAATGCTCATCATCAATAGTAAGTACCCCTTCAAAAATAACAAGCGGAAATAATATACAATACAATGGTTTATATTTCCACTTGAATTCATTATCCTCCATTGCAATTTTTTGAAGTGTACAATAGCCTTGTTTATCTAAGAAAACACACTTTCCGTTATAAACTTCAGTTCCTACAGCAACACCTGAATCAAAATCTGGATCCGTTTCTGGTTTTTCGAACCATTCTTCTGGATCTTTCGGCTGAGAATCATCCATAGATTTTATGATTCTCTTTTTAACCGACATAATCTTTTCATATTCCTTCAGATCTGTATAGACACCATAGTAGCAACATTCACCCGAGCATATACAAACATCGCATGCTTTAACAAAAGGATGCGTGAATATTTGCGGATCAATAAATACTCCATTAATTTTTTTCTCAAATTTTATATGCATTAAAGATACCTTTCTACATCAGAGTATTTATCAATTCCGAAAATTTTTACATCCGGATTTATTCTTTTTACCAATCCTTGCAATACTTTACCAGGTCCAATTTCATAAAATTCATCTGCACCATCATTAATCATGTTTGAAATAATTTCTTCCCACCTAACCGGATAAGAAAGTTGATCAAACAATAGTTGAGTAATTTCATCTTTTTTAATCACCGGCATTGCAGTAACATTAGTATAAACTGGAATTTTTGCGTCATAAAATGGAGTTGAATCTAATTTTATTTTTAGTCGATCTTTAGCAAGTGCCATTAAAGGGGAATGAAATGCACCACTTACTACAAGTTCTTTCACTAATTTTGCACCGTTTTGTTTTGCTAATTCCATAGCAGCTTTAACACCATCTACCGATCCTGAAATAACAATCTGACCCGGTGAATTAAAATTAGCACATTGCACAATTCCCTTTTCAGATGCTTGATTACAAATATCAATTAATTTATCTGGTTGAAGACCAACAACAGCCGCCATAGTACCCGGCATTTCAATACCAGCTTGCAGCATTGCTTTACCGCGTTCATTAACAAGCTGAATAGCATCATAAAATTGAATTGATTTTGCACAAACATGGGCTGTGTATTCACCTAATGAATGTCCAGCTACCATATTCGGTTCTAAAGTTCTAATTAAACTTGCCAATATAACACTATGTAAAAATATTGCCGGCTGAGTAATATCAGTTTGTTTTAAGGAATCTTCCGGACCATTAAACATAATATGAGAAAGATTAATACCAATTGCATCTTCTGCAGTTTTAATCATCTCTTTTGCTTCTACGGAATTATCATAAAGGTCTTTTGCCATTCCAACATACTGAGAACCTTGTCCCGGAAATATGAAAGCTTTCTTTCCCATTAATCAATATACCATGTTAAAAAGATAGAACCCCAAGTATAACCGGCTCCGAATGCTGCAAGAATTAAATTATCACCTTTTTTAATTTTTTTTGCTCTATAATATTCAGTTAAACATAAAGGAATTGTTGCAGCGGTAGTGTTTCCGTATTTATCAATATTAATCATTACTTTTTCTTTAACAAGTCCCATTCTTTCAGCTGTAGCATCAATAATTCTTAAATTAGCTTGATGCGGAACGAGATAAGCAACATCATCACTAGTTAATCCATTCTTCTGCATAATTTCATAAGATACATCAGCCATTCCTTTAACAGCAACTTTGAATACAGCTTTTCCATCCTGGTATATATAATGCCATTTTTTATCAACAGTTTCATGCGTAGGTGGATTAAGGCTACCGCCTCCTTTCATATATAATGCATCCTTACCAGAACCATCTGTGAAAAGCAGAGAATCTTTAATACCATAATTCAAATCTTCAGTTGGTTCTAATAACACAGCTGATGCAGCATCACCAAATAAAATACAATTGTTCCGGTCTGTATAGTCAGTTATAGAAGTCATTTTATCAGAACCAACTACAATTACTTTTTTATAGTTACCACTTTTTATCAAACTTGCACCAGTTTGAAGTGCAAATAAAAATCCAGAACATGCAGCGGATAAATCAAATCCCCATGCATTCTTAGCACCAATTTTTTCTTGAATTAAACATGCAGTAGAGGGAAAAAACATATCGGGCGTTACTGTGGCAACAATAATTACATCAATTTCTTCTGCCTTTAATCCGCTTGAATTCATTAAATCTTGAATAGCAAATGCAGCCATATCACTAGTTGCGCCGTTTTCCATCAATCTTCTTTCTTTAATACCGGTGCGTGTTACAATCCATTCATCATTAGTATCAACAATTGATTCGAAATACTTATTGTCCATGATTTTATCCGGGACGTACATACCGACAGCTGTAATTGCAGCATTAACAAATTTATTTTCTTTCGTCATAATT
>CAYXKL010000068.1:0-14116 GCA_964464825.1 uncultured Melioribacter sp. | reverse complement strand
GAATAAATTCATTGGCGATAAAAGATTATCTATATATAACACAAGCTTTTCCGATATCGATACTATTTCAAAAATTGAGTTCATTGAAAAATTTGACGGCATCTTTGTAGATCTAGGGGTTTCTTCCTATCAACTCGATAATTTTGAATCGGGTTTTACATTTAGAGAAGATGCACCCCTTGATCTAAGGATGAATAAAAAATCAGGTATTTCAGCTTCAAAAGTATTGAATACTTTTTCCTATGAACAATTAGCAAATATAATTTTTACTTATGGAGAAGAAAAGAATTCAAGAAACATTGCAAAAAAAATTATTGAACAAAGAGAAAAATCAAAATTTGTTTCATCGTTCCAATTAAAAGAAGTTATAGAAAAAATTGTACCTGAAAGATTTTTAATTAAATCTCTCACTAGAGTATTTCAAGCATTACGGATTTATGTTAATGATGAATTGAATGAGCTCAAGACTTTTTTGGATAAGGCAATAGATCTGTTAAATATAAACGGAAGAATAGTTGTATTAACATATCATTCATTAGAAGATAGAATTGTTAAAGAAAAATTTAGGTATGAAACGCTGGAATGTGTTTGTCCTCCCGGAACCCCAATATGTATTTGTAATAAAGTAAGAAAATTAAAGTTAGTCAATTCAAAGCCGATACAACCAAGTGAAATAGAAATTAAAGATAACAAAAGATCAAGAAGTGCTAAACTTAGAGCAGCAGAAAGAATATGAAGAAAAAAAAATCATCACTTAAAAATTTTATAATAATTGTTTTATCTGCAGCAGCAATTCTTTTTGTATATGTAGCAACTTTGACAGAGATAAAAAATTTGAATAAAGAACATTTAAATAAAAAAGAAATATTGAATGAAAGACATAATCGCATAGAATCGAAGATGGTTGAAATTCAAAAATTAACAGCCGAGGATAGAATTGTAAAAATTGCGGGTGATTCGCTCAATATGATAAGACCGAAGGATAATCTGGAATCAATTAAAGTTAGCAAAGATCAAATTAATCAATTAGAAAAAATAGTAAACAAGAAATATGATTAATTACCGCGCACTAATTTTAACTTTTTTTCTTTTTATAATCTTTATCGGATTATCTGTAAGACTTTTCAATATACAAATAACAAATAATGAGTATTATAAATTAATAGCTGATCGTCAGCAGAATAAACCTCAGATTGTAAGTGCTGAGCGAGGACTTATTAAAGATATTAATGGTGAGGTTCTTAGCTATACAAATGCAAATATTTCTTTTTTCGTCGATACAAGAATGATGAATCAGCAGAAAGTTGATACAATCTCATCCTTGTTTGCAAAAACTTTTAACAAAGATAAATCATATTATTCAAATTTAATTCTCAATGGTGTAAAAAATATTTGTTTAGAAAAGAAAGTATCGATGGATAAGGCATTAATATTAAAAAACAATTTTATTGATGGATTATATTTTGAAGAAGATTTTACACGTGTTTATCCATACGGTAGTTTAGCATCGCATATACTTGGATATGTTGATAAAAAAGAAATGATTGGTATTGAAGGGATTGAAAAAGTTTATAATGATAAATTAATCGGTATTGACGGATATTATGTTTTTGAAAGAGATGTTTTGGGTAGAATAATTTCAGTTAATGATAAGTTATCTAAAGCACCTATCTCCGGTAATAATATCAATCTCACATTAAATAAAACATATCAAAAAATTTTAGAAGAAGAATTATTTAATGGCTTAGATAAATTTGGAGGAAAATCTGCAAGCGGTATAATAATGAATCCTAATACCGGTGAAATTTATGCAATGGCAAATTTACCGGATTATGATCCAGCTAATTATGAAATGTTCTCTTCAGAAGTTAAGAGAAATAGAATTTTAACTGATACATATGAACCCGGTTCTACTATGAAATCAATTTCAATGGCAATTTTATTCGAAGAAAAATTAGTAAAAGAAGATGAATTAATTGATACTGAAAATGGCACATATAAAATAAAGAATGTAAAAATATCCGATACCCATCCTCATGAAAAGTTAACTGTAAGAGAAATTCTTGAACAATCCAGCAATGTTGGAATGGCAAAATTATCAGCTCGAATAGATGACGAAGATTTTTATAAATATCTGAGAGATTTTGGTTTTAGCAATCCAACTTCTATCGATTTGATTGGTGAAGCTGAAGGTTACTTAAAAAAACCGGATCAGTTTAATTTACTTACAAAACCTTTCCTCTCATTCGGATATGAACTTTCTGCAACTCCTTTACAAATAATTACAGCATTTAGTGCGTTAATAAATGGTGGTATAATTTATCAGCCGTATCTGTTAAAATCTGTAACAGATCAAAATGGGAAAATCATAGAAAAAAATTATCCTAAAAAAATAAGAACAGTAATAAGTAAATCAACATCAGAATTGATGAAGAATTTAATGTTGGGTGTAGTTGAACAAGGTACCGGTACAGCAGCACAACTAGAAAATGTTTTAGTAGGCGGAAAAACTGGTACATCACAAAAATTAATTGATAATTCGTATTCAAGAAATCAGCATAATTCATCATTCGTAGGTTTTTTCCCAGCAGATAATCCCAAAATTATCTGTTTAATTTTAGTGGATTCACCCGAAATAGGAAAATATGGAGGATTGGTTGCAGCGCCAATTTTTCATGATGTTGCAAAAAGAATTGTTGAAGCAGACTTAGATTTGATACCCGATAAGAAAACTATTAAAAGAAATAAAAATGTTATTGATCAGTTAATAGCAGATATAAAATCATCACCGGTTTCAACATCAAAAAGTTATTTAAATATTGCACCCGTTTCTAACAACAAATCAAGTACAAAAAAATTCAGCAGCTTGAATAGGACCACTATGCCAAACCTAGTTGAACTTTCCTTAAGAGATGCTGTAGCTCAATTGAACGAGATCGGATTAAAATATAAAATAAATGGAACTGGAAAGGTTGTAATGCAAAGTATTGAACCGGGGAATAATATATCAACAAATGATACTTGCATAATTAAATGTGAACCAAATAGAAAATTAAATTCAGTGAGAATAAAATAATGAAGCTTAATGAGCTTCTAAATAATGTTAAGGTAATTCAGGTAACTGGCAATGCTGAATCTAAAGAAATTGATTCTATTACAATCGATTCTAGAACAGTTCATAAAAATTCTCTCTTTATTGCCATTGATGGATTTAAAACTGACGGTCATAAATATATTCCTGATGCGATAAATAATGGTGCAAGTGCTGTTGTATTGCAAAACGATAAAGTTATACCTGACCAATTGTTTATACACTCAAATTGTGTAAAAATAGTAGTGGAAAATCCTCGAAAGTCTCTCTCTGAATTTTCAAATTACTTTTATAATGAGCCATCAAAAAAATTAATTTTAATCGGTATTACCGGTACAAAGGGTAAGACTACTACTGCATTTTATATTAAAAATATTTTTGAAAGAGCTGGTTACAAAACCGGTTTAATTGGTACAATAGCAAATTACATTGGCAATAAAGAGTTTAAAACATTATTAACTACACCGCAATCACATGAAATTAATTCACTGCTTGCTCAAATGGTCTCTGAAAACTGTTCGCATTGTGTAATGGAGGTTTCTTCGCACTCGCTCGATCTAAATAGAGTTGATTATTTGAATTTTAAAACTGCAGTTTTTACAAATATTACTTCAGATCATATGGATTATCACAAAACACTTGAACATTATCTAAAATCTAAAAAAATCTTGTTCGATATGATTTCGCATATTGGTTTTGTGGTTTACAATTCAGATGATCAGAATTCAATTAATTTAATTGCTGATTCTAAAGCAAAAAAAATCTCCTATGGTAAAGATAAAAGTGCAGATTTCAGAATAAAGAATGTTGAATTCAATTTGGACGGAACTACTTTTGATATCATTAACAACAACAAAGTTTATAATTTCAACACAAAATTAGTCGGACATTTCAATGCATATAACGCAGCTGCCGCATTTACCTCTGCCGTAATTAATGGAATCGATGCAAAAACAGCTGTTGAAGGAGTTAATTCCACACCGCAAGTACCGGGCAGATTTGAAGTTGTTTCAAAAAAGAATAAAAAAGTTATAATAGACTATTCCCACACATCGGACAGTTTACAACAAGCTTTAAACGCTGTGCAGCATATAGTAAAAAATGAAAGACCAATCTATACTGTATTTGGATGCGGCGGTGATCGTGATAAAACAAAGAGACCGGTAATGGGAAATATTGCAGCATCGCTCAGTGAAAGAATTTACATAACATCGGATAACCCGAGAACAGAAGATCCATTTATTATTATTGATGAAATTCTTAAAGGCGTTAATAAAAACAATTATCGTGTAATTGAAAATAGAGAAGAAGCAATCAGAGCTTCAATTTTTGAGAGTGAAGACGATGCCGTTATTCTTATTGCCGGTAAAGGGCATGAGAATTATCAAGAGATAAATAACGTCAGAAAACATTTTTCTGATAAAGAAACTGCAATTAAATATTTAGAAGAATGGGCAAAATAAAAATTACTCTGCAAGATTTATTTAATATCCCAACCGCAGTGATCTATAATCCTGATCGCTTCGCACCGGTATCTAAAATTGTAATCGATTCACGTAAAGTTAAAAGCGGCAGTTTGTTTGTAGCACTTAAAGGTGAAAAACATGATGGGCATGATTATATATTCGAAGCAATTAATAAAGGTGCGAAAGCAATACTGATTAATAAAAATAAATTGAAATTATTTTCAAAATTGGATTTACCAATAATTACTGTTCAAAATACTACAAATGCATATGGTGATTTAGGTAGAGTATGGAGAAAAAAATTAAAAAGTAAAGTCATTTCAATTACAGGCAGCAATGGTAAAACAACAACAAAAGAAATTATTGCCACATTGCTTTCTGAAAAATTTAATGTTGTTAAATCTGAAGCAAATAATAATAATCATATCGGAGTTCCGCTTACTATTTTATCGGCTAATGAAAAGTGCAGTGCATTGGTTCTTGAGCAAGGAACAAATCATTTTGGTGAAATTGAATACTCTACAAACATTTCTTTACCCGATATATCATTAATAACAAACATTGGAAATTCTCATTTAGAATTTCTAAAAAATAAAGAGGGAGTTTATAAAGAAAAATCAGCTCTGCTTGATTTAACTGAAATACACGGTGGAAAAGTTTTTTTGAATATGGACGATCCGATAATTAATAAAAAATCTAAAAACTATTGGAATAAGATTACGTACGGTTTTAAAGGTAAAGTTGATGTAACGGGTAAAGTAGGTAGGATAACTAAAGAAGGGAAACCTCAATTAAAAATTAAATACAATAAACTCCCTCTTCAATTAGGTAAAGGTTCGGCTTCATTTACAGTTACACTTCCAATTTACGGTTATTCAAATGCTAAAAACTTTTTAGCAGCTGTATCGGTTGCACTTTATTTAGGTTTATCAAAAAAACAGATCTTATCTGGGACGAATAAATTAAAACCCGTGCATGGCAGAATGGATGTGAAAATTTATGAGGAAGCTGTTGTTATTGATGATACTTATAATTCCAATCCCGATTCTGTTAAATCTGCTATTGATGTAGTATACGACATTAATTTATTCCAGAAAAAAATATTTGTAATTGGTGATATGCTGGAACTCGGAAAAAATAGTGCAGCATTTCATAAAGAGTTAGCCCGTTATTTTCATGATAGTACTAACACTTTAGTTTTAACATGCGGAGAATTAACAAAACATATTAATAGATCATTATCAAGCAGAAAAACTAGATCAATCCATTTCTATTTACGTGAAGCTTTAGGACTCTATCTCAAATATGAAAGTATAGAGAACTCGGTAATTCTAGTTAAAGGATCTCGTGGAATGAAGATGGAAGAATTTGTAAACATTTTGGAGAAAAGGTTTGAATAATGTTTTACTATCTATTTGATTACATCAATGAGGTTTTTAATCCGCCGGGATTTGATCTATTCCGGTTCTTAACATTCCGTTCGGCACTAGCGGCAATTACAGCTTTAATTCTTTCTTTTTATTTCGGTCCAAAGATTATTGATAAACTAAAAAAGAATCAGGTTGATCAACCGATAAGAGAAGAAGGTCCGCAAACGCATAAGAAAAAATCGGGTACTCCAACTATGGGCGGTTTGATAATCCTAATATCAGTAATCTTTCCGGTACTTATTTGGAGCGATATAAAAAGCACTTATATAATTCTTGTTCTTTTCGGCACTATTGTTCTTGGCGGTGTAGGATTTTTAGACGACTATTTGAAAGTAATAAAAAAACTTCCTCAAGGATTAATTGCACGTTATAAATTATTAGGACAAATATTTGTTGGTTTGGTGGTTGGTGCAGCTATTTATTTTCTGCCAGAATTTTCACCATATAATTCTCAAACAACATTACCTTTTTTCAAAAATCTTAATTGGGATTTTTCCTACTTGTACATTCCAGCAATAGTTTTCATAATTACAGCAACTTCAAATGCAGTTAATCTAACAGATGGATTAGATGGTTTAGCAATAGGGACAATGATTATTGTAATGCTTGCACTTGCAATTATGAGTTACGTATCAGGAAATGTTATCTATGCAGATTATTTGAATATAATTTACTTACCAGGATCCGGTGAATTGACAGTTTTTATTGCTGCATTAATTGGAGCCGGACTTGGATTTTTGTGGTTCAATTTTTATCCAGCACAAGTATTTATGGGTGATACCGGTTCGCTTGCTCTTGGAGGAGCTTTTGGAATTCTGACAATATTAATTAAGAAAGAATTGTTAATTCCAATCTTAGGCGGAATTTATTTTTTGGAAACACTATCTGTAATTATTCAGCGTCTTTATTTCAAATATACAAAAGCAAAATACGGTGAAGGCAGAAGAGTTTTTAAGATGGCGCCTATTCATCATCATTTTGAACAGCTTAATTGGGCTGAACCTAAAATTGTAATTCGTTTTTATATAATCACTATAATTCTTGCAATCATCAGCATAGCATCATTTAAGATTAGATAATGGATATTAGAGATAAAAAAATATCAATCATTGGAGCTGTTAGAAGCGGAATAGGCACTGCAAAACTTGTAAAGGAATTGGGCGGTTTCCCTTTTGTAAGCGACATTGGTACCAAAGAAAGTTTGAAAGATGCTATTGCAATTTTTGATTCATTAGGAATTGAATATGAATATGGTAAACATTCTGAACGGATTTATGACTGTAATTTTATTGTAACTAGCCCGGGTGTTCCTTCTGATTCGGAAGTTTTGAAAAAAGCATTTAAAAAGAAAATAAGTGTTTATAGCGAAGTTGAATTTGCATCCTGGTTTTGTAAAGGCAAAATTATTTCTATAACTGGAACAAATGGAAAAACAACAACCACCGCTTTGATTAATCACACTTTGAATGAATGCGGAATTAAGTGTTATGAAGCCGGTAATATTGGAAAAGCTTTTTCCGAAATTACTCTTCATGTAAAAGAAAATGAATTTGTTGCTCTTGAAACTTCAAGTTTCCAATTGGATTTTATTAAAAATTTTAAACCATTCTTTTCTCTAATTCTAAATATTACACCTGATCATCTCGATAGGTATAATAACAGTTTTGATGAATACATTGAATCGAAAATCAAAATAATGAATAATCAGGATGAAAATGATTTTTTCGTTTACAATGCAGATGATAAACTTACTTACTCGTCTATGCAGAACAAAAGGGTACAAAAAATAGGTTTTTCACTTAATAATGAACTTCAAGTAGGAGCATTTCGTAAAAACAATAAATTACATTTTTCTTGGTTCGGTTCAACTAATGAAATTTGTTCTGTGGATGATTTATACATTAAAGGTGAACACAATGTTGCAAATGCATTAGCTGTTTTAGCCGTTGTAAAAACATTAAATCTACCAAATCAGAAAATCAAAAATGCTTTTAAGACTTTTAAGGGCGTTGAACATAGAATAGAATTTGTTCGTGAAATTAACGGTGTTGAATATTTCAATGATTCAAAAGCAACTAATGTTGATTCTGTTGTTGTAGCTTTAAGAACTTTCAATAAACCTCTTTTTTTGATACTTGGCGGTAAAGATAAAGGAAATAATTACGATCAGATAAAAGAGCTGGTAACCAAAAATGTTAAAAAGATTTATGCAATCGGGTCATCCGCACAAAAGGTATATGATTACTTCAACAAAATAGTTGTTACAGAAAAAAAAGATTCATTAGAAGATTGCATCATTGCTGCCAGAAAAGAAGCAGAACCGGGAACGGTAGTATTGTTATCACCGGCGTGCGCAAGTTTTGATATGTTCGATAACTACGAACATAGAGGTAAAGTTTTCAAAAAAGCGGTGAATAATTTATCGTAATGAAAGGATATGTAAAAATATTAATTGTACTGGTTGTGGCTCTCATGCTCTTGGGGTCAATAATTGTATTTACAGCCAGCGGTACATACAGTCTGAACAAGTTTAATAATCTGTATCATTTATTTAAATCACATTTCTGGAAAGTATTGGTTGCATTCATTGCACTTGTTGGGTTTGCACATTTACCATATGATTTTTACAGAAGACATAGTAAAAAATTATTGTTTGGTATAATCGGTGTATTAATACTTACACTAATATTTGCACCAAAAGTTAAAGGTGCTTCAAGATGGATTGACATTTTTGGTGTTTTTCAATTTCAACCCTCTGAAGCAGCAAAAATTATTTTGATTATGCATCTAGCAATGCTAATTGAAAAGAAAGGTGAACTGCTTAAAGATTTTAAGAATGGTTTTATTTACATGCTTTTTTGGATTAGTGTAATAAGCGGATTAGTAATTCTTCAACCGAATGTAAGTACGAGTATAATAATAGGTATTACTGGTATTGCAATACTATTCGTTGGCGGTGCTAGAATAAAACACATAATGTTTACTTTCGCAACTGCCGGTGGAATTGCTTCATTGTTTATAATGATTTTCCCTCATGCACGTGAAAGAGTGGTAACATACATACAAAGTTTAATTAACGGCGGTGATATAAATATTCAAGTTAGACAAGCAAAAATTGCATTAGGAAGCGGCGGATGGACTGGTTTGGGAATTGGTCATAGCCGTCAGAGTGATCTTTTTCTACCGGAATCTTACGGTGATTTTATTTTTTCGATTCTTGGTGAAGAAATGGGTTTTGTTGGATCGGTTTCAGTTCTCTTTTTATATCTCATTTTATTTGTTATATGTCTTGTTATAGCAAAAAAATCGCAAGATAAATTCGGGCAGCTCTTAGTGTTTGGATTAGGTTTCAACATTTTATTAAGTGCTTTAATAAATGCCGGAGTGGTAACCGGTTTATTACCAACAACGGGTATAACACTGCCATTTATCAGTTTTGGAGGAACGTCAATTATACTATTTGGAGTGTCTATTGGAATTATTGTAAATGTTGCGAGAGAAACTTTACAGACTGAAGAATTAAGAGTGGCGCAAGTAGGATGAAAATAAGAACTCCATATCGTTTCATATTAGCCGGAGGGGGAACCGGCGGTCATTTGTATCCGGCTCTTGCAGTTGCTCAAATGATCCGCGAATTAATTAGTGAATCAGAAATTTTATTTATTGGGACAAAAAATAAAATTGAAGCAAAAGTAGTACCCGAATATGGATTTGAATTTAAATCAATTTGGATAAGCGGATTTTCAAGAAAACTTACACTTAATAATTTGTTATTTCCTATTAAAGTTGTTGTTGCCGCAATTCAAAGTTTAATAATACAGTTAAGATTTAAACCAAGAGTAGTTTTAGGATGCGGTGCTTATGTATCGGGTCCGGTTGTATGGGCTGCTTCTGTTTTAGGATCAAAGATAATTTTACTCGAACAAAATAGTTACCCGGGAATTACAAACAGACTTTTAGAAAAAAAAGCAGATGAGATTCATATTACATTCGAAGAATCAAAAAAATATTTCAGAGTAAAAAACAAACTTTTACTTACCGGAAATCCAGTGAGAATTTCTTTGAAATTAATAGATAGAGAAATTGCTATTAAAAATTTTGAATTGGATGCAAATAAAAAAGTATTACTTGTAATGGGTGGAAGTCTTGGTGCAAAATCTATAAATGATGCCGTCGTAAACTCGATTGATAAATTATTATCAATCGGTGTTCAAATAATTTGGCAAACCGGTCAAAATTATTTTGATCAGTATAAACAATATGGAAATGAATCAGTGAAAGTGATGCCGTTTATAAATGATATGTCTGCTGCATATTCAGCTTGCGATATTTTAGTTGCACGCTCAGGTGCTACTACAATTACAGAAGCTGCTTATTTAGGATTAGCAGTCATATTTGTTCCATCTATTAATGTAGCAGCTAATCATCAATATATAAATGCAAAATCATTATTTGATAATGATGCTGCTGAATTAATTGAAGATATATATATAAAATCAGAATTGTTTAATAAAGTGAATTATTTAATTAATAACGAAGATAGATTAAAAGTTCTTAAAAAAAATATTTCAAAATTTGCTAAACCAGACGCCGCCAGAATTATTGCTGAAAATGCAATTAAGTATGCGGCTATAATTAATTGAGAATCATTATGATGATGACTGTAAAAAATGTTCACTTTATTGGTATTGGCGGAATTGGAATGAGCGGAATTGCAGAAATTCTTCTTAGCCAGGGTTTTAAAATTACCGGCTCCGATCTCACAAAAACAGAAGTAACAGATCGTCTGGAAAGTTTAGGCGTTAAAATTTACGAAGGGCATTCGGCAGAAAATTTAACAGAAGCAGATGTTGTTGTTTATTCATCAGCAGTTACACTCGATAATCCTGAAGTTAAAGCGGCTATTGAGAGAAAGATCCCTGTTATTAAAAGATCAGAAATGCTTGCTGAATGTATGAGAATGAAATATGGAATAGGTATTGCCGGTACTCACGGTAAAACAACAACAACTTCTATGGTTGGTTTGGTTTTAACTGAAGCCGGTATTGATCCGACAATAATAGTTGGCGGTAAATTGAGCGGACTTGGCGGAACGAATGCAAGGTTAGGCAAAGGTGATTACATTGTTGTTGAAGCTGATGAATTTGATAGAACATTTTTAAAACTTGCACCTGTTATTGCTGCTCTTACTACTTTGGAAAAAGAACATCTTGATACTTATAAAGATCTTGATGATATAAAATCTGCATTTATTGAATTTGCTAATAAAGTGCCTTTCTTCGGATTTGTTGTTCTTTGTATGGATGAACCCGCTCTGCAAGATATTATTCCATTAATAAATAAAAAGATTTTTACTTACGGACTTTCTCCGCAAGCAGATATACGTGCAATAAATATTACTCATGATAAAAACAAAACAGAGTTTACTGTGATTTATCAAGGTGTAGAACTCGGTAGAATGAAACTTAACATTCCCGGTTTACACAATGTAAAAAATTCACTAGTTGCATTAACCATAGCAAAAGAAATGGGGGTGGATTTTAAGATTGTAAAAAAAGCTCTTGAATCATTTAATGGCGTTTACAGAAGATTTGAAATAAAACATGATAGTGAAATAATGGTAATAGATGATTACGGTCATCATCCAACAGAAATTAATGTAACATTGGACGGAATAAGAAGAGGATGGAATAGAAGATTAGTTGCAGTTTTTCAACCACACTTGTATTCAAGAACTAAAGATTTTTATGAAGAATTTGGAAGATCATTTCTGAACTCGGACATTTTTATTTGTACGGATGTTTATCCGGCAAGAGAAAAGCCGATTGAAGGAATCTCAGGCGAGTTGATTTCAAAAGCTGCAAAAAAATTTGGTCATAAAAATGTTTTTTATGAACCGGATAAAACAAAGGTGCCGGATCTTCTTAAGAAGATCTATAAAAAAGGTGATATAATTATCACGCTTGGCGCTGGTGATATATGGAAATTCGGCGAAAAGTTTGTTGAGTTTTTAAAATCTGATCATAAAAAGTAAAATTGATAACAATGATCGGTAAACAAAAAATAACAAGTTTATTAGTAATGATTTTTATTATCTGTCTGCTTGTTTATTTATCAGTCGGCTTGAATAAAACTGATCAATATAAAATTGAAATTTTATCACTCGAAGGAAATTCTCATTTATCAAAAGAGGAATATTTACAATTTGCTAATCTGAACGACAGAACTCATTATTCAATAATTAATCTTCAAGTGATTAAAGACAGAATTGAAAAACACCCATATGTAAATAAAGCTGAAGTAAGATATGACGGAAATAATAAAGTATCTATAAATGTTTATGAAAAAAAAATTATCTCAATCTTGATGATAAATGAAAATCAATATTTGGTGACTGATAATTTACAAGTTCTTCCATTGCTTGAAGGGACTAAAAAAATTGATTACCCGATCATATCAAATCCGGAACAGCAAGAATTCAAAATACTTTCATTTCTAAAAAGAAATGATGATGTGATTATTGCATCCAAAATTATTGAGGGAATAAAACTTTTAAATCCTGAGTTGTATGAAGGGTTATCAATTGTAGATATGCGGAATGGCGGGGATGTTCTACTTGATTTTTCATTTTTAGATTATCCAATTATCATTGGAAGAGAAAATGAAATCAAAAAGATTGTCTATTTCAGCAATCTTTGGTCATATCTAAAAGGGAAGGAAATAAATAATATAATGGAATATGTTGACCTCAGATACAATGGTCATGTCTATTTAGGAATAATTCAAGAAACTACTGAAGAGGGGGAAAAGCAATCATGAAGAAGAATGTTATAGCTGGTCTTGATCTTGGGACAACAAAAGTTTGTGCAGTTATTGCTGAACGATCAGAAAATAGTACGAACATACTTGGATTTGGAGTTGCCCCTTCAGAAGGATTGAACAGAGGATTGGTTGCAAATATTTCTAAAACTGCCGAGGCAATTAACGAGGCAATGAATATTGCAATTAATCGGGCCGGGTTTCAGGTAAAAGAAATTAATGTTGGTGTTGCCGGAGAGCACATAACAAGTTTACGTCATCGAAATTATGTTACAATAAATAATCCCGATCATGAAATTACTGAAAGTGATCTCGAAAGATTAAAATCAGATGTGCAAACAATCAGAATTCCATCGGACAGGCAAATACTTCACATAATTCCCGAAGAATATTTTGTTGATTATCAAGGTGGAATTGATGACCCGATTGGAATGTGCGGTTCACGTCTTGAAGCTGTTAATCATGTAGTGCTTGCATCAGTACCGGCAATACAAAATATTAAAAAATCAGTAGAACGCGCCGGCTATACAGTTAAAGATTATATACTCCAGCCGATAGCATCTAGTTTATCAGTATTGGAAGACAACGAAAAAGATTTGGGTGCTTTGTTAATTGATATAGGCGGCGGAACTACTGACATTGCAATATTTCATAAGAAAGCTATTAAGCATACAAAAGTTTTTGGAGTTGCCGGTAATCAGGTTACAAATGATATCAGAGAAACCTTAGGAGTAGTTACAACAGATGCTGAAAAATTAAAAAAAGATCATGGATATGCTTCCGAGAATGCAATAATTCGCGATGAAGATATTTTTATAAAAGGAGTTGGTGCACGGGGAAATATTAAAATTCCGGTAACTCTATTAACACAAATAATAAGTATTAGAATGAAAGAATTATTCACATTAATAGATAACGAGCTTAGAAATGCCGGTTTCAAAAATAAAATTAAAGCCGGTGTTGTATTAACCGGTGGTGGATCTTTACTAAAAGGGTGCACAGAATTAGCTGAAGAAGTTTTTGGCATACCGGCTCGTATGGGTGTTCCTCTTGAATTAGGTTCCGGTTTGTCCAACGAAGTTGAAAGTCCGGAATTTGCAACAGTTGCCGGACTAATCAGAGGTATACCCGGAAGAACATCATCAGAAAATTTAACAACAGCAAAGCAAATAACAGATAAAAAAATCAATATCAATAAAGTGTTTAAAAAAGTACAAGATTTTTTTGATAATTTATAAATATACCACAACAAGGAGGAGTCATGTTAAAATTCGTTACTCTTGATCGCGAAGAACCAAGAAGGTTATCAG
>CAYXKL010000067.1:0-14268 GCA_964464825.1 uncultured Melioribacter sp. | reverse complement strand
ATTCAGGACTATGCATTCTGAGAGCAAAGATCTTGATGAGAATAACAATTTCAAACAAGCCATTAAAAATGATCCCCGTTTAACCAGAATAGGGGCTTGGTTAAGAAAAACAAGTATTGACGAATTACCACAGTTTATTAATGTTCTTAAAGGTGAAATGAGTATTATTGGTCCTAGACCTCATCCTTTTCATCTTAACTCATATTATATCAATTTAATACCAAATTATAATTTACGTCATATAATTAAACCGGGAATAACAGGTTGGGCACAAATTAAAGGGTTTCGTGGTCCTACTCATCAACATGAACTAATGCAGAAAAGAATAGAGCATGATTTATGGTATCTGAATAACTGGTCGTTTACATTGGATATTAAAATAGTTATAATATCTGTATGGTTAATGTTACGAGGTGATAAAAACGCATTCTAATATTATCATAATTAAACTTATCTTATAAAATCAATTATTATATTAACTTAATAATATTACTTAGTTTAAATGAAATTAAAATATATACTTTACATACTTTACTTTTTATTCACTCAATATATTTTTACTCAATCTTCTATATCATTTACTGGCGATTTTGAATATGGAATTATAGGACCGAATTGTTGGCATAAATTTTCACCTGATCCAACAAATCCTAAATATGCTCCAGTTGGCTTAGAGCATAGATGGAAACTTGACTCAATAATTGTTAGACAAGGGAAATATTCTTTAAGAATTGAAGTCCAGCCAGGTGATACATCTGAAAATGGGTATGATAGAGCAGAAGTTGTAGGGATGTCAGATCCAAATGATAATCCAATTTTTGAAAATAATAATAGCGGAACTAAATATTATGCTTTTAGTGTAAGACTTGATCAAAATTGGGAACCACCATCATTAAAAAATTCTAATATAAAAGGTCATGGAATTATTGCTCAATTACAGAAACAAAATGGAGAAGTTACGACAGGTCCAGCTTTTGCAATTCAAGCCACGGATAGATTCTATGCAACTTTAAATGCTAGGGAAATACATGATCCCAAACCTGATGATTATAGATATGAATTCTCCAAAAATGATCTTAATGTTGGGAAATGGATTGATTTTGTTATTAAAATTAAATACTCTCAATATGCAAATGGAGAAATTATTGTATGGAGAAGAGATGATGAGAATATTGATTTTTCAGAAATTCTAAATTTGCAAAATATTACAACACTATTTTATGATGAAGAAAATAATAATGAAGTTTTAGATCATTCCTGGCATTTAGGCTATTATAGAAATGCTCAACATAAAATGGATCATCCAGTAACAAATATTTTATGGATAGATGGATTTACTAGAGCAGATAGCTTTAATGATGCCGTAAGTAATGCTTTTAGTAATGTTGTAAATAGATATAATTTTATAATAACAGATGATATGGCATCTAATGGGTTTGAACTTTTACAAAATTATCCCAATCCATTTAATACAAGTACAATTATCAACTTTTATTTAAAGAATAAAGAATTTATCAGATTAAAAGTATATGATATTCTCGGTACTGAGGTTAAGTCTTTAATTGAAGGTGAATACGAAAGAGGATTTTACACTTATAATTTTAATGCAGAATATCTTACAAGTGGTATTTATTTATGCAGTTTACAATTTAAAAATAAAATTGAGACAAAAAAAATTATATTAATTAAATAATATTTTTTGATAATAATCGAAATAAATGAAAACCGTGCAAAAAAAAGATTTTCTTGATGATTATAAAAATAAAGTATAAATAAATGGTTATTAGTCATAAGTACAAATATGTCTTTATTGGATTACCATTGACAGGTAGTTCAACAATAAGCACTGAACTGTGTAAATACTATGATGGTATTGCTATTCTTAAAAAACATTCGACTTACAACGATTTCTTAAAAATAGCCACTGATGAAGAAAAGAAATATTTTGTTTTTTCTTGTATTAGAAATCCTTTAGATAGGGTAGTAAGTCATTATTTTAAGTATAAGACTGATCATAAAGGGAAATTTTCAAGTGTAAAAAATTATATTGGATTTAATCCATTGTATAATCACTTTAAAAGAAGATATAATTATGTCCAAGATAATAATATAGATTTTATAAAATTCTTTAAAAAGTTTTATAAAATGCCATATTCGGATTGGAGTATTTTACATCATCATCAATTTAATTATGTGCTACGTTTTGAAAATATTGTTGATGATTTCAGCAAAGTATTAAAAATGTTAAATATTGAAATAGTAAGACCACTACCAAGAATAAATAAAACTAATTATCGCGAAGATGACTATTTGGTCTATTATACAGATGATATTATTCCGCGTGCAAAAAAAATTTTCGGACCATTTATGAAAGAATGGGGATATAATTTACCAAATTCTTGGGGTAATGATAAAATATCTAACCTGACTTATATAGAATATCACATAGTTAATTTACTTAGAAAAATATACTGGAAATACATTAAATAAATAATATGAAATCTTTAATATAATTGAAAATAATTTATATTACTTTTACACTTATTTATCTTTACAACTAACATTTAATAATTAAACTAAAAAATCATACATGGAAGAAAATAATTCATATTCTGATGAGCGTAAATCTAAGAATTTCATTTATGAAATGATTGATGAAGATCTTAAAACTAATAAATGGGGCGGTAAAGTACATACTCGCTTTCCACCAGAACCTAATGGATATCTTCACATCGGTCATGCTAAATCGATTTGCTTAAACTATGGAATAGCGAGAGATTATAACGGTAAATTTAATCTTCGGTTTGATGATACAAATCCCGAAAAGGAAGAACAAGAATATGTTGATTCTATTATTGAAGATGTTAAATGGCTTGGTGCTGATTTCGGAAATAGAATATTATACGGTTCAGATTATTTTGAACAGATGTACCAGTGGGCAATAGTGTTGATTAAGAAAGGAAAAGCTTATGTATGCGATCTAAATGCTGATGAAATACGTGCTACTAGAGGAACATTAACTGAACCCGGTAAAGAATCTCCATATAGAAACAGAAGTGTTGAAGAAAATCTTGATTTGTTCGATAGGATGCGTAAAGGTGAATTTCCGAATGGTTCAAAAACATTACGTGCTAAGATTGATATGACATCTCCTAATTTCAATCTCCGCGATCCTATCATGTATCGAATAGTTCATGAAGATCATCATAGACAGAAAAGAAATTGGTGTATCTATCCAACATACGATTGGGCGCACGGTCTTGAGGATTCAATCGAAGGTATCACTCATTCAATTTGTACTCTTGAATTTGAAAATCATCGTCCTCTCTATGATTGGTTTTTAGATCAACTAGATATTCACCATCCTCAACAGATAGAATTTGCACGTCTGAATTTAAGTTATACAGTAATGAGTAAACGAAAATTACTACAGCTAGTCCAAGAAAATTATGTTGATGGTTGGGATGATCCTCGTATGCCAACAATATCAGGTTACCGAAGACGCGGTTATACTCCGGATGCAATTAGAAATTTTACAGAAATAATCGGTGTTGCAAAACGTGACGCACTAACTGACATTGCTTTACTTGAATATGCTATTCGTGATGATTTGAACAAACGAGCAAATAGAGTTATGGCAGTTTTAAATCCACTGAAAATTGTTATTACAAATTACAATGGTGAAGAAGAACTTGAAGCAATTAACAATCCAGAAGATGAAAAAGCTGGAACACGTAAAATACCATTCAGCAACGAAATTTTTATAGAACAGAGTGATTTTATGGAAAATCCTCCTAAAGGATTTCATCGTTTAGTGCCTGGTGGCGAAGTACGTTTGCGTTATGCATATATTATTAAGTGTGAAGAAGTAATTAAGAATGATAAAGGTGAAGTAGTTGAACTACGTTGTATTTATGATCCGGAGACTAAAAGCGGAAGTGGAACAAGTACAAAGAAAGCTAAAGGAGTTATTCATTGGGTGTCTGCAACACATTCAATTAATGCAGAAGTACGCTTATATGATAGATTATTCACTGTTGAAAACCCAGGGATTGAAGATAATTGGTTAAATCTAATCAATCCTAATTCCCTTGAAGTAATTCAAGACGCTAAAATTGAACCTTCATTAAGAAATGCAAGACCACTTGATAAATTCCAATTTGAACGGCTCGGTTATTTTTGTGTAGATAAAAAATATTCTAATAATGAAAAACTGGTCTTTAATCGTACAGTTACTTTAAAGGATAGTTGGAAGAAATAATTAGACTAGAGACATTTAATAAAACATATATACTAAGAAAATAATTTTCTTAAGATCTCACTCCTATAATCAAAAATCTTTTCAACTCTATTACGAATGAATAATTTATTAACAAACCGCCCTATTAAGCCAAAAGGTAATGCATAATTTACTTTATCTATCATTATCAATTCCCCAGCTTGCATTCTAAATTGATGTAAATGATGCCACAATTTATATGGTCCGAAACGCTGCTCATCTATGAAATATTCTTTTTCTTTTACGTGAGTAATTTCAGTAACCCATTTCAAGGGAATTCCTAAAATTGGCCTTATTATATACTGGATAATCATACCAGCAAACATTTTTTCATTGTTGAAATCGGAGACAATTTCAAATCCCATATATGGAGGAGTAATCTTTACAAGATTTAATGGGGAAGAGAAGAAATGCCAAGCTTCATCAAGTGATATATTTAATTTTTGTTCTCTATATAATGTATATATAAGCATATTATTTTTTAAAGCTAAACATGTAAGTAAATTTATAAGTTCCTGATCAGTTACAACTTGCTATTTTAAAACCGAAATGGCAGAATATAATCGACTTACAACCTCATCTTTTCCTAGTATAAAAAGAATATCAAATACTCCCGGTCCGGTGCTTTGACCAGAAACTGCGAGACGAAGTGGGTGAATTAGTTTTCCTTTGCCGACGTTTAATTCTTCGGCAATTTTTATCAATGTAAGTTCATAATCTTCTTTTGTAGGATTTTCTAAAGCTGAAAAAGCATCAGCAAGTTTTTTCATTTGATATGGTGTCTCTGGCTTCCAGTTTTTCTCTACTGATTTTTGTTCGTACTCTATTGGTGCAGTATAGAAATATTGACACTCTATAATAAATTCTTTTACAAAAGATACTCTTTCTTTCATTGCGTTGATAATTTTCAGAAGGTAATTATCCGATAAATTGAGTATTGAGAATGGCGAATTAAGAATTTCCTTTTTTAAATGCTGCAATAATATCTCTTCAGGTAATTTTCTTAAATGTTCAGCATTTAAAGAATTAAGTTTAACTACATCAAAAACAGCTCCGGATTTATTCACTCGTTCAAGTGAAAAAGCATTAACAAGTTCATCGAGGTAATAAAATTCTTTGTCATCACCGGCATTCCATCCGAGTAACGCGACAAAATTTATTAGAGCTTCTTTCAAATAACCTTTGTCACGGTAATCTTCAACGGCAACATCCCCTTGCCGTTTGCTAAGTTTGGATTTATCAGGATTAAGTAACAAAGGTAAATGAGCAAACTTAGGTCGTTCCCATCCGAACGCATTATAAAGCAATACATGTTTGGGTGTTGATGAAAGCCATTCTTCACCGCGTATTACATGGCTAATCTGCATTAAGTGGTCATCAACTACATTAGCAAGGTGATAAGTTGGGTAACCATCACTTTTCATTAATACCTGATCATCAACATTGTTGCTGTCGAATTCAACATTTCCTCGAATGATATCATCAAATATAATCCGTTGACTTGGTTTTACATTTAAACGAATTACAAATGGTAAATTACTTTTTAAGTTTTTCTCAATTTCATCTTTGGAAAGAGCTAGGCAGTGTTTGTCATATTTTGCTTGGGGTAATTTTTGTTTTTCTTGTTCTTCACGTAAGCCTTTCAGTCTTTCAGGACTGCAGAAACAATAATAAGCATAGTCTTTAGCAATTAATTCTTCAGCATGTTTTTTATAAATATCAAGTCTTTGAGACTGTAAATAGGGACCAAATTCACCACCAACATCGGGACCTTCGTCATATTCAAGACCAGCCCATTTCAAAGTTTTAATCAAATTATCAACAGCACCTTCAACATATCTATTGCGGTCAGTATCTTCAATTCTAAGAATAAATTTACCATTGTTTTTTCTAGCAAAAAGAAAATTATAAAGAGCGGTTCTCAAACCGCCAACATGCAAATATCCAGTGGGGGAGGGAGCGAAACGGACTCGTATTTTTTCCAATGAAATTCCAAATATTAATTATTAATGTCTGAAATATAAAAAAGAAGATGTTAACAATTGTGAATGATTAGAAATTATTACTATCCCTCAAAGTAAGAGGGATAATAGAATTATTTATGCGTTGGTATAATATTTTACTTTCTCAATGAATTCTTTACTATCGATAGGTTTAGGAATATAATCAGTAGCTCCTGATTCTAAACATTTTTCGCGGTCACCTTTCATTGCAAATGCAGTCAATGCAATAATAGGTGTGTTTTTATATTCAGGCATTAAACGGATTTTCTCTGTTGCTTCAAAACCGTTCATTATTGGCATCTGCATATCCATTAGTATTAAATCAAATTTATCGTCTCTTGCCATTTTTACAGCATCCTCGCCATTTTCAACTACTACAATATCTTCATAATTATTTTTCTTTAATAAGCGTGTTACAATTATTTGTGAATGTTTATAATCCTCAGCCAATAATATTTTTGTTCCTCCTTTTTTATGCATTACTTCATCAACCGGAGGGGGTACTTCATAACGGTTGATCATTATATTAATCGTATCGGCGAGGTCTTCAATATTTGTAGATCTTTTATCGAGAAGTTCTTCAAATAATCCTTCTATTTTGTATAGATCTTCTCTATAATTCTCTTTACCGGTATAAATAATGATAGGTAAGTGAGCAAATCTTTTTTCAGATTTAATCATTTTAATTAATTCAAAACCATTAGGTGTAGGCATATCGAGATCAATAATTGCAAGATCTATCTGTTTATCTTTAATTAAATCCATAACCTTTGCAGAAACATTTTCTGTAACAGCATTAAAGCCCGCAATTTCTATTGCTTGTTTAACTAAATTTAATGTAGGGAGGTCATCATCCACACAGAGTACATTCGAATCTTTCCTAAGTTTGTAGCTTGTTAAAACTTCAACCAAATAATTATAATTGATAGGTTTAATAAAATACTCAACAGCACCCATCATAAATGCTTTCTGTTGTTCTGGTTCAATTGAGCATACAATTACTGGTACATTTTTAGTGTTATGATGCTCATGAATCTTTTTGAGAAGTTCAAGTCCATTAGCATTCGGGATTTCGATATCAAGGATAATGGCAAGTAGATGCTCATTATTTATTACTGAAAATGCTTGATCTTCAGTGCTGACTATTGTAGGATCATAACCCCATTTGTTTAGGTAGTTACTCAATAGTTTTGAAGTAGCATAATCATCTTCAATAACTAAAACCTTATTTTTAAAGGTTGGTTTTGGTAACTGCGAAATTGTATTTTCTAATTGGGACATTACTTCTCCACTAATTGTGAAATTGTAAATTGTACCTTTCTTGTCATTATTTGTTACAGTAATTTCTCCCCCTAAGAAATTTACATATTTTTTAACTAAAGTTAAGCTAAGTCCACTAATACTTGAGATTTTAAATTCATTTATTTTTGAAAGAGAATAGGGTTCAAAAATATGATTTAATAAATCATTACTAAGATTTAAACCAGTATCAGCAATTGTAAACTTTATCTTTTTATTTGGTGCTACCGAAGCAGAAACATTTATTTCTCCTTCTTCGGTAAGACTGGTTGATAAGAATAAAAGATTACTAATAATGTATTTTAATTTGTGATCATCAATGTCAATTGGTTTTGAAAGTTCGGGTGCAATAGATAAATTAATATTAACATGGCGTGCACTAAGCTTATTTTTGAACAGATTAATTATGTCATTTAATATATTAGCAATGTTAACATTTTTTATTGTGCTTGATAAGTTCCCTGATTCTGCTTTTGAAATTTCATTTAAGTCATTTATATTTAATAAAATGCTTTGGGCATTCTTCTTTATAGAATTAATATATTCGGAATAAGTTGAAGAAAGATTTTCATCACTAATAATTGATGTAAAACCGATAATAGAATTAGCATTATTTTTTAATTCTAGCGTGGCATCGCTAACCAATTTGGAAAAATTAGATGGTGATATTGAAATACCGCCTCTAACTTCAGTCCAAATCCTAAATAAATAACTAATTAAATGTATGATTTGTTGAATGGAATCTTTTTCAGCTTTAGTTATTGCTGTTTTTTTCGAAATCTTAAATACAATTTTTTCATTGTTAGTAGGCGAGACAAGAATACAGCCCTCATTAATAAAGTAATCTGAGATTTGAATTATACAATTAGGACCGAAATTAAATTCTCGTTCAATATTTTCTTTAATTAAATTACACTCTTTGCAATTAAATGATGTCCCTTTTGTAAAATTCTTTCTGGCACCATTAGATTTACCAAGTACTGTTAATGTGTTATTTTTATCAACGGAGAAAGCTACTACAGCTTGAAGATCATAATCATTTGCGATAAAGTTGCATAATTCTTCGGCAAAAAATTCGTCGCCTTTCTTTGCAAATTCAAGTAATTCATTCAATCTATGGATTATCTCAGTTTTAATTCCTACAGCCATTTATAATCTCATTGTTTAAGTTTCGTTGAAAAATAATCATTTTATAAACTACAGTAAATAAAAGTTTTTTAACAATATTACAGATTCTCTAAGAAATAATTTGTGATTTTATTATAAAGATGCAAAGCATCTTTACCTCCTACACCATGTCCGTGTCCTACATATGGATAGTAATCAAGCGGCTTATTGCTTTGTGCTGCTTTTTGAACAAATGCAAGTGTGTTTTGCCAAACAACAGTAGGATCTGATGTACCATGTACTAAAAGTAATTTTCCATTAAGATTGTCTATATAATTTAACAATGAGGCTTCTTTATAACCATTAGGATTAGTTTCCGGTGTATCCATATATCTTTCGGTGTACATTACTTCATAATATTTCCAGTCAATAACTGCACCGCCGCAAGCACCAACTTTAAAAGCATTATTGGAACGAAGCATTAATGATGTTGTCATAAAACCGCCATAACTCCATCCGTAAACACCAATTCTATCTTGATCAACATAGGGGAGTGATTTTAAATGATTTACACCGGTCATCTGATCATCAATCTCAATAGTACCTAATCTTCTGAAAGTTGCTTGTTCAAATTCTAATCCTCTGTTTGATGTACCACGGTTATCAATTTCAAATACTATGTAACCTTTTTGTGCCATTAACTGAAACCAATTATGATAACGTCCATATCCGAAAGTATTTGTAACTCCTTGTGAGTGCGGACCGCCATAAACGTAAACAATTACCGGATATTTATTAGATTCTTTAAAATCTGGTGGAAGGATCATCCGGCAGTAAAGTTCAATCCCTTCATCATTCTTTATACTGTAAAGTTTAACATTTCCTAATTTATATTCTGAAAGTGGATTCTCTGATGTTAATAAATTTGAAATGACTTCATACTTTTTGTTCAATAGATTAATTGTTCTCGGAATACTAATATTTGTGTAAGAATCAATAAAATAGTTATCATTGGAACTAACGTAGATATTATGAAACCCGGTTTCTTTAGTAATCTTTTCCATCTTTCCATTTTCGAGTTTCACTTTATAAATATGTCTTTCTAGAGGAGAATCTTTTGTAGTAGTTATATAAATATATTTTCCGCTTTTATCGAAACCATTAAAATTTGTTACAACCCATTTTCCTTGTGTAACTTGTTTTATTAAATTACTGTTTGTATCGTATAGATATAAATGATCATAACCATCGCGCTGCGAAAACCATAAAAATTTGTCATTTGAATTGGGTAAAAATATCGGTGGATTTTGCGGCTCTACATATTCATTATCTTTTTCTTCGAATAATGTTTTAATAAAATCTCCGGAGGATGTGTTATACATTTTCATCTCTAAATGGTTTTGGTCTCTATTGAGATGAGCAATAAGAAAATGCTTCTCGTCTGGAGTCCAACATAAATTTGTTAAGTATTGATCGAATGGCTCACCGGTTTTAAGCCAAACTGTTTTACCGGTTGTAATTTCATAAATACCTACTTTAACGTGGTGACTTTTTTGACCGGCCATTGGGTACTTAATATTTTTTAATTTTGCTGGTATATATTGTATTTCTACTAATGGATAGTCTGTAACCATTGTCTGGTCCATTCTGTAAAATGCGATATAATTCGAATTTGGGGACCAAAAAATTCCATTATTAATCCCGAATTCATTTCTGTGTACAGCTTGACCGTTAATAATATTTGTATCAGCATCATTTGTAATCTGAATTGTTTTATCACCAATACTCAAATAAAGATTATTAGAAATTGTAAATGCAGCATTTTTTTTGTTAGGTGATACAGAAATATTTTCAGCATTTTCTTTAACAGTGATGATTTTTTCTATCTTCTTATATTTTATATCGTACAAATAATAGGATAACTTATTCCAAAAATAGAACTGGTGTTCATTCATCCATGTGATCATTGGCAAATTGTTTAATTTCTCAGAGCCAACTTTTTCTAAATAATTATTAAGTTCAGAAATTGTAAGAAGGGTATCATTTGTTTTGGATTTTGGTGATGATTTTAACAGAACAGAATTTTGATTCGATCCATCTATGTAAACAAAATAATCACTGTTGGGAAGCCAATTTAACTGACGTAAATTTTTGGGAGCTAACGTTGTATAGGAATTTAAAATTACATCTTCAACAGTTAAGATTTTTTCTTGAGCTGTGAAATTCTGAATTAATATAAAATTAAGAAGTAAAAATAATTTTAGTATGTACATTTGCTCACCTACAATTTGATTCTAAATACAAAAAAGGGGCAGTTAACAGCCCCTTAAATTGAGAAAATATTATTTCTTCTCTTTATTATTTTCACTTGGTGTGGATCTGTGTGTAAGAATATTATCTATTAGGTTATATTCTTTCGCTTCTTGAGCTGTAAGGAAATAATCTCTATCACAGTCCTTAAGAATTTGATCATAAGATTTGCCGGTGTGTTCAGAGAGAATTTTATAAATAGTATCACGTGTTTTTACCATTTCCCTAGCATGAATTTCAATATCTACGGTTTGTCCTTGTAGCCCTCCAACCCATGGTTGGTGAATCATAATTTTTGAATGGGGTAGAGATGAACGTTTCTTTGATTCACCACCAGCTAAAAGAACAGCCCCCATACTTGCAGCTAAACCGACACAAATTGTAGAAACTTTTGATTTAATATATTTCATTGTATCATATACAGCTAATCCAGCCGATACACTTCCACCAGGTGAATTAATATAAAGATATATATCTTTGTCTGGGTCTTCAGCTTCAAGGAAAAGTAATTGAGCAATAATCAAACTAGCAATATGATCATCAATTGCAGTTCCTAGAAAAATTATCCTTTCGCGTAGAAGTCGGGAGAAAATATCCATCCCTCTCTCACCGCGTCCGGTTTGTTCTATTACGTATGGAATAAGTTGATTTTTTATCTCCGGTTGATTTAGATAGTCTGTATATGATCGGATAAGATTATTCATATTATTTTCCTTTTTTCTCTTTAATTTTTTCTTCAGCATCAACTTCTTTTATTTTATTGATACTCTTTAAATAATTAACAACTTTGTCTTCAAGCATTACTTCTGTACGGTTCGAATCTTTATAAAATTTAACTAATTTCTCCACAGAGATACCGGTTTTTTCAGCTTCCTTTTTTGCAAGTTCTTCAATCTCTGAATCTTCAATTTTAATATTTTCCTTTTCAGCAAGATTTTCTAAAATGATCTGCCATTTGGCATTCCATTCAGCTTTGGGTTTGTAATATTCTGCAATAGTACTTTCATCAATTTCTTTCATTTTATATCGTTTAGCATTTTCCTTTTCTATTTCTATTAATCTTTTGTGTACAGTCTCAACATATCCTGGTGGAGGTGTAAAGTCATTGTTCTTAACAATTTCGTTAAGCAGATTATTTGTAAATATTTCATCAGACTGTTTATTATAATATTCTGTAAAATTATCCTTTAACATGTTTCTCAATTCATTAAGATTAGTAGCTTTATCTTTTGATATTTTCTTGAATAATTCTTCATTCATTTCAGGTTGAACTGATTTTTCAATCTTGGTTATTTCAGTTTCATATTTAAATTCTTCACGATGTAATTCTTCACCGTGATAATGTTCATCAACAAAAGTAAAGCTGAAAGTATCGTTAAGTTTTTTCCCTTTTGCATTTTCAATTATTTGTGGATTGACTTTTTCATCACTAAGATCAATAACCATATTTTCACTTCGCTGGCCCAGAACCGGTAAATTTTGTTCGTCCAATTTTTGAAGATTAACAGTAATACGGGAATTATTTTCAACTATGTCGGATGGTTCATATTTGTAGTACGGTTTTAATAAGTAATCAATCTCTTTTTCAATATCTTCATCTTTTACCTTAAATATCGGTTTTTCAATTTCAAGATTTTTATAATTTTTTAACTCAAGTTTTGGTTTAATTTCAAATTGAACTTTAAAGAATAATTTAGAACCGATTTGAAAATCGATATCAAGTAATTGTGGAGTTGAGATAGGTTTTAACTTTTCTTGTTCAACTATATCCCAAAATTTACTAGTTGCAATTTTTTCACTGGCTTTATATTCAATTGCTTCGCCATAAATTTTTTTAATAATGCTAAGCGGAGCTTTACCTTTTCTAAAACCATCAATTTCAATTTTCTTTTTTTCTTCAAGATAAGCTTTCTCAATTTCAGGCTGAATTTCATCGTAAGTTAAATTAACTTCTACTTCTTGAGTAGCATCGGATAATTGATTTACTTTAACTTCCAAAAAGACCTCAATGTTATTTATTTTATATTATAGTTTAGTGCGAAAGGGGGGACTCGAACCCCCACACCTTTTGGGTACTAGATCCTAAGTCTAGCGCGTCTGCCAATTCCGCCACTCTCGCAAAATGGCTTGCAAAATTAGTTAAATGTAAAGAAATATCAAAAAAAGCTAAAGTTTACTATAGCTCTTATATCACTTATTACTTGTATGACCTAAAAAGAAAATTTTTCGACAATATTTTTTTATATTGATTAACAAAAAATAAGATTATTATATGGAAAATCTGATAGGCAAGCTTATTGATAATTATCGTATAGTATCCGTACTTGGTAAAGGAGGTATGGGTATAGTTTATAAAGCATACGATACAAAACTAGACCGTTATGTAGCTATCAAATTATTAAATGCCCAAACTTATGATCGTGACAGATTTATTGAAAGATTCAAACGTGAAGCTAAAAATCAAGCAAAACTTTCCCATCCAAATATTGTAACTGTTTATGGTTTTATAGAATATGGTGAGCTTCTTGGAATAGTAATGGAATATGTAGAAGGCGAAAGTTTAGAGAAAGTTATACAACGGCAAGGTAGATTTAATCTTTACGATGTTATTTACATTCTTAAGCAAGCACTTCTCGGTTTAGGTTATGCGCATTCCAAAGGATTTGTTCACAGAGATATAAAACCTTCTAATATTATTTTAAACAAAGAAGGAATAACGAAAATAATGGATTTCGGTATTTCAAAATCTTTGTTTGATAAGAACATGACTAAAACCGGCTCTAAAATTGGTACAGTTTATTATATGAGTCCCGAGCAAATTAAAAGTGATGATGTTACCAATAGAGCAGATATTTACTCGATTGGATGCACAGCTTTTGAAATGATAGTAGGTACACCTCCATTTGATTATCAGAGTGAATATGAAGTTATGGATAGTCATTTGAAAAAAAGTCCTCCAAGAATATCATCCAAACTTACTGGTGTACCTGAACAAGTTGATAAAGTAATTCAAAGAGCTTTAGAAAAGAATCCAAATGATCGATACAGCACTTGCGAAGAAATGTTCAATGATGTTCAAGAACTTGATCAGTTTGTTTCAAAAATGTATACGAGTTATTTTCAAAAAACTAAAGAAAAATCAACTACATATAAAACAATATCAACATTTGCGTTCGTTGCATTCATCCTATTTTTAATCGGGTTATCATATTTTGTGTATACGCAAGTGAATGTGCTGATAACCAGTAATAAATTAGATAAGCTTAAAAA
>CAYXKL010000066.1:0-14582 GCA_964464825.1 uncultured Melioribacter sp. | reverse complement strand
CGTTTCTTTCGTTACTTCGGCAGAACTGCTCCCGCAATGAGGGATGAACTTTTACAAGGATTTTCTAAAGTAATATTTAAAAAAGAAAAGGAAGCTTATCGCTTCCTTTTTTGTGGGCAGAGACGGAATTGAACCGCCGACACAAGGATTTTCAGTCCTTTGCTCTACCGACTGAGCTATCTGCCCAACATTATAAATAATTCTAGTATAAATTTTGTGGGACAAATGTATAGAAATTGAAAATAAAATCAAAGAGTGAGATGAAATTCTTTTGCAATTTATTAGCTATAAAGCAGAAATAAAAAAGTGAAGATGTGTAGATTATTTCAAAATTCTTTTAAGTGTTTCAATAACTTTATCGCGTAGTAAAGGTTTAGGAATAAATTCTGTAAAACCAGCGGCAATAAAATTATCTCTTGCACCGGGCTGCATATAAGCAGTTGATGCAATAATCGGGAAATCTTTATAACCCGGCATCTTTTGTAGAATTCTTAACGCATCTAAACCGTTATACTCACCTTGCAGATTAATATCCATTACAATAAAATCAAACTTTTTTGTTTTAAGTAATGGTAGTGCAATTTCAAAACTTGGTGCGAATTCTATACTTTTTAATTCTCTCATTTGATTCTTAAATAAAATTTGAGAATCGACCTGATCTTCAAGATATAAACATGAAAGTTGTGAAAGATCTAACTCCCGCGACTGAACATCTACAGTTAAATCTGTGGATTCCTTTATTTGAGGCTTTTGCGCGGATTTAGAAATTTTTACTTGCTTTGGTGATTCGAGTTCAACTGAACTTATTTCTGCCGGAACAAATTTTATCGGTATTACTAATCCAAATTCAATAACTTCATTATCTTTTATTACTGTTTCTTTTCTTACGGATAAGAGTTGAATTAACTTATTCACCAATCTCATCGAAAATCTTGAAAATCCAAAATTCTTTCTGCTAGCTGTTTCTTCGTCAGACAATACATCATTTAGACCTTTATACAAAAACGGTGTGATCGAATTTCTTGTATCTTTAACTGTTACAATAAAATTATTATCATCATAATTTTTAGCAGATAGAAAAAGAGTATTTTCTTTAGTTATCTGAATTGCAAATTTTAGAAATTCACTGATTAACGATATTAATTTTTGCCGATCATTTTCTACAGATAATGATGAAGATATTTTTCCGTAAACAATTTCTATTTTTTTCGATTCGGAAAACTTCTTTGTATTTTGTTTAATCTCATCAAGTATCTCAATAAATCTGAATTCCTCAGGTCTGAACTTAATAACTTTCTGCTGTAGTGCTGAATACTCAACTGCATTATCCATTATCTGCATAAGCAGTTTTTGATTTTCTTTTATAATATCTACAGCTTCTTTTTGTTCTTCAGTAGGATTACCTATACCTTCCCAAAAATCTTGTGTAAATCCTAATATTACATTAATTGGAGTTAGAATTTCATGAAACATATTTGAAAGGAATGATGAATCAATTTTATCTAAAGTTGAATCTTGTGTATGTTTTACATCTTTCGCATTTGTCTTCTCTTCTAATGGCTTAATAATCAAAGAATATTCAACAACATCACCATTATAATCTTTTATCGGTGTAGCAAAGACAATGCACTTTAGTGGTGTTCCCGATGGTTTTTTAATATCAATTTCTATCGATGTAGTTTTTAATAATCCTGAATGAAAAATATTTTTATTTACTTTTGCTCTATCATCATCTGCAACTAAACTTAATAAGGATCTGGATTCTAATTCTTTTTTAGGATACCCAATTCTTTTAGATACATGTTCATTAATTTCTTTTATAAATCCATCTTTATCAGTATTTATAATTAAGTCGCTGGTATTATCAAAAACTGACTGTAGCCGCTGGATATGTTTCTTTTCATCTATTTCATCGGTAATATTACGCACTAAGTTCATGTGTGCTTTTTTGCCTTTGAATTCAATTGAGCTTCTACTTATTTCAACAAGAAGAGACTTCCCATCACTTTTTTTATGCCTCCATAAACCTGAATATAATGATTTATTATCACCTGATTGAATTAACGTTTGAATATCTTCAGGGGCGTAGAGATCTGTAAGATCCATATTCAGAAATTCATTTCTTTTATATCCATATAATTTTAGAGCAGCATCATTTACTTCAAGGAATTTTAGATTTTCAAGATCGTAAATAAACATTGCAACCGGATCGTTCTGCAATAATGTATCATAAAGTTGAGCTTTAGTTTCCGTTAATAATTGAATTTCATTTTTTCGTAGAAAAATAATTTGAGCTCCATTATAGATACCGCCAAAATCGTAAAACTTATAAATTTTTATTTCGGTTTTTAAGTTTCCTTTATCAACAAATGTATAGTTAGTGTCTGTTATTTCTGCAGTTTGATTATCAAATAGAAATTGATCAACAAAACTAACAAAGTCCTTATCGAATACTTTATGCAAATCACTCTTTCTATAATCAGCCTGGTCATTCAGTAAAAACATTCTAATAAATTCATCACTATAAGTTTCAATTTTATTTTCTGAATCTAATATTAATAAAGCTTCTGGTAAATTCTTAAAATAGATCGGATTGACAGCAGTTTGTTCTACTGTTTGTTTTGCAGATGATTTTTGAGAGAAACCAATGATTGCCACAACTTTGTTATCTAAATCGATTATCGGAAACTGAACTATTTGACTACTGCGATTCATGCCGCTGAAGATAGGTATTGCTGCACCTTCAAGTATCACTGAATTTGCTGATTCAATTATATATTGTTCAACAATTTTATAAACATTGATTAAATATTTCGGTAGAAAATCTTGTTCGTTTTTATTCTCAATTTGTGTGGATGAAAAACCTAAACTTTGTGAATAAGCATCGTTAATCAGAATAAATTTACCATCAACATTCTTAAGCCAAAAGAAATCTGTTAACTCATTTATTTCTTTTTGGATTTTTGCTTTTTCAATAAATGTAAATGGGTAGGATAATTTTATTTTATTGATGATTGATAATATTCTTTTATCGGAAGTAACTTTCTCAAGTTCTGATGTAGATATAGTAAATTTATTACTTTCTGAGGTAGTTTTTGCTTCTTCAATATCTGATAAAGTGATCAAGTAATAAACATTATTCTCACTCTTCAAGGGGATGAATGATATTTCAAAATTTTTAGTAATTCCTTCAATCACTAATTCAATAATATCTTTTACCGTAGTATCATATTTCCGGGAATCAATAAAAATTCTTTGAATTGTTAAAGATTGTTTTTCATTAAATATATCGAAGAAATTTACATTAGGATGAATTTGAGGAAAAATATTTTTTATTTCATTATTGGATGCAATTATGCGGCCAGATTTATCAATTATTAAACTTGGAAAATTTGTATGTGCCTTTTTTTTAATTAAATCTGCCATATTAGTTTAAGGTATTGTAAGATTAACAGTATTTGAATAAGGTGTATAAGTTTTAGTACCTAATATTTGTCTTACCCTATAATAATAAGTTCTACCGCTTTCAACACCGGCATCATTAACACCAGTTATATCCGCTTCGTTAAATTCGCCATATTTTATAAATTCGCCAGAGTCAACTTTACGTTCTACAATTACTCCTTTTTCCAAATTTGTATTATCCTCCCAGCTAAGTATTACAACATTATTTGGGGAATAAAATTCAGCAATTAAATTTGTTGGTCCGGGTACATCTGTATAATATGTTGAGATAGACACTTCATTTGAATAACCGCTAATGGATGTTGTTGTGTAATATGCAACTCTGTATCTGTATCCGGTACTCGGCTGAACAGTATTGTCCTCAAATTCAGTTATATTTCTATTAACTATTGCAACTCTGTCAAAATCATTGGTAAATGGATTTGTTCTTTCAATAATAAAACCAGATTCATTAACTGCAAAGTCAGTCCATTTTAGGCGGACAATACTAGCACCAATAGCTTCAGCTTCTAAATTCCAAGGACCTCCCGGAATGCTTGATGTGCTTGCTTCATCACAAAAATCTGAATAACCGGAATTGTTATATGCTCTTACTTTATAGAAATAATCTACAAATGGTGAAAGTCCGGTATCATCTGTACTAATTGTATTTGGTGGTAAGGTTTTAATTTTCCTATAAGTACCGGAACCACCATCTTTACGCCATAATTCAAATCCTAACTCATTACTAGAATTATCATCCCATAACATATTAACAGCAAAATCATTTATTCTTGCTAAATAAAGATTTGACGGAGCTGCCGGTGGTTTATCTTTTACATAAATGTTAGTCTGTTTAGTACTCTCTTTTGATCGTCCGCTTTTATTGTATACCTTAACAAAATATGTAATCCTAGATCCGATTAATGTAGAATCAACTTTTAAATAGATTTCCGGATTTGTACCATCAGTATTTTGTTCAAACCGCTGAATAAATTTATTATTAAGATATACTTCATAAAATGATAATCCTTCCCCACCGGTTCCTTCAGCAGCTTGATAAGTAATAGTATTATTTCCTACAATTACACTATCATCAGTTACTGGAGAGAATATTTCGATAGTAGGATTAGCTGTTTGCGTGCTCTCAGTTAAATTTTCTACACAGCCATTTATTATTACAGCAGTAATAACAACTGCGGAAAAACTTATTAAACTGATATTAATTTTCTTTAGGTTCACGGATATTCACAATTTATCTTTTTTGATAAAACAATTTAAGAAAATGTAGGATGTTTTATCATATCTAACAACAATAAATTTGGATAAAATCATTTCGGCTGGTTATAAAACTGATAATTAAAACTAATTCTAAATATTGTTAAGCTTCTATATTCTCAAAATCTACTAATAATGATCTAGTCTCATGCGGACCCATCCGCTCTAAATAAAAATATATTGTTTGATTATCATTTCTTAATTCAAATCTTGGAATATCAGTATTGATGATATCTGATGACACTTCTACATTTTTAACTTTCTTATTAAGATTTACTTGAACAACAATATCAGTTGTAGGATTATCACTAGGATTAGTGAATTCAACAGCAATTCTCCTTTTACTTCTTGCTTCATACCTAACTTCCACACCTTGCCGTCTACCCCACCAGGCATTTAATTCTTTAAGAGAAGTAATCCACATATTTTTATTTTTAGCGTATCTCAATACATCTCTTACTACAACTGCATATTGAGGTTGAAGCTGATAATCTGTGTGCACTTTAAATACGTATAATCCACCTTCAAATAAAATTCTATCTATGTCCTCTTCATAAGTATATCTTTGAAAATCAATATTAGTCAGACCATAATTTTTAACAATTTCATAATCATCGCGTGCGGTTTTTGTAATCACCATAATTGGTTTATCATTTCTGAATCTAATTTCAGGGACAGATCTATCTGTGAGTGAATCAGTAATCAGGAAGCTAATATTTTTTGCTGCCATTGCTTGAAGTGTATTATCATCATAATAGCCATATAAAGGCATTATTGCATCAACACTTTTACCGGAAATTTTTGATAATGTATCAGTTGCAAATCCTAAAGTTGAATATTGTGTCTCTTTTGAAAATAATTTATTTACAGTATCTTCTGGAAAATCAAGAAATCCAATATCGGTTATAGCTCCTAAATCACCTCTTTGACCTAAAGATTTTATAAGACCTGGATTTCTAATACCAGTTTCCGGACTGATAAAAAATGTAGCTGGAAACTGCTTATAATTTATTAGATTATTTAATGACGTAATGTTTCCAATATTTTCTGTTAAAGTGGGAAGAAAAATTAGAGCACCATCGTAAGGTGATGGCCAATCTTTAACAAATGCAGTCGGTTGGTATGTTAACCAATTAAGTGAATTATTAAATAGTTTTTCAAAGTAGATATAATCTTTTTGTACTCCTAATACTGAACTTAATTCAAAACCATACCATACGTATCTACCTTTACCATATGTACCGTAAGCAATACCGGCACTTTTTTCAATTTCTTCTCTTACTAAACCAGCCTCTTTTCGGAAATCATACCAAAAGCTAACCTGAGTAGTTCTAGGTTCTAAAACTTCTGCATAAATGGGACGATCCCAAGTTGCTATTTTCAATGTATAGCCGCTTGGGATTCCAGCAGTTAATGGTAAATTTCCTCTTAATGTATGTACTTTATATGTTTCTTCAGGTTTAATTTCTTTATTAAATTTCATTCCAAAAACTTCAGTAAAAAACTCCCATCCTCTCCATTTGCCTTCTTCAGAAAAAGTAGCTGGACCACCGGTGACAAATAGACTTCCACCATTCTCAAGATATTTTTTTAATTGTACTATCTGTTTATTACTTAAAGATTTTGAACCTGGTAAAATGATTAATTTATATTCATAATGTTCACCTAATTCAATTGTCTGATCTGATATTACATCATAATCCATACGTGCATTCTTAGTAAACTTTTTCCAATAGTCAATATTATCCTTCAACCAAGTACTACCAGAAGGAAGCATATTTTCTGTATACTGCGAATAGAGTATGCCGGCTTTTCCGGTTCTATCACTGCTACTTAAAGATTTAAGATTAGATTTTGTAGGTAATATTTCTTTGATCTCATAGCTACCATAAATATTCTTAACTATGAGTAAGAAGACTAGAAAACCAGTTATAAGAAGTACTAGGCCGCTGAGAAAAATTATTAAATAATTAACCCTTAAGCCACGGTTGCTTTTTACCGCCACCTTAAATTATCCTCTTGCTTTTTTTCTTGTTTTGAAGCTTCAACATAACCTTCATTTGTATATCTCATAAATTTTCTTTTAGCACCATAACGATCTACCTCTGTAGTTCTTTCACCAGTAGGAGTCGGCTTTTGATATTTTTCTGTATAAGCCGGACCAGATCCGACAAACGTAGGTCTAAGCTCTGGACCTCTATTTTCTTGCTGAGGTGGATATGAAGGTTGGCGATGAGCTTCATATTCTTGTTGACGAGCAACTTCAAAAGTCCTTCGTTCAGGTTGTTGCGCTGGTCTTTGTTCTACTAGAGGAGTTGGTGTTACATATTCAGCTGGAATAGCAGCTGGTTGTGGAGCTTGAGCACCAATATTTTTACGTTCTCTTATTTTATAAAGAATATATGCTCCAACAGACAATATGAACGTAGAAATTGTTGCAACAAGAATAATTAAAGAAAGTATCGGAATTAATTCCATTTTTTACCTCAAATAAAATTCTAATTATTTGCCGGCTGCATTTTGTATTGGTCTTGCAGAGGAAATTCCTCCGGCGCCGGTACGCTCAAGTTTTCCCCAGGTCATTTTGATTCCCAAAAATTCTTCAACTGTTGCTGCAGCTTTTGTTACATCTATCAATAAAATAAAAAATAAACGATATACAATAGCATAAGGTACGAGTCTGAATTCTTCCTTTTCTGCAGCAATACAGAAAACCGCAGACATCAGATCCAACACAGCAATACCTACCCACCATAAAAAGAGTGTTATATGTATTCCATACAATAGAGCAACAATTATAAAATAAAGATTAACAAAAATATTCATAGCGGGCCAAATTAGAGCTTCATAAAACATAGACCACATTATAAAACTATTATTAAAATTTACTGTTGGGTTGTATAAATACCGTTTATGTTTTCTAATTGCTTGTAATATTCCTCTAGTCCAGCGATATCTTTGTTTTAATAACTGATATATACTTGATGGTGCTTCAGTGTAAGCTATAGCATTAGGTTCATAAATTATTTTCCAGCCTTTTGCTAAAATTTTTAAAGTTACATCTGCATCCTCTGCAAACGTATCACTTGAATAAAATCCGGCATCTCTTAACGTAACTTTCCTAAATACACCTATAGGTCCTGGGATGATATTTACCATTTGGATAAAACCTTGTGCGCTGCGAGCTAAATTTAAACCTTCTAAATACTCGAGTGCTTGAAGATCTGTTAGCATTTTTTTACGATTCTGAACTTTTACATTTCCAGCAACTGCGCCAACCGCCGGATCATCAAAATGTCTCATTGCCATTTTTAAAGTGTTTGGTGTAAGTTGCGAATCTCCATCCATACACAAAACAAATTGTGCTTCAGAATATTGTATCCCGGCATTAAGTGCTTTAGATTTTCCCCCGTTTGGTTTGTTAATCAAAGAGATTTTTACAATACTGCTTCTACCATGGTGGTATCCTACCATAGTTTCGCCAATTTCAGCTGTATTATCTGTTGAACCATCATTAACAATAATAATTTCATAGTTTGGATAATCGATATCCAACAATGATTCAATTGAATATCTTAATACAACACCTTCATTATATACTGGTACGATAATAGAAACAAATGGATAATATCCTGGTTTTGATTCTACTGTATATCGAGTCATGTAAAAATATGCTAAGAATAAAATTGCGAAATATCTTATTAACAGAATAAATAAGAAAATAACTAGTGATACGATTGATGAGTAAACAAAAAGACCACTCCAGGTTAATACTGTTAGAGGCATAAATATTATAATACAGATGATAAGCAGAATAGAAATTAAACCAGAGATAAAAACTGTGCGTAGTTTTTCTCTTGCAATATTTCTTTGCGGAGGTTTAACCTCCCTATTATCAAGTGCAATTTGAAATTTTTGTTTATCAGACATATTATAATAAAGTTTATTCGATAATAAGAGACAAAATAGGTGCCATAAAAGTATAACAATATAAAGAAAATAAGCCGAGTATTATTAATTCACTGTACCAGTTGCAAACATAATGCAAATATTGGCTCAGTTTCAGACAAATTTGGAAGAAATATAAAATATTTATTAAACTATTGCAAGTAAATAAGTTATTGAAAAGTCTTAATTAATAGGTCTAAGGAAATAATATAATTTATTTAATTACCTTATGGCTCAATTTTATTGTATGCATCCATTATTGCATTAAAAAAGAGCTCTGCCACTCGAGCACCACCGATTGGAGTAAAATGTGCATAATCTTTCAACGCCATAGGTGGTTTCGCATTAACCCAATCATTCATTGAATTATTTCCACCCATAGCTTCCCATAAATTCCAAAATGCAATATTAGTTTTTTCAACAATTCTTTTTTGTGCATCTAATAATAATCGTACATCTGGATTTGTTACAAAATAATTTCCTTTTTTTATTGTTTTATCACCTACACTAACTAATAAGAATCCAGCATTTGGAAATAATTTCTTGAATTGTTCTATTAAAGTAACCATTTTGTTTTCATATAGAGTATAAATCCCTTTATTAGGAGAAGAAACATTTGCACCATAATTCAATATTACAAGTCTGTAATCATTGTATTTATTAAAATCCGCAATAACATTATGAGGGATATCTAATAATGATGATCCAGTATTGCCAGGCATTGAGAAATTATCAAGATAAATTCCGTTACCACTTTCTAAACTAACCGAATAAAAATAAGGTGCTTTACCTGATATGAATTTAATTTCAATCGATGTAGAATTTTTATCTAATTCAAGTATTAGCTCTTGTACATTACTACCGGATTTTAATTTGATTTTTTTTGCAGTTTTTTCATTTGCAATATATTCTATAGTGCTATTTTCATCAGCATGGCTATAATAAATTTTTATCAAATCGAATGATGTTGTTGAACTTAAATACTGAGTAGATTGATATTTTACCCAGCTTCCATGTTTTGGAACCGCTACTGATCCTCCGATTCCAAATGGTAACCGGTCTGGATTCCTTGTGGTTATAGCTACATAAATCCAATCATCGGAAAAAGTGTGTTTAGTTGTATTCCTAATTTTGATATCATTAGAAACGATTGCTAAATACCCAGCACCTTTACCTGAAAATCTTTTTTGAAATCGATCCCTTATATATTCTGATATTACATCTCCTTGAATAAGGGAATCACCATAATGTGCAATTCTTATTACTTTATTTTTAGAATTTTTTAATGCTTCAAAAAATGTTTTAAGTTGATCAATGTTACCAGTTAATGGAATAAATTTACCAAGATCTTTTTGCGATTTTACAAATAGATTATCCGCTTCATAATAAACATTCAAATTCTTTAATGATAAAAAGGAATCTTTAAAGGATGATGATAATAAACAAACATTTTTATTTAACGCATAAACCGGTGTGCTGCTATACAAGAATAGCAATAATGTTAAGTAGAATAAGAATATATATTTTTTCATAAATACTAGTTATGGTAAATTGAGATGTAAATGGTTAAGGAAAATTATTACTAAAAAATATTCACTAATATATTTAAAAGATAGACCAATATGCAGATACGGATGCATTTAACGATTTATAACTTGAGTCATATCTAAAACTATTTGAAAATCCTAATCGAGCTGTAATATTTAGTAAAGTAAACGGATAATAGGTTACTTCTCCGTAAACCTCACTAAGAATAAAATCAACATCGGGAACATATCCAATTTTACCACCAAATTTGGCTTTTAATTCTTCATAAGGATTATAAACATATTCTCCCCAAATACTGTGTGAAGAAAAATTCTGCGGTGAATAATAAAAAGGTGATATAAAAGCATAATCTGAGAAAAAATATTCGTAACCGAACATACCATTATCAAAAAATTTTCTACCTAATCTAATTTGGAAATCATTTCCTTCATTATTATCTGAAATATCATAGTAAGTGTAAAATGCAGAGATTCTCATTGCATCTCTATGTTGATAGTAACCTGAAATTCTATATAACTCAGATTTCAATCTAGTAAACAGCATATTTGGAGAATATAAAAGTAATCTTGCATCATTATTTTCATAATAGCCAACTATTGAAAAGAGATTTGATTCCTCAATTCTTAAAGTTAAATCGCCAACTGCTTTATTAGCTTCACCCGGAATTGTGAGAGTTCCATAACTGGCATTAATTGAAAATATTTTCGAAAAGAAAATTGTAGCTACACCTTTTAATGTTGTAAAATCACGATCAAATGAACCTACATCAATATTAGTTCTACTCCATAAAGCACCTATGCCCAAGAACCCAATAAATCCTCCATCTAACCGAAGTCCATAAGTGGTTAAACGAAAATCTTGATTATCAACATAGTAATTCGAGAATGGTGAAAGTCCAATATTTGTCGGAATCAAATAATTAAAAAGACTTCCAATACTTGAGATACCTCTGCTAAATCCGGATGGGGGGACCCAACTGATTCTTTGTTTCAAAATTCTAATTTCTGAAGTATCAGTTGTTGATTCTAATAATTCATCATATATATCCTCAGCTTTACCCCAATCATCATTTAATGCATAAGCATCGCCTAAATATAATCTTCTTCTATTTACATCTTGAATAATCTCAGGATCATTAACAGTTTCAAGTAAATTATTATAAAGATCATCGGCTTTATCCAATTCATGATTTCGAATATAATACTCACCGAGTATAGCCATTCTTTGATTAAGAATTTTTATATCTGCAGAATCAGTAGTAACTGATAATAATTCATTATAAATAGAATCGGCTTTTGCTGTTTGAAGAGTGACAGCATATGCATCTGCCAAAAACATTTTTGTTTCATTGTCTTCAGGTCTAAGTTTATTTAGACTCTCTAGTTCAACAACTGCCGATAGACTATCTTTGTTGTAATAATAATTTTTTGCTCTTTGTAATGCGAGACGATAGTCAAATTCTTCACTAAGGAGCTGATCATAAATTTCAATTGCTTTAGGAAAATCCCCAGCACAAGTAACAACATCTGCATATTCAATTAATTCTTCACGAGATGGTGCAGTACGTTTTGAAAAATACTCTTCATACTTTAATCTTGCACCTTCACAATCACCATCCATTGCAAGTTTACCGGCTTCACCTTTTATTTCGAATACTTTTTGTTCTTCGTAAGCTGATAGATGAAGTTCATAATTACTATGTGCACTTTCTACTTCGGGATTGTTGGGTGATAATCTTCTTGCTTCATCGAGATACTTTTTTGCTTCCGGAAAATTTTTCTTCCATGAGTAGAGTGAGGTTAATGATATATATGCATTTAATTCATTCGGACGGTTGGCAATTACATTTAATAAATACTTTTCTCCCAAATCTAAATCAAGTACCGTCCATACAGCTATTTGTCCTCTTAATAATTGATAATCAATATTATTCGGATCCATCTCCAGTAATTTATTCAATTGTTCAATAGCATTTTCCCATTCATAATTCCATGCACAGTATTTAGAGTACATAAATCGTGCATCAAGATCTTGATTCTCCGGTACATTTGAAAGATACTCACGAAGTATTTCTATAGCACTATCATAATAAAGGAGATTAGAATAAGATTCAGCAAGTTTCATTGCAGATTCCTTATCCGAAGGATTATTTTTCAATTTTTCTGTGTATTCTGCAACAAGCTTATTGTATGTACTATCGCGGTATTCTGTTATTGTTTGTAATAAAAGATTATATTTTTCATCATTGACATATTTACCTTGTAAAAGTTGCATCTGTTGATATGCTTCTTCGTATCGGTTTGCGTTCATTAATTCGTTTATCAAATCAAATCTTACTTGATCATTTTCCGGTTCTTTATTTAGAATTGAATAGAAACGGTCGATTGGATAAACACGTTCGTAAGATCGCGGTTGATATTGTAGTAAATAGGCTTGATTTCTTGCAAGGTCTAAACCATCTTCTGCTTCTTTAAAGAATGGTTTAAATCCAAGTGATTTAACAAAAGCATCTTCTGCAATTTTATATTTTCCAAGCCATAATGTAAAATATCCGTATCGGCTCCAGAGCCGCCAATCTTCAGGGTAACGTTCAACATATTTCTTTAATATTTTCTCCCCTTTGGTAATCGAACCAGTTTTTGCGAGAATTTCTGTGTATCTGATGATTTCATCCGGAGAAGCATTATCATCGCGTTTTAAATACTCATCATACCAGATTTCTGCATTACCCCATTCCTCTAACCAACGATAACTTTTACCAATTTCCAAATAACTGAAAGCATAATTTGGATCGATAGCAATATCGCGTTTGTGACCTTCTATTTTCTGATATAATTGACGATGCCAAATAGAAATGACACGATTTAAATCTCTTTGGATTTCAGGATTGCCTGGGTCTAATCTTCGTGCGCGTCTTAAATCTAAAACGGAATATTGATACTCAGTAGTTTTTTCATAACATAAACCGCGTTGATGATATCCGTCGGGTCTTTGTGGATTTGCTGCGATGTATTTATTGAATTGGTCTATTGCTTCCTTAAAACGTCCTTCATTCATCAATAGCTGAGCTTGACGTTTTAATGCATCCGATCTATCTTGAGAAAAAATAATCGTTGTAAAAATTAAACATATCGAAAAAAATATTTTTGCACTGCCCTTCATTACCCTATAAATTTATTTAACGGCTGGTATGCATTAGTTTCGGAAGTCTCTGCACTCAAAACAAATTCCATCATTATTTCAGCATTATCTGCTCTTTCATCAACTTCCATATTGTAAATAGCAATATAATCAAGAATTGCACTAATGTAATTAGGATCTTTACTAGGTAAATTATTTTGCACATTCGACATTAAATCTACAACACCTTTTAAACTTCCCCTAACAAGTAACACAATTACTTTATTTTCCACAATACAAATTTTATCTTTTTTTGTTGTACTCTGTCTGATAGCATTTTGGAGTTGACTAATAGTTAATAATCCTTTTACTTGTGCAGCCGGGTCTAATTTAAATGAAATAAGATTAAATGTCTGCCCGGTACTTTTATACAATGCAATTTGATTATTCAGGATTAGTAAAAAGTCATTGTAATTATAAATATTTGAAAAAGCATACGGTTCGGATGGTATATCAATTTTTGTAGGTCTGTTAATAGATCTCGGTTTAGGTAAGCTCGGTTGAATTTCTTCAGTTACAGAGTATATCGGTTCTTTTGAAAATTCTGTCGTAACACCTTTATATGGTTCTATTCTGTAATCAGCACTAAATTGTCCTTCAGTGTGGCCCACATTTGGAGAAATTGTAACCATTCCGCCTTGGAAACGTTCAGATGGACCGCCGGCTTTTTTAAGCTCAACAATTCCGGTAACAAATTGCCCGAGTCCATCAACTACATTTTGTGCTTTTTGTGTAGCTGGTTCACTTATAATAAATAAACTTGTAATATCTCTCTCTTCAATTGTCTCTAATGTATGAAGAAAAGTATCTCTTAATTGATCAAGATTTTTAAAGCCCACAAATGGTGTGAGTTCATCAAAAATAATTCTTGTTGGATGATACTGATCCACTACGGTAATTATATCATTAAAATATTCAACTAAATAATCATCCGGATTATACATATCATAAATATCATTTGGAGGTGCCACACGAACAACAATGATTAAATTTTGATTCATATAAGATTGTATATCAAAATTAAGAGATGCAGCCTGAATCATTAAATCTTTAGGACGCATTATAGTGAAGAATAGACAAACCTCGGAAGATTTAGCTGCTTCTAATGCAAATTGTAATCCAACTAATGTTCTACCGGATTTTCTTGGGCCAACTAATAAATAGCTGCCTCCTCTATAAACACC
>CAYXKL010000065.1:0-14870 GCA_964464825.1 uncultured Melioribacter sp. | reverse complement strand
GTACTAATTATTGTGATATTGGATTTAAGAAAGATGACTTTTCAAATCGTCTTGTTGTAATAAGTTCAATTGATAATTTAATGAAAGGCGCTGCCGGACAAGCATTACAAGCATTTAACATTATGCATAGATTTGATGAAAGAACCGGTTTGGAATTTACAGGATTACACCCGATTTAATATTTGTAATGCTTACAATTGAATTATCTAGAAAGAATTTCAATATCATTGAATTGTTTTTGATTTTAATTGATGGTAATTATAAAAAAGAAGATTAATTTCTAACCAATTTGTGTAAGAGATACTTCAATTGTTTCAATCACTCAGAATAAAATGTGCAGATTACTTTACATAAATTCAAAAAATAATTTTCGAATAACGGATTATTTAGAAAATTTTGCTGAGATATCTAAGAACAGTAAAGAATTTCAAGGTCATGGCTGGGGGATTGCGTACTATCAAAACAATAAATGGAATTATTACAAAAATGTTAAATCGATTTGGGAAGATGATCTTTCACTTTTTGGTTCGGGCAGCAGAGTTATTGCACATGCGCGCAGTGCTTTCAAAGATGAAGGGATTGTTGTTGAAAACAATATGCCTTTTTATGATGATAAATATATTTTCATTTTTAATGGCGAATTACGCGGTGTAAAAATTAAAGAATCCGGTAGAATTGGCGCCGAGAAAATATTTAATTATATAAAACGATTCGATAAAGGAAATATTAGAAACGCTTTAGAAAAAGGAACTGAAATAATTACTAAAAAAACTTCTTATATACGTGCTATGAATATAATTTTATCATCAGACAAATCTACATTAGTTTATTCTCAATTCAATGAAGATTATGAATATTTTACAATGCATTATTCACAATCAAATGATTTCACTATTGTTTGTTCTGATAAATTGGATAATAAAACCGGATGGAGAAAAATTCCGAATAATTCTTTGATGGAGTTCAAATGTTTTTAATTAAAATCGGCGGCGGAAAGAATATAAATCTGAAGGGAATAATATCTGATCTTGCTGAATTAAAAGAGATATTTATAATTGTTCATGGAGCGAATGCATTACGCGATGAAGTTGGAGAAAAAATTGGTTATAAAAAAAGAGTTGTTACATCAATTTCCGGATACGATTCTGTATTTAGTGATGAATCAACAATTGATTTGATGATGATGACTTACGCCGGTTTAAAAAATAAAAGAATTGTTGAATTGTGTCAGCAGAATGGTATTAATGCAGTAGGATTATCAGGTCTGGACGGAAAAATTATTCAAGGGAAAAGAAATAGCGGTATAAAAGTAAGAGAAGGTGGTAAAACATTAATTATTAGGGATTTCTCCGGTAAACCAAAATCTGTAAATAAAAATTTATTAGAATTGCTGATTGATAATGGATATACACCGGTATTGAGTGTACCATTAATTGATGAAAACAATTTTGCAATCAATTCTGAAAATGATGATATACTAACATTGTTGCAGAATGAGTTTAAAGCAGAAAAAATTATTTCATTAATTGAAGCACCGGGTTTTTTATTAGATAAAAACGATAGTGCTTCACTAATTGTAAAAATAGCAAATACCGAACTTGAACCATTGGAATTGAAAGCTGATGGAAGAATGAAAAGGAAAATATTAGCACTTAGGAAATTATTTGAAAGCGGTAAAACAACAGTTATCATTTCTGATGGTAGAACTGATCATCCGATATCTGATGCACTAAACGGAAAAGGCACAACAATATCATCGATGGAGTTAACATGAAAGATTATAAATCATTAATTGATCAATACGAAATTGACGTTTATCCTAAAAGAGATGTTGTTTTAGTTAAAGGAAAAGGTGCACGTTTATGGGATGATAAGGGGAAGGAATATATTGATTTAGCTTCAGGTATAAGTGTTGCTAATATTGGCCATTCAAATGAAAAAGTCGTTGAAGCGATCTCTAAACAAGTAAATACATTGATAACGTGTGCCAACACATTCTACAACGATACAAAAGCACTATTTTTAGAAAAATTATTTTCGATTGTACCAGGCAATTTTAAGAAAGCATTCATTACAAATTCTGGTACTGAAGCAATAGAAGCGGCAATAAAGTTTGCACGAGCTGTAACAAAAAAGAAAAAATTTGTTTCTGCTATGAAAGGTTTTCATGGAAGAACTTACGGTGCACTTAGCGCTACATATAAAAAAGAATATAGAGAAATTTTTGAACCTCTTGTCCCAGGTTTTTCATTTGTACCTTATAATAATTTTGAAAAATTAACTGAAGTTGTTGATGATGATACTGCCGGATTAATTTTAGAACTTGTTCAAGGTGAAGGAGGGATAAACATTGGTGACAAAGATTATTTTAAAAAAGTAAGAGAACTTTGTGATCAAAAAAATATTTTGTTGATAATTGATGAAATACAAACCGGATTCTGCCGTACTGGAAAAATGTTTGCAATCGAACATTTTGATATAGAAGCCGATATGATGACACTTGCTAAATCAATTGCCGGCGGATTTCCAATGGGTGTTCTGCTTTGTAATGAAAAAATACAAATAGAAAAAGGGAAACATGGCTCAACATTTGGAGGTAATCCTTTAGCATGTTCTGCTGCTATTGCCTCTATTGATTTTATGCTCGAAAATAAATTGTGGGAAGAAGCTGATGCCAAAGGAAAATATTTTAAAGAAAAGCTTGATAAATACTCATTATCTAAAGTTAGAGAAGTTAGACAAATCGGATTGATGATTGGTATTGAATTAAAAGATAAATCGCAACCTGTAATTATTGAATTACTTGAAAAAGGAATTGTAACGTTACCGGCTGGAACAACGGTTTTAAGATTACTACCACCATTGGTAATAAGTTACGAAGACCTTGATATTGCAATAGAAAAAATTGTTGATGTTCTGAAATAGTTCCAAAATAATCCTCACTATCTTAAACTGAGCAAGGAATTAGCGCAGAATTATAATTCCGAATTCATAATTCAAAATTCCAAATTTGTTTTTTTGTTTTTTGCACTCATTTCTTTTATCTTTCGCATCAAAATTATTATATTGTCCCGATGATTCTCGATTATATTCCAATAATATTAGTCCTTTTAGTAGCAGCAATATTTGCCTTAGCAGTTGTTTTTTCATCGCAAATATTTGGTCCATCCAGACCTAATAAAGTAAAAATGATGACTTATGAAAGCGGTAAAGACCCCGTCGGTTCTACACACGAAAGAATTTCAATTAAATATTATTTAGTGGCAATGCTTTTTATAATTTTTGATATCGAAGTAATTTATGTTTATCCATGGGCAGTACAATTCAAAGAACTCTTTAATGAATTTGGACTATTTGCTTTTCTACCGATGTTAATATTTTTAATTGTACTCGAACTCGGCTTCCTTTACATTTTTATGAAAGGCGGATTAAAATGGGATTAGAAGCAAAATTAAATAAAGATGGATTTGTTACAACAACCATAGATGCAGTTATTGCTTGGGCAAGAAAAAGTTCTGTATGGCCTATGCCGATGGGTATATCTTGCTGTGCTATTGAAATGATTGCTGCTGCTGATCCTAAATATGATCTCGCTAGATTCGGTTCCGAAGTTATGCGGTTTACACCACGTCAGTGCGATCTTATGATTGTTGCCGGAACTGTTACTTATAAAATGGCACAAGTTGTTAGAAGAATCTACGATCAAATGCCGGAGCCCAAATGGGTTATCGCAATGGGTGCTTGTACATCATCAGGCGGAATGTATAGGTCATATAATGTCGTACAAGGTATCGATCAATTTTTACCAGTTGATGTTTATACAGCCGGCTGTCCACCACGTCCAGAAAATTTAATTAATGCTGTAATGACCATACAACAAAAAATTTCTAAAACAAAAGCCCGTGATTTTCAGGATATGCCTTTCAAAAATCTTGAAACTGCGAAGAACTGATCATGCAATTCAAAGAACTAATTATTGAAAAATTAAAAAATCAATTCTCTGATGCAATCATTGAAATAACAAACTTCCGTGATGATCTTACATTTGTTGTAACTAAAGAAAAAATTGTTGAGTTCTGCAAATATTTATATGGTGATAAAGAACTTCAGTTTGTTATGTGTAAGGATATAACTGCTATCGATTGGGCTACACGTAAAAAAAGATTTACAGTTGTTTATCATATATATTCATTTAAAAATAATTTCAACTTAAGAATAAAAGTTAATTTAGATGAAGAACCGTGGCAGATTGATACAGTAACTTCAATCTGGCAGAGTGCTAATTGGTACGAACGAGAAACTTATGATATGTACGGAATAATTTTTGTCAATCATCCGGATTTAAGAAGAATGTATATGCCTGAAGGATTTCAATATTATCCATTAAGAAAAGATTTTCCGGTAATTGGAATACCAGGGTCGTTACCATTACCAAAGGTAATTAAGTAAAATGGAACAAAAAACAAACGTATATACCGACGAAAAACTTTACAAAAAGTTATTAGCTGATAAAGATATTACCATTGAAGATGCACTGGAAAATGAGATGGTAATAAATATGGGTCCGCAGCATCCGGCTACTCACGGTGTTTTACGTTTAGTCCTTCGTTTGGATGGAGAAACAGTTGTAAGTGTTGTACCTGAACTCGGATATCTTCACCGCGGTTACGAAAAGATGGCTGAAGATATGAGTTATATTGAATACATACCTCACACAGACCGTTTAGATTATACGGGTACATTGTGCAATAATGTTGCTTACGTACTAGCTGTAGAAAAGTTATTAGGAATTGAAGCTCCTAAGAGAGCTCAATATATTCGTATGATGGTAGCTGAACTTGGCAGAATTGCTGCTCATATGGTTGCAATAGGTACGTATGCTATGGATGTTGGTGCAGTTACTATGGTTATGTGGACTTTTAGAGAACGTGAAAAGATTCAGGAAATTTTTGATAAACTTATTGGTGCAAGATTTACTACAAGTTATACAAGAATTGGCGGAGTTGCATCTGATGCAGATTCTGAAGTCCTTAGTATGATTAAGAAATTTTTAGACCAATTCCATTCCGCTTTGGATGAAATGGATAAATTATTACTCCGAAATAGAATTTTTATTGAACGGCTTGAAGGTATTGGTGTTATTTCTAAAGATGATGCTGTTGCGCTCGGATTAACCGGTCCTAATCTTAGAGCTACCGGTGTTGAGTATGATTTAAGAAAAGTGAAACCTTATTTATATTACAACGAAATTGATTTTAACATACCTACTTATACAGAAGGAGATTGTCTTGCACGATATTTTATTAGAGGTGATGAAGTTAGGGAAAGTGTAAAAATATTATACCAGATTATTGATAAAATGCCTAATGGTGAAATAATTGCAAATGATCCTAAACATGTAATTTCTCACAAAACTGAAATTTATACAAAGATGGAAGAATTGATTCATGATTTTATGATAATAAATTATGGAATCAATCCTCCGGTTGGCGATGTTTATTTTTCAGCAGAAAATCCTAAAGGCGAGCTGGGCTTTTATATTGTAAGTAATGGAAGCGGTAATCCATGGAAAATGAAAATACATTCTCCCTCATTTTGTAATCTTCAAGCAATACCAAAAATTTGTAAAGGTGCAATGATTTCAGATGTTATTGCTATCATTGGTAGTCTTGATCCGGTTATGGGTGAAGCTGATAAATAATTTATGATAGATTTATAGAGTAACGAAATATGGAATTTAAGTTTACCGAAGAAAATTTAGTTAAGATTGAAGAAGCAAAGAAGAAATATCCAACTGCTTTAGCTGCAGTAATGGATACAGTTTATATTGCTCAGAAACAGAACGGCTATATTACTAATGAAGTTATGGAAGAGATTGCCGATGTATTGAAAATTGATAAAGTTAATGTTTTGAGTGTTGTTACATTTTATACAATGTTTCATACCAAACCAATGGGGAAATATCATATTCAGGTTTGCACTAATGTATCTTGTATGCTAAGAGGTGCTTATGAAATTTGGGATCGAGTCAAGCAAAAATTAGGAATTAATAATATGGAAGTTACACCTGATGGTAAATTTTCTTTAGAAGAAGTAGAATGTATGGGCGCTTGCGGATACGCACCGATGATTGCTGTTAATGAAGATTATTTTGAAAATCTAACTAAAGAAAAAGTTGAAGAAATTATTGATTCATTTAAATAAAGTTTAGGCGTTGTTATAATGGAAAGAATTGTACTTCCCGAAATAGAAAATCTAAATCAGATTGATGTTTATATTGCTAATGATGGCTTTAAATCTGCCCAAAAAGCTTTCGCCCAGTCTCCCGATGATTTAATTGATCAAGTTAAAAAATCTGGATTACGGGGAAGAGGTGGGGCTGCATTTTCTGCCGGTTTGAAATGGAGTTTCATGCCTAAATCTACTGATAAACCAAAGTATCTGTGTATTAATGGAGATGAAAGTGAGCCGGGTTCATTCAAAGATCGTCAAATTTTTGAAGACAATCCTTTTCAACTAATTGAAGGTGTTATAATAACCTGTTATGCTATTGGTGCTAAAACTGCTTATTTGTATATCCGTGGTGAATACCATAAATGGATTAAACTTATGCAGAATGCTATAGATACAGCGTATGAAAAAGGTTTTCTCGGCGAAAAGATGAAAGAAACTTTCGGTACTGAATTTTATTGTAATCTTTATATTCACAAAGGTGCCGGTGCATATATTTGCGGCGAAGAATCTTCATTGATGAATTCTATTGAAGGTTATAGAGGATATCCAAGAGTAAAACCGCCATTCCCGGCACAAAGAGGATTGTGGGGCTGCCCAACCACAATTAATAATGTAGAGACAATTACAAATGTACCTCCAATAATTAATAAAGGATGGGAATGGTTTTCAAAAATTGGTGCACCTAAACATCCGGGTACTATTTTGTTTGGAATAAGCGGTCATGTAAATAAACCCGGAATTTATGAATTACCATCTGGAATATTGTTGACAGAATTGATTTATAATTATGCTGGCGGAGTACCGGGTAATAAAAAAATAAAATGTGTTATTCCCGGTGGTTCATCTATGCCTCCGTTGCGCGGTGACCAATTAGAAGGTGTTAGAATGGATGCAGAATCTCTGAAAGAGGCTGGTTCTGCAATTGGTACTGGTGGTGTTATGGTTATGGATGAAGATACTAATCTTTTAAAAGTTCTTTTGAGGATAACTAAGTTTTATCATCATGAAAGCTGCGGACAGTGTACACCTTGCCGCGAAGGAACCGGCTGGATGGAAAAAACTCTTCACAGAATATTGGAAGGTAATGGAACTTCAAAAGATCTCGATTTATTAGTAAGCGTTGCCAATAATATTGAAGGAAATACAATTTGTGCTTTGGGAGATGCTGCTGCCTGGCCTGTTAAATTTATGATAACAAGATTCAGAGATGAATTTGAAGCATTTGTAAAACCTAAAGTTATTTTACCGGTACCGAACAAAGTACATTCGATGCGCTACACTTCTATTTCTATATCAGATTTACATAAGTAAGTAGTTTCAAAAAATCATTATAGCTTAAAAAGTTATTTAAATTCAGACATCAATTTTTCAGCTTCGAATCCAATTTCTGTTACTTTTCCACTGTTCACATTACTTAAAATAAATTGATCATTGTACCATTTAACATCAATACTATTCTTTTCCGCAATTTTTTTTAACCAATCAGTTTCTTTTATATGATATTCTTTATCTGAATATGATAATCTTAAACCATCAATAATAAAAGCTTTAGCTACTGATTTGTTTGAAAATACTGGTGGAGCTTGATTTATATTCTCATTTTCTAATAATTCATTTATGGCATTTTCACAAAACTCAGAGTTAAAATCCAATATTTTTGATAGTGCTAAAAATTTATTTTTTTCTGCATCAGTTATAATTCTGTCTTTTCCGATAAGTATTAATAATCCCTTTAAGTAATTACTTCTATCTTGTAGTGTGAATAACATTCAGTATCCCTATTTTTAATTTATTAATTTTTATTATAATAAATCTATTATGTAAATTGTTTTTACAAAAAAATAAATGAGCAAATAATGTTGACTGAAACTATAGTAAATGAAACAATTTGTTATAACCCGGCAACCGGTGAAGAAATCGGCAGATCAAAATTACATACAATATCAGACTTACAAAAATTTGTAGAAGAAGGCAGAGCAGCACAAAAAAAATGGAGTAAATTATCAATAAAACAAAGATCAAAATCTATAATCAAGATACGTGATTTTATTGTTGAAAATGCGGATCATATAGCTGATATAATTAACAAAGATAACGGTAAAACAAAAGTTGATGCTTTAGCCACTGAGATTCTACCAGCAGCAATGGCTATTTCATATTATTGTAAAAAAGCTAAATCATTTTTAAAAGATAAAAAGTTATCTGCTGGAAATATTTTTTTTGTAAACAAAAGAAGTAAAATAATAAGAGTACCATATGGAGTTGTTGGAATTATTTCACCATGGAATTATCCATTTGGTATTCCATTTTCTGAAGTCATAATTGCTCTCTTATCCGGTAATTCGGTAATTCTTAAAACTGCTTCAGAGACACAATTAGTTGGGTTAATTCTAAAAGAAGCATTCGATTATGCAAAATTACCTGATGGATTATTCAATTATATAAACTTACCAGGCAATATTGCTGGAGAAGCTTTTTTGGATGCCGGAATAAATAAAATATCTTTTACTGGATCAGTTCAGATTGGCAAATATTTAATGGAAAAATCTGCTAAGTATTTAACACCAATTACACTTGAGCTAGGCGGTAATGATGCAATGATTGTTTGTGAAGATGCAGATATTTATAGAGCTGCAAATGGGGCAGTTTGGGCTGGGTTTCAAAGTACCGGGCAGTCATGCGGTGGTGTCGAGAGAATTTATATTCACGAAAAAATATATGATCAGTTCTTATCAATACTAAAAGAAAAAGTATCAAATCTTAATGTACAGATCGGTTCAAATTTGGATTCTGATATGGGATGTATGACTAAAAAATCTCAGATAGACATTGTTAAGAAACATATTGATGATGCAATCCAAAAAGGTGCTAGGATTTATGCTGAATCAAAAATTCCCGAAGGAAATAGATTTAAAAATTTTTTGCCGGCTGTTGTTTTAACAAATGTAAATCATAATATGTTGGTGATGCAAGATGAAACATTTGGTCCGGTAGTTGGTGTAATGAGGTTTAAGGATATTGATGAAGCAGTTAAATTAGCTAACGATTCATGTTTAGGATTGACGGGCTCGGTATGGTCTAAAAATCAATCTAATGCAGAAAAAATTGCACGGCAGATACAAGCCGGCATAGTAACAATAAATGATCATTTGGTTAGCTACGGGCTGGCAGAAACACCATGGGGTGGATTTAAGCAATCCGGAATTGGTAGAACGCACGGTCAATATGGTTTTGATGAAATGACTCAACCGATGGTAATTGTAAAGGATTCTCTTTCTTTTACAAAGAAACAATTGTGGTGGCATCCTTACAACGAAAAGGTTTACAAAGGTATCAAAGGTTTACAGAATATTTTGTATGGTAATAAATTAAATCTTCGCATTAAGGGATTTAAGGATTTATTAGTCATTGTTCCGCGGTTATTCCAGCGCTAATTATATAGTTTTAACTGTTTGATTAAATGAACAAAGTGATTCTTGTCATTGTGAAGACGATGGTAAATTTTTATAATTACATTAAAATTATTATTTATTATAACACAGCCGTGATGTTTAGTAATAAAAACATAAAAAATATCACTTCTTATGAAATTGAACTTCTTAAAAAAGAATTCAATAAAACACTTTTAACACCAATAAAAATTATTTCCATAATTGTAATCTTATCCGGATTATTTGCATTAATATTTGAAGTTAAATATTACAAGGATGTATCAATTTTTGTTTATGCATTCCGTTTCTTTGCCATAGCCACCGCATTTTGGGTTCTGATAATTTCGTCTTTGGATATTGGTAGAAAATATCCAAGTGTATTAGCTCATTTATTACTAATCTCAATAATAATTTCATTTGCCGCTGTAATAATTTTTGTGCCAAACACATTAGTGGTAAACTCACAGATAACCGCATTGATAATATTCACAAGTGCAATGTTTTTAAGCTGGAATATTAAACATCAAATAGTTGTTGCTATTTATTACAATTTAGTTTTTGGAGCAACATTATTGATTAATAAAGATGGGATATTTTTTGTCGATAATATTTTTGCAGCCGTAGTTTTCGTAATGTTCCTCAGCGTACTATCCATTGTTGCTGTTTTTATTAATACAAAACTGAAAATTGATTCTATGTTAAATAACATACGTTTAAATGATACACAACGAAGGTTCAAGGAAATATTTGAGAATGCACCGGATGGATTATTTCAATCCACACTAAGCGGTGAAATTATTGCTGCTAATAAATCTTTTTATAAGTTATTTGAAATAGATAATCTTTTTGAAAAAATCTATTTGAATAATAATTCAATATTAGATCAAAAAGAATTTTTGTTCATTACTAATACATTAATGCATAATAATAATCTTGAGAATCATCAAATTAAAATTAATGTAGGGAATAAGACTAAAGTTGTTCAGATTAACTGTAAAATGCATCAGGATTATAGTTTAGGCACTTATGTAATGGAAGGGACTATTAGAGATATCACTGATCAGTTTAAGGCAGAAGAAGAATTAAAGCGTGCAAAAAAGAAAGCTGAAGAATCAGATAAATTAAAATCTGAATTCCTTTCACAGATGTCTCACGAAATTAGAACCCCAATTAATGCAATTTTAAGTTCAGTTGATTTTCTTCATGAGGAATTACAAAATAAATACGATGATGAAATAAGAACAACGTTTGATATAATTCACTCTGCTAGTAATCGTATTATTAGAACTATTCATTTGATATTGAATTTGGCTGAGATACAAAGCGGACTCTATAATTTTAAAGCATCCAAATTCGATCTTTATATTGATTGTCTTCTTCTTATTCAACGTGAATATGAAAATGCTGCTCGAAAGAAGAATATTGAATTAAAGCTAAACAAATGGACTGATGATACACAAATTACAGCAGATGAATTTTCAATTAATCAAATATTCAGAAATCTGATAGACAATTCAATTAAATATACACATTCGGGTTCCGTAGAAGTTGATATTGACCGTGATGAAAACGGCAGATTGTCGGTTGAGATTATAGATACCGGTATTGGGATTTCTAGTGATTATATTCCATATATGTTTAAAACTTTTTCACAAGAAGAGCAAGGATTCACTAGAAAATTTGATGGTAATGGTTTAGGATTAGCTCTTGTAAAAAAATATTGTGAACTAAATAATGCAGTTATAAATATTAAAAGTAAAAAGAATGAAGGAACTAATGTAAAAATTACTTTCTTTACGACAAGATCTATAATGAAACCGGTTATTTCTTCTTAATTAGTTTTCAAACTTCTCCTTAAATTTTTCCATTAAATTTTTAGCCCAAATAAATTCAGTAGCTAATATAGATAATCCTATCGGTATGACTATAAAAGCCGGACCCGGTAAAACAATCATGGCAATACCAATAATTAATATAGTACCACCAATCACTCCAATTATAATTCTTTTTAACTGTTTTAGAGATTTTATAATCATTAATTATTCTCTTGGATCGCCATTTAAGTAATACCCTGAAATTTTCTTAAATGCATCTGATGTTTTTTTCCCGGGTATTCCATCAGTGAGAACGTAAATCCCGGGGAACTGATTCAAAAATGTCTGTAATACTTCTCCATATTCAATTCTACGGTTTGAATAATAAATTAATGGTCTATTAGAAATTGATGGGATCCCTTCGAATGAAATTAAATTACGTTCTACTAATCTTCTCAACAGCACGGCTGCACCAATTTGATTAGACACGGCTGTGTCAGACCATCTTCCATCCGCTACATATTTCCCTTGTCTATAATGATTAGAACCGCTCCATAAATATGGACTTAAAACTTCCGGGTGGCGAGTACGGTATCCCCACCCGTTGTATTCTTCTGCTTTATATAAAATTCCAGGTAGTGACCAATTATCCCATCTATCTAATCTTTGTAGCTGTAGAGAATCAATCGCACTTTGTTCCCAGGTGAATGGGGGATTACCAATGAATGGTCTACCCGATGGTACATGAACAGTCCGTGCATTTAATGAATCGCCATTGTGAAGGTGACAATTAAAATTTAATGATGATTCCATGTTGTGAATAACTGCTATAAAATACCATGGAATTCCGAGATTATCTCCAACCGATTCATATCGTGATTGATTTGAAGTTATTCTATGTATAATACTTTCAATTTCAGATAATTTAACTGTGTTTATAACACATGTATCAAATAAATTTTGATATTCTTCTGATAATGAATTTGTAAGATTTATTGAAGCATAGAATCTCTCCTAATTTTAAATCCATTAAATTAATTGAATAATAAAATCAAAATGTTAATCCCATATTATAAAACATGAAAGCCCAAAGATCTGTATAAAGTTCGATTGATTTTGAAGTACTCGTTCCGGCACCGTGACCCACTTTAGTTTCAATTCTAATTAATGTTGGATTTTTTCCACTGTTCATTTCCTGAAGAGCAGCAGCATATTTAAATGAATGTGCTGGAAAAACTCTATCATCATGATCTGCTGTAGTAACCATAGTAGCCGGGTAGTCAGTTCCTTTTCTTAAATTATGTAAAGGTGAATAAGCATATAAAAATTTGAATTGTTCCGGATCATCACTGGAGCCATATTCTGGCACCCACGCCCAGCCAATAGTGAATTTGTGAAATCGAAGCATATCCATTACACCAACCATTGGAAAAGCAACTTTAAATAATTCAGGTCTCTGGTTAATCACTGCACCAATCAACAATCCGCCGTTAGAACCGCCCTGAATAGCAAGTTTTTCTGATGAAGTGTATTTATTTTTAATTAGCCATTCAGCTGCTGCAATAAAGTCATCAAATACATTTTGTTTTTTATCTAGCATACCGGCTTTATGCCAATCTTCACCATATTCACTACCGCCTCTAATACAAGCTAATGCATAAACAGCACCATTTTCTAATAATGGAATTCGTGTTACTGAAAATGAAGGCTGCATTGCAGCATTGAAACCGCCATATGCGTAAAGTAATGTTGGATTATTACCATCTAACTTTAAATCTTTTTTATGAACAATAAAGAGAGGAATTTTCGTACCATCTTTACTTTCATAAAATATCTGCTTTGTTGTATATCCATCCATATTAAATTTTATATCCGATTTACGGAATAATTCAGATTTGTTTTTAGATATATCATACTTGTAAATTGTAGCTGGATAAGTAAAAGATGTAAATGTGTAAAAAGTTTCGGTCTCTTCTTTTTTACCTCCAAAGCCGCTTACAGTACCCAAACCAGGCAGCTCAATTTCATACTCTAATTTGCCTGATAAATCATATGCATAAACGTGATTAGCTACATCTTGTAAATATGTAACTAATAATTTCCCTCCAATGTATGAAGCATTTTGCATAACATGATCTGATTCTGGTATTATTGTTTGCCAATTTTCTTTTGATGGCTTTTCAGGATCCACGAGAATAATTTTGTTCTTTGGTGCATCCAAATTTGTAATTATTAAAAACTTGTTATCAATATTGTCAATAACATTGTATTCGCCGTCAAATTTATCGAATACCCATTTGATTTCACTTTCTTTTGTTAAGTCTTTATACATTAGACCATTATTTGATGAAGATCCTTCCCAAACACTAATAATTAAAAATCTTTCATCATCTGTTACACCGGCACCAAAACCTCTTTTAGGTCTCTCTTTATCTTCCATTATTAATTTATCTTCCGATTGATCAGTGCCAAGTTTATGATAATATAATTTTTGAAATTCATTTTTACCTTTTAATTCTTCACCGGATTTTGGTGCATCATATCTGCTATAAAAAAATCCATCTTTATACCATGCAGTACCGGTGAATTTAGCCCACAGAATTTTATCACTTTTTAATGTTTTTGTATTGACATCAAGAACAAATATTTCTCTCCAATCAGATCCGCCTTTAGATATCATATAAGAGGCATATTTGTAATCATTCGAAAATGATAAACCAGCTAAACTTATTGAGCCGTCATCCGAGAATTTATTGGGATCAATAAAAACTTCAGGATCACCGTACAATCCTTTTTGGATATAAATTACACTTTGTTCTTGCAAACCGTCATTTTTGGAAAATATATAATGAGTACCAATTTTAGATGGTGCTGAATATTTTTCAAAATTCCATAATTCGGTTAATCTATTTTTTAATTTTTCTCTGAATGGAATATTATTTAAGTATGATTGAGTTAATTTGTTTTCTTCTTCAACCCAATTTTTTGTTTCTAAAGAATTGTTATCTTCTAACCAGCGGTATGGATCTGATATTTTTATACCATGATATTCATCTACATGATCAATTTTTTTTGTTTGCGGATATTTTAATTCTTGTGCAGTTAAAATAAAATTGTATGAAAATATTATTACTAATAAACTATAACGGAATTTCATAATCCCTCCAAATGATATTTATTAACATATATAAAATTAATTTTTTCTATTTAATAAATTATCAAGTTTTAGGGTACATATTAACTTAAAAAAGAAAGAAAACTTCACTTATAATGGTAAATCCTTAGATAATTAAGCTAATGCAAATTAATTTTTTATATTATAAAAAATGGCTAATATTAATTGATAACTTAATAAATGCAGTTGATATTGGTTTGTTTAAGAAGTCAATAC
>CAYXKL010000064.1:0-15248 GCA_964464825.1 uncultured Melioribacter sp. | reverse complement strand
AAGCACAAGAATATGTTTATACCAAAATATCTACGGATGCAGATATAATTCTTGACCATTTTGTTGATGGTATTCCATGGGAGGAATCGCTTTACGATCAGGATTACCACACAAATATTACTGTTGATTGGCAGTACCGAATATCAAAAACACCGCTAACACATAAAAAAGTTGTAGCAGTAACGCCAATTAATTTTGAGAGAAACGGATTAGCACTTTATAAAAATGCACATGGAGATCAACCGTTACCTACACCATGGTTATTTTATAATTTCAATAATCCAAATGTTAAAACTGCATACCTGAATTATTGTAAAAGAATAATTCAAAATTTTAATCCGGATTATATAATTATTGGTATTGAGGTTAATCTTCTTATCAATGCAGATGAGACAATGAACAAATGGAATGCATATCTCGATCTGCATAAATATGTTTATAGCGAGCTTAAAAAAATCTATCCGCGGTTACCCATTATGGTCTCATTATCAGGAATGGATTTGATAAATGATTATACAACAGCAAATAATACATTACAATTAGTTGGATTCAACAATATTCTACCCTATACCGATTATTTTGCAATTTCACTTTATCCATTTTTAAGTAAATACTTTGCAGAATCAATACCTACCGATTTGTTTAAACTTTTGTTTGCAATGAGTAGTAAACCGATATGTATAACAGAAACCGGTTATCCGGCTCAAACCTTTTCAATTCAAGGTGGGTCAATCGTATTTAACGGTTCACCGGAAAAACAAAAAAATTATATTGAACAAATGTTTGATGCATGCGATAATAATGATGTCCGATTCATAGTCAATTTTGTTTTAAGAGATTATGATGAACTATGGGAAGATTTTGGAAGTCCTGACGATATTACAAAAGTATGGCGTGATACCGGTTTGTATGATGAAAATGGAAATGTTAGACCATCTTATGAAGTTTGGAAGAACAAACTCAATATAAAAGTCGAATAATTTACCTTGCGTTCTTCGCGATTTCATTGCGCCCTTTGCGTGAAAAAATCTTTCTTCCACGCAAAGTCGCTACGTTTCCGCTAAGTCCGTAATGAAAAATATTTAAAATTATTTAACGATATCAAGTAATTCCACTTCAAAAATTAATGTTGATCCCGGTTGTATCAATTCACCGGCAGCTCTATCACCATAAGCTAATTCCGAAGGAATATAGAGCATCCATTTATCACCTACATGCATTAGTTGCAGAGCTTCAGTCCAACCTTTGATTACTTGTGTTACACCGAATACCGCCGGCTCATTTCTTTTGTACGAACTGTCGAATTCACGACCATCTATCAAAGTTCCTTTATAGTGAACTTTAACTTTATCATTTGAAGTTGGTTGTGCGCCATTTCCGGTAGTAATGATTTTATATTGTAATCCGCTCGGAAGTGTAATTACTCCTTCGGCAGTTTTATTCTTAGCTAAAAATTCATCACCAATCATTTTATTTTTTTCTTTAACCGCATTCATCTCTGCAGTTCTTTTGGTTGTGATACGGTTATTAAGTTCCATCAGACATTTATCCATAGATTCACTACTTAATAATGATCTCCCTTCAGCAGCATCTTTCATAGCTTTTGCAAGAATTTCAAAATTAACTTTTAGTTCCGGATCTTTTAAATTCCTACCAACATTCTGTCCAATGCTGTAACTAATTGAATCTTCTAATGTTTTTAAATCCGTAATTTGTGTCTGTGCAAAATTTAGTGATGCAAATAGAAATGCAATTAATGAATATTTAAGCAACTTCATTTCAACTCCGTATTATTATTAAAAAATGCTTGCCGAAAATAACTTTGACCATTTTGAGAATCAAATACTTAAATGGTATTTTTTTACACCTTAAATTTTAATTAGTTCTCAGAAAAATTTTTTAGGAGGAAAAAATGTATAAATTACGGTTAATTTCATTATACCTACTGCTTATCACAATAAATATTTCAGCACAAACTTTCTTTAGTGATGAACCATTAGCACATACATATTCTATAGTAGCTTATGATCCGGTAACCGGCGATATGGGAGTTGCAGTACAATCGCATTGGTTCTCTGTTGGTACTGTTGTTACATGGGGAGAAGCCGGTGTTGGTGTTATTGCTACTCAATCATTGGTTAATGTTTCTTTTGGTGTACGCGGACTTGAATTGCTTAAAAAGGGTATGAGTCCTCAAGAAGTTGTGGATACATTAATAAAATCGGATGATGGAAGAGATGTCCGTCAATTAGCTGTACTTGATTCCAAAGGAAGAGTTGCCACTCATACTGGACTGAAATGCATTAAAGAAGCCGGACACATTGTTAGTGATAATTTTTCTGTTCAAGCAAATATGATGTTGAACAACACCGTTTGGCCGGCAATGGCAGAGGCATATAAAAAATCGAATGGACCATTAGCAGAAAGAATGCTGACTGCACTTGAAGCTGCAGAAAAAGAAGGCGGTGATATTCGCGGAAGACAATCAGCGGCACTTGTTGTTTATAGAGGTAAACCTACCGGAAAAGTTTGGGAAGATAAATTAGTTGATCTCCGCGTAGATGACAGTCCAGAACCATTAATTGAGTTAGCAAGATTATTAAAGGTCCACCGTGCATACGAACATATGAACAATGGCGACCTTGCAATTGAAAAAGGAGATCACAAATCGGCATTGGATCACTATGCAGCGGCTATGCAGATGTTCCCCGAAAATGAAGAGATGAAATACTGGACCGCTGTATCACTTGCCAATATTGGAAAGATGAATGAAGCATTACCGATGTTTAAGGATGTATTTCATAAAAACAAAAATTATGTAATGTTAACTGCCCGTGTATTTCGTTCAGGATTAATTGATGTTCCTTTAGAGGAATATCAAAAAATATTAGCACAACAACCAAAATAACCGTAGAGACGCCCGATCGGGCGTCTCAATTTCTATCATAATTTATTTATTCAATGTCAAAATATCAGAATAAATACCGTATAGAAACAGCAAGATATAAAGAATGGGATTATACTAATCCGTGGTGGTATTATATAACCATAAATACAAAAAATCACATTCATTATTTTGGAAGTGTAATAAACGAAAAGATGGAATTAAATGAGTTAGGAAAAATTGCCAAAACATATTGGGAAAATATCCCAAAACATTTTGTCAGTGTCGAATTAGATTATTATGTAATTATGCCGAATCATCTTCATGGGATAATAATTATCAATTCAATTGTAGAGACGCCCGATCGGGCGTCTCTACGACCACCAACACTGGGACAAATTATTAATCAATATAAAGGTTCTGTTAAACACTGGGCTAACTTGAACGATTATACAAACTTTGTTCGGCAATCCAGATTTTACGACCGGATTATTAGAAATGAAAAAGAATGGGTTAACATAAGGAGGTATATTGAACAAAATCCTTTGAAATGGGCAATTGAAAAAGATAAACCAGAAAATATTTTTGAAGTGTAAATTTTTTAGTAGTCATACTTACATATCTTAAATATGTATAAATTTTTAGTCAACTCTTTTAATTTTTACTAAATATGCTTTATTATTTGAGAAACCCACCATTATTGATAAATTATCAATAGCTGCTGCACCTCCATAAATAACTCCGAGTCTATTCGAAAATGGAATATCTTTAATTCTAATTCCATTATAATGTAATAATCTTTCGCCAACTCCGATCAAATTTCCGAAAAAATAAATATCATTTTTATTATAATATGCTTGTATGGGTAAAAAATAACCGCCACTAATTTGACTAAGAATTTGAGTTGATCTGGTTGATAAATTAAATAACCATACTTTATTATTAGATAGTATAAGATTTTCATTGTCATAAAATTTTATACTATAGGCAGAAGGTTCATTGTTTTGATAAATTATTTCGGCTTTATTATTTATTAGTTTAACAATAATTGTAATAAAACTTGAATTTCTTGCAACCGCATAAGCAATACCAGTTTCTTTGTTACCGGTTATTCCATAGAAATACCATTGTCGGTCAAATTCTATCTGTGTCCAGTTTGTTCCATTGTAATGTACTATCGTTCCCCAGGGACCTACTCCCCATACATTATCACTTTTACTTCCCCAAAGTTTATGTATAGCTCGCCCTCCAGAAAAATCCATTCCACTAAAATTAAAGGTTAAAAATTTACCTTGATAATACCGACGCACTAGTCCAGTAGTAAAAAATACATCGCTGGTATCTTGTGCCCATATACCGTAGATTCCAGCGCTACTAAATTGTGATCCTTTGGGGTGTCCAACCCCATTTTCATCAATTATCATTATATTTCTTTTACCATAAGCGGCATCAGAAATATATCCTACTGCCCAGATATTATTTTCATCAAACACCCACACATCATTAAAAGAACTCGATTCAAAACCATCACCGAATTCATAAGTTTCAAATGTAAAGTTCTGTGTTGTAGTATCGGGTTCAGTACCGTTGTTGTTATTATTGGGTTCGGAGGTAGTACTGCAAGAAATAACTGTTAGTATTAAAAGTAGTGAAATGATTTTAATCATAGTTTTAAAACGGAAATTCTTCTTTCAAATTAATTTCAACCGGTTTTGCTTCTTTTTCTTCATTCTTCTTTGCGGTTAAATGAATTTCATTCCCCTCAACATAAATCGCTTTGTACGGCTTTGTGGGACATGCATATTCACACGCACCGCATCCGATGCAATATTCATCACGCACTTCGGGAATTACCAATTTATTTTCATACGGAATCATATGAACAGCTTTTGTCGGGCAATGTTCGGAACAAGCACCGCAATCAGTTTTTTCCGTGTGTACAATACAATTATCCTTTACAAATTTAGCTAAACCTAACTGGGTTAATTTTTTCTTCTCAAGATTAACCGGTAAAATTGCACCGGTGGGACAGACCTCCGAACAAATTACACAATCAAAATTGCAGAAACCAGCTATGTTATCTAACCTTGGCTGAAGAATACCGAGAAAACCGTATTCTAAAAATGAGGGCTGCAATACTTGTGTCGGACATGCACTGACACACATATGACAAGCTGTACACTTGCTGTTGAATCGCTCAATACTAATTGATCCGGGAGGTGATACAGCATTTTTTCTAAAAACTGGAACTGTACTTGGTTTGCTTGCAACAATTTTCTTCTTCACCTGGGCAAATAAAGATGAAACTGTAGTGATGTAAACTGCAGATGAAATTAAAAAACTTCTTTTTGCTTGATCAATTTTGTTATTATTTAACTTTTTAAGCGGCAAACTAAACTTATATTTTATTCCTTCCGTTGGGCATGACTGCAGACAGTTGAAGCAGCCGACACACCGCGACATATCAACTGACATTTCATCACTATTTATGCAGCTTGACTTACAATCTTTTTCACAAACACCGCAACTTAAACATTCTTCTTTTTCAATCACAATCTTGAAAAGAGAAATCCTGGAAATTAATCCCAGGATCGTACCAACTGGGCAGACAGTGTTACAATACAATCTCCCTTTAGTAAATGATAGATAAGCAATAAATAAGAAAATAGCGGTTGTAATTGCAAATGGTATCAGATTAAAAGTTTTTATATCAAAAGGGAAAAGAGAATAGATTTGAAATGATTCCAATATTGATGATGCAAGATTGTTTATTCCAATGTATATCGGGCGAAGATAATTACCGGCAATTCTTCCGTATATGCTGTATGGGTCAAACAGATTAAGTCCAATTCCAAATCCGAAAACAAATAGCAATACCGGAATTACAAACAGAATCCATCTAAGAATTACTTGTTCTTTCAGGAATTCAAATTTTTTCTTCTTCTTATTCCGTTTGAACTTACGAGAGATATAACTAATCACATCTTGAAGAAACCCGAGCGGACAAATTGTTGAACAATAAACTCTGCCAAACAGCACTGTCAAAATTATTACAAGTATAAATCCGGTAGTTATAAATGAGAAATATGATATTGACTTAAGTATAGACGGGATAAACTGAAAATAAAGAATATCATTAATGATATTTGCGGGAATCAATCCTGAAAAATCAATCAGAACAAAAGTCGTTGGGATAATAAAAAGTATTGATAAGACAATTCTGATTTTCCGCAAATGAGAAGTGATCATATATCAAGGCCGGTTTTAGCCGGAGATCTATTCAATGAAAAATGTATCGCCGGTAATTATAAAATAATTCGTTTAATGTTTAACCCTTCAAGATTCATTTTTCCGGAACCCATAGAATCTGCAATTTTTATATGCGGTATCTCATCAGGTTCAATGCCGAATAATTTAGCCGAAGCTGCATCAGCCGCAACCATATCGGTTGCAAGAATTTGTGATTTCATTGTAACAACATCAGCTTTCGAAACTCCGCGCGGTCCATTTTTCTTCATAACAGCATAAGCATCAACTACATTTAGATCAGGTTTGCGGAATGTTGAGAAATCCGCTATGCATTGATGCAGATCATTACGATGCCAGTATCCTCTATCCCAGTTAACACCCATCATATTTTTCATACAGATTGTTAATCTTGCCGAACCGTGGTTTTTTAAAACCGGAACATTAATAAACACATCAGAATCGAGAACCAATTCATGAACCTTATCCTTATTCAATTTCTTTCCGTTTTTAATTGTTACTTCCTGATAATAACTTTCAGAATTTCCAGGGACAATTTTACCGCCGGTATCTTTCACAGCTTTTTCAATTCCGCTGTTCTCATAACATCTTCTCCAATCATCGCATGTATGGTCAAACACGTAAACATCTTTTGCCCCGGCATTGAAGCAATGTTCAATTATCCGTTTAACCAATTTAGGATTAGTGTTCGCCGCTAAATCAGGAATAACATCCCATCCGATATTCGGTTTCACCAAAACTTTCTGATTCTTCTTAACGAAGTAAGTCATTCCGCCAAGCTGTTTGATAGCTTCATCAAACATTGCCTCCGGCTCGCCGCCTTTGATTGCAACCATATCAAATTTTTCGGTTAAGGTTTTACTGTTTCTGGTAATATACTTACCGTAAAATCCCGGTATCGTTAGTGCAGAACCGGCAAGCAATCCAGCTTGAAGACTTCTTTGTAAAAATTCTCTTCTATCCATTAGTCTCTCGAGATTTATTTTTTCTTTATAAAAAAGATATAAACATATTATATTGTATTCAAGGGAATAAAAAAATATAGGTTAATTATGAATACAAACTCAATAAGCATATCCAAAATGGATATAAAAACTATTTTAATTGATCTATCAGCATTATTTATAATTACTTTTTTACCGGCATTATCACATTTAATTGCTTTTCCTCTTTACTTAATAGAACCAATGAGGATTCTATTAATACTTTCTATCATTCACACTTCTAAAAAGAACAGCTACTTAATTGCGATTGTATTACCGGTATTCTCATTTTTGATTTCTACTCACCCATCAATTATTAAATCAGTATTGATAGTTAGTGAATTGTTAATAAATGTTTACCTCTTTAATCTTTTAATAAAATATCTAAACAATAATTTTGTTTCGATGTTTGGAAGTATTTTAATAAGTAAGATTTATTACTATGGAATTAAATATGGATTAGTTCTTTTCGGATTAATTGAAGGTGATTTGATAGCTACTCCGGTATATTTACAATTAATTGTTACTCTTATACTTTCCGGATATGTAATGTTTTTCTATAATAAAAAATAATTACTCAATTGTAGTGCATATACTATCGGGGGTATCCCGATAGTATATGTAATCAGGCCATTCAACTTTATCTATTTTATATTTTTCAGCAGCACGTTCAAAAAAATCTGAATCATCACTGTATTTCAAATCTTTAAATCCATCTAATTCAAGAAATATTTTCCGTTTACCGAAAAATGTTCCTCCAATAACACATTCGGATAAGTGAATTTCTTTAGATAGATCATTTTTATCTTTAACGTATGGATGACCAATAATTTCCGCTCCGCCATGCAGCATATCAATTTCAGGATTTGAATTTAATAACTCAATTCTCTTTTTAAGAAAATCAGGTTTATATTCATCATCGCTTCCTAAAAAAGCAAGATACTCACCACACGATGCTAAGATACCGGCATTTGTAGCAAGCGGAGTGCGACGGTTCGAGTGTTTCATATATCTAATTTTATCATATCGTTTCATGTATTTATCAATAATTAAGAAAGTCTCATCGCTGCTGCCATCATCAACAATAATTAATTCCCATTCTTTAAATGATTGATTGATAACCGAATCAATTGCTCGCTCTATTAATCCGGCACGATTAAAAGTAGGCATTATAACGGAAACAATTGGAACAAATGATTTGTAAACTTGCATAGTAATGATTCCTTAGTACCTTAATTAAGTTTTTTATTCTTTGAATTTTTGATTAATTTGACCCACAATTTTTGATGGAAAAAAGATTCAATTATGCGCACAAGAGAACAAAAATTGTACTTAGATACTTTGAAAAGATACGAAAGAAAATTTGAAAGACAAGAATTGGATGACTACAAAATGTTTGTAAAAAGAGATAAAGATGAGGAGGAATTAGATAGTCTATCTTTGGGAAAATTGAAATTGATGTATGAAAAATATCATGTTAACCGTGTAAGAAAAAACTTGGATGATTTGTTCAAAAAACCAAATGACTCAACTTCGGATAGTTAATCATATTATAAATTACCCGGCTTTAATACTGCGGAAAAGGTGAAAAATGAATTCAAAAATTTTAAACAGAGTTATTGCATTTGCTGTCTTTTTAATAAGCTTAATAACATATTTAGCAACAGTTCAGCCAACAGTTTCATTTTGGGATTGCGGTGAGTTTATTGCTTCTGCTTATTATCTGCAAGTACCCCACCCACCAGGTACACCATTCTTTCTACTACTCGGCAGAATTTTTTCATTAATACCATTTGCTGAAAATATAGGTCTGCGGATAAATATGATTTCAGTTTTATCGAGTGCTTTTACAGTAATGTTTTTATATCTAATTGCAGTAAAACTGATTCAAAATTTCAGAAACAAAGTAGAAGAAAATCTATTTGATTCGATTACAGTTTATCTTTCCTCTGCAATCGGGGCATTATCTTTAGCGTTCAGCTACACATTTTGGTTCAATGCAATAGAAGCAGAAGTTTACGCATTTTCAACTTTCTTTATTGCATTAGTTACTTGGTTAATGATAACCTGGAATGAAAAAGCAGATGAACAAGATAATGAGAAATATATAATACTAATTGCATACTTAATTGGTTTATCAACCGGTGTTCACTTAATGGCTGTACTTGCTATTGTGCCGGTGGTGATGACTGTAATTTTCAGAAAATATGTAAGTGATGAAGAAACTTTAAAAAAGACCGGTGTAATTTTTATAATTCACTCTGTAATTATTCTTGCTATTGCTGTAATAATGTGGGGCTCTCAAACAGATAGTAATCCGCCCAACATGGAGCAGTACAAAGAAGTTGATTCAAGATTTTTAATGATTGTTGTAGCCGTAAGTTTACTTTTCATGGGTGCACTTTATAAAAAAATATTCCAGAGAAATTCGTTCTATCTGCCGATAATTATCGGAGGTGTTGCACTCATCGGTGTTTATCCCGGTATGGTGAAATATGTACCAAAAATAATTACATCAATCGGACAAAATAATATAGTACTCGATATTGCAGTTGTAGTTCTAATTTTTGCCGCTTTAGGATTCGGAATTTATTACACAAGAAAAGGAGACAAAGGCACGCTTAACTTAATTTTCAAGTGTGCATTCTTTGCATTGATTGGTGTTACTTCTTATGCAATGATTATAATCAGGGCTAATCAGGAAACACCAATAAATATGAATAGCCCTAAAACTTTCCCTGAGTTAGAATCATATCTTAACCGTGAGCAATATGGTGACTTCCCAACTTTTAAGAGAAGATATTCCAACGAACCGCATCAGATGAGCATATATACAAATTATTCAAGCGATCTTGATTTTCTTTGGTCGTATCAATTAGATCACATGTTCAACAGATATTTAATGTGGAATTACGTTGGTAAAGAATCTACATATCAGGATAGCGGTGTGGATGCTACCGAAATGTTCGCAATACCATTTTTAGTCGGATTATTCGGAATCTATTTCCATTTCAAAAAAGATTGGAAAATGGCATCTATATTTTTAACGATGTTTATCTTTCTCGGTTATCTTACAGCATTCTATCAAAATCAACAGCAGCCGCAACCACGAGAACGGGATTACTTTTATGTTGGTGCTTTCTTTGTCTTCTCAATCTGGATTGCTATCGGAATGAAAGGATTGATTGAACTTATTCAGGAGAATTTCAAAAAAATATCAAACTTAAAACCGATTATTTATATTTTACTTGCAGTAGGATTTATAGCAATCCCTTTAAATATGTTCAATGCTAATTATTTTGTAAATAACAGATCAAAAAATTATGTACCGTGGGATTATGCTTATAATCTGATTCAAAGTGTTGAACCGAATGCTGTTATATTCACAAACGGTGATAACGATACTTTTCCACTTTGGTATTTACAAGATGTTGAAGGTGTCCGGCGGGATGTACGTGTTGCTTGTTTAAGTTTACTGAATACACCTTGGTATGTAAAGCAATTAAAAAATAACGAGCCATACGGTTCACAAAAAGTTGATATTAGTTTTACTGATGAAGAGATCGATAAGATTGGTCCTATTCAATGGGAACCGAGAGACATGTTTATGGATGTACCAGCAAATATAATCAAACAATACAATGTTTCTGATACATCTGTAATTAATTCCGGCAGATTAAAATGGAAAATGGAAAACACTGTAACATTTGGTGAAGTTGGCGCAATACGTGCTCAGGATTTAGTTGTACTTGATATACTTATGCAAAGTAAATTTGAACGACCGGTTTATTTTGCTGCAACAACATCAGAAGATGGCAGATTGAATCTTGATGAATATCTCCAGATGGAAGGGATGGCTATGAAATTTGTACCAAAAAAATCTGAAACAAAATCAATCGAATATATCAATGAACCAATTCTGCGAAAACAGTTATTGGAGGAACCTGAAGGATTCAGTAAAACTTATCAGCCAGGATTTAAATTCAGAAGTTTAAATGATAAAGATATTTTCTTTGATGAAAACCACGAGAGGTTAACCCAAAATTATAGAAATGCATTTATTAGACTAGCATTATATTATTTATATCAGGAAAAAAATTATAATAAAGTAGTTGAAGCACTTGATGTTATGGAAAAGAAAATTCCACGAAGTGTAATTGCTATGGATTACCGTATAAAACATGATATTTCAAAAATTTATTACAATGCCGGTGCTATGAAACAATACAAAGCTTATGCTGATGAAGTAATAAATGCAGCAAAAATTTCTCTAGAAAAGAATCCAAGAGATTTCACAAGCTGGTATAATCCATACGACTTACTTTTGACTCACTATGATTATTTGAAAAGATATAACGAAGCTGTTGATTTGCTTTCTCAATTGCAATCAATAATTCCAAATGATGAAACAGTAAGAGGTCTGCTGAATCAGTACCGTAAATTAGCCGGTATGGATACACTTGAGTCTGTTCCTCAACAATTAAGATAATTTTATAAAGGCACACTTTGGTGTGCCTATTTTTTTAACTACATTTCATTCAATATGCGAATCCTTATAATTGCTTTATCCGGTATTGGTGATGCTTTAATGTTCACTCCCTCCCTAATAAAATTAAAAAAAGATTTTCCTGATTCTAAAATAGATGCTTTAGTAATGTTCAAAGGTGTAAGCGATATTTATGAAAATTTGCCTGAAATAAATAAAGTATTATATCATGATTTTTTAAGTGCACCAAAATTTGAATCATTATACTTTGTTCTAAAGCTCCGGAAACAATATGATATATCCATCAATATTTATCCCTCTAACCGTAAGGAATACAACTTGATAAATTTTTTAATCGGTGCTAAGAAACGAGTAGCGGTAAAATATTTAAGAAAAGATTTCTTGAATTTAGGATGGCTTAATAATATTACGATTGAGGAAAATGATAACTTTCACAATGTTGAAGAAAATATTAGGATATGTGAATTGATAACCGGTAAACAAAGCGAGTTGATTTCTCCACTTAAAATAGTATTAGATGAAAATAATCGAAAAACTGCTGATAGTTTTTTATATAAACAGAATATCAAAAGTGATGATTTAATAATCGGATTTCATCCCGGCTGTTCAACATTGAAAAATCATGATAAAAGAAGATGGGAGACATACAAATTTGCTGAACTAGCAAATAAATTAATCAATAAAAAAAATGCTTTTGTTTTACTCTTCGGTGGTCAGGAAGAAAAAAATTTAAAAGATGAAATACAATCACTCACAAATTCTGAAAGATGCATTCAAGTTGAAGTTAATTCATTAATTGATGCAGCTGCCATAATGGATAAATGTAAAGTATTTGTAACAAATGATTCAGCGCTTATGCATATAGCATCAGCACTTAAATTATATGTTGTAGCAGTAATCGGTCCAACTAACAAAAATTATATATATCCATGGCAAACCAATTATTCTATAGCTTCATTAGAATTAGAATGCTCACCTTGTTTTTATTACTCACCCAAACCATTAACATGCACAAGAACTGATATAAAATTTAAATGTATTAAAGAATTGGGAGTGGACTTAGTTTACAATTTAGTAGTTGATAAAATCAGCGGGTAATATCAGTTCTGCAATTTGTTTATTATAAAATCAGCACATAAATAAATATCATCAAAGCATTTAATCAATCCGGTTTTTCTTCCTTCGTTAACAATCTGTTTTTCCATCAGTTCAACAATACTTTTCCACATTGACCCATGACATGCAAAAGGTTTTTCTTCAATCATATTTTTATTAAGATATTCCCATACCAATGCTAATTCCAGCATTGTACCGGTTCCGCCTTGCAAAACTATATAAGCATTACCTAATTCAATTAAATTTTTTAATCGTTCGAAAAGTGTATGACATCTAATCTCTTTAGTTAAATATCTACTCGGTCTTGCGTTATAAATATCGAGTGTAATCCCAATTGCATGCACATTATTTTCTATAGCCCCTTTAGAAACAGCATCCATAATACCTTGGAAACCGCCAGTACATACATTAATTCTATTCTTACCTAAATAAGATCCGAGCTTGTAAGCAATTTCATATTCATTATCACCAGGTTTGGGAACAGAACTACCGAATATTGTAACAAATTTCATTTGCATCATATTTTGTTAATTGGTTTTCCTGAATCGATCCATGCGCTATAAATTAATGACGCAAGTGCATAAGCAGCAGTATTTATTTGATCAGATGTAATATATTTTGTGCGGAACCAAAGTGCTCGGTAATATTCGTCATCGTAAAGATATTTAGAATTTTTAGATGCCGATTTATCGGCTGATAAAATCAACTCGACATAAGTATTAGATTTTGTGATATAATCGAAAATGAAATCTTCAACATTTTTAACATACTTTGGTGTTGGAGTAATAAATCTGATATCGAGCTCATCTAAATTTTTATCGAACATTTCAATTTCGTACCGGAAGTGAATCCCCTTCTGCGATGTTAGCTGTCCATTGTAATTTAGTGTTGTGTGCAAGGGCTGGTGTCCATCTGCTATGTAATGAGCTAAATCAGATCCATATAATATGATTTGGGATTTATTATTCGATTTAAATGCGTTTACTAATTTTTGATAAGTATCAATTGTAGCCCACGGCAGAATTCCTATATCTGTGATTACAGAATCGGGATATAACAACTTTAGTGAATCATAGGATTGAATCATTCTACCTTCTAAAAATTCTTTGTAATAATCGATATCAATAAAATGTTTATTAGGTTCAGTAGGATCTTCTTTTTTTCTGTAATCAGGATCGACTGAACGATTAATAATTTCTTCTTTAACCGAATCTGAAAAATTTATTTCTGATGGTAATAATTTGAATGCAAATGCAGTAATTTTTTTATGTCCTTTATCGCCCCAGCAAAAAATTAATATCGGAATAAAAAATAGTATGGCAATTTTTGAAAATATTTTCATTTCAGTTTCCCGTTAGCTGAACAATCACATTCCTATTCCTAGATCGGTTATCAAAATCTATTAAGACAATTTGCTGCCAAGTACCCAACATTAATTTTGAATTAGTAAATGGAACTGTAAAAGAAACACCTTGCAGAGCAGCTCTAACATGGGCATATCCATTTTCATCATTCCACGTTTCATTATGATGATATTTTTTATTTGAAGGAATTAATTGTTCGTAGAATTCACTTATATCTTTTATTAAACCGGGTTCGTACTCCATTGTTGTAATACCGGCTGTGGAACCGGGTACAAATATGAGAGCACTTCCTTCTTTCAATCCTGATTTAATCAAAACATCTTGTACTATTTGAGTTATATCAATTATTTGGTTATGACCCTTAGTTGAGATTGAAAATGTAGTTGTTAGAATTTTCATTTTTTTGTTTAATAAAAAAGCAGCAGATTAGTAACTACTGCTGTTATAAAATATTAATTATTTATTTCTTTTAATGATTTCTCTATTATTCCAACAGCTTCTTTAATCTGTTCTTCCGTTATTACAAGAGGCGGTGCAAAACGAATTATATGTTTATGTGTTGGTTTGGCTAACAATCCGTTTTCTTTCATCTTCAAACAAACATCCCATGCTTCTTTACCATTCTTAGGTTTTATAACAATGGCATTCAATAGTCCTTTACCTCTAACAAGTTCAATCATATCGGATTTAATTTTTAAAATTCCTTCACGGAATATTTTTCCAAGTCTATCAGCATTCTCATCCAATTTTTGATCCTTTAATACTTGAAGAGCTGATACAGCAACAGCACAAGCAAGCGGATTTCCACCGAATGTAGAGCCATGTTCACCTGGTTTGATAACAAGCATAATATCATCATCGGCAAGAACAGCAGATATCGGCATTGTGCCTCCAGAAAGTGCCTTTCCTAAAATTAAAATATCGGGACGAACATTTTCATGCTCGCAAGCTAACATTTTACCGGTTCGTGCTAATCCGGTTTGAACTTCATCTGCAATGAACAAAACATTTTTTTCTTTACACATTTTGTAAGCCTTAGAAAGATATCCATCATCGGGTACAACAACACCGGCTTCACCTTGTATCGGCTCTACTAAAAATCCAGCTACATTTGGATCTTGTAATGC
>CAYXKL010000063.1:0-15322 GCA_964464825.1 uncultured Melioribacter sp. | reverse complement strand
TAACAATCCTGATAAAGTTTTAGATACAACCGAAGAGATTAAGAATGATTTAGCCCGTTTAAATAAAATTACAAATCGGTTCTCAAAAATTGGTTCTCAACCAGAATTAATTAATGGAAATCCATACCAAATAATTGAAAAAGTAATTAAGTATTTTGAAAGAAGACTTCCGCAGCTTGGTAAAAATGTAATAATAAATTTAAGCGGCAGCAATAATTTGCATGCAAAATTAAATAGTGAATTGTTTGAATGGGTAATAGAGAATCTAGTTAAAAATGCACTTGATGCAGTGGAAAATAAACAAGGAAAGATAGATTTGAATGTAACTGAAAATAAAAAAAAGATAGAAATTGAAATTACAGATAATGGCAAAGGAATAGAGCATAACAAATGGAAAGATATTTTTAGACCGGGTTATTCAACTAAACGGAGAGGTTGGGGTTTAGGATTAAGTCTTTCCAAACGAATTATAGAAAATTACCACAAAGGAAAAATCTTCATAAAAAATTCAGAATTGAATGTCGGTACAACTTTCAAAATATTGTTAAACAGAAGTACTGATTAACCACATCTTAGGAATCTCTCATTAATTAATTTCAACGATTATTAACAAATTTCTAAATTATTTAAAGGTTTTTGTTATAAGTTAAGCGATTTACCGAAGAGAACAAAATATTCCACTTCAAAAGCATCAATAAATTCATTAATTTTCGCACCGTTATTGGAATATGGTAAAATGGCTAAGTCAATAAAAAAACGTCCTTCATGGGACGAATATTTTTTAAAGGTAGCAATGCTTGTTTCAGAACGGGCAACTTGTCCGCGTATGCATTGTGGTTGTGTTTTAGTAAGAGATAAGCAGATACTTTCTACGGGATATAATGGATCGATACCTGGAGATGACCACTGTGAAGAAGCTGGATGTATGATAGTTGATAATCATTGTGTTAGAACAATTCATGCAGAAATGAATGCTATTCTTCAATGTTCATCGCACGGAATTAGTACTCATGACTCAATTGCTTATATTACAAATATGCCTTGCACCAATTGTGCTAAAGCATTAATCACTGCCGGAATTAAAGAAGTGGTAATTTTTTCAGATTATCACGATACTCTTGCTGAAACTTTTTTTGAAAAAGCTAAAGTGAAAATTAAAAGATTAAAAATGCCTGAAAAACTTATTGAGTATGATCTTGACAGTTTTTCTTCTGCTAAAAAGATTAAAGTTGATTGATCTATTAATCTAGTAACAAAATACATTAGCTTGGATTATTAGGAATATTGCATGACAAAAGAATACTTAAAAAAATATTTCAAACCCGAAAATTTTTTCAACCGCGATCTTAGCTGGCTGGAATTTAACAAACGAGTATTAGAAGAAGCCATTAATCCGGAATTACCTCTTCTTGATAGGATAAAATTCATTTCAATATTCTTTTCCAATCTTGATGAGTTTTATATGATTCGTGTAGCTGGACTAAAAGAACAGATACGTGCAAAAGTTTTTGATACTTCGATTGATGGACTTACCCCCCAAGAACAAATTCAAATAATTGAAAAAACTTTACAACCGCTTTTAAAACAGATTTATACTTACTGGCAAGAAGATATTCTACCCCAATTACGTTCAAATAAAATATTCATATGCAATCTTGATGAATTAAATAAAGAAGAACGAGACGGTTTAAATAAATATTTTCTTAAAGAAATTTATCCGGTTTTAACACCATTAGCTTTCGATCCCGGACGTCCATTCCCTTATATCTCAAATTTAAGTTTGAGTTTTGCCATATTGATTAAGCGTATTAACGGAGAGAAAAATTTTGCACGTGTTAAGATCCCAAGTATTTTACCACGCTTGTTAAGAATTGATAATATAGTTAAGTGTAAAGGAAACAATGGAAATTCCAATGGATCGATTAAATATATATGGATTGGTGATTTAATAAGAGCAAATCTGCAATTACTATTTCCTGGTGTTGAAGTTGTTGAAGCTTATCGTTTCCGTATAACACGTGATACTGATCTTGAAATACAAGAAGATGAAGCGGATGATCTACTTCAATTAATTGAAGAAAATATCAAACAGAGAAAATTCGGATCGGTTGTTAGATTGGAAGTTGAAAAACAGATGCCGGAATATATGATTGAAACTTTGATTGAAAATTTAGAAATAACACGTGATGATTTACACATAATAGACGGTAATTTAGGGTTAAGCGATGTGATGTTACTCTATGATTTACCTCATCATCATCTAAAAGAGAAACCATATCATTCTGTAACACCCGCAATTTTTGAAGAAGAAGAAAGTATATTCAATCAGATTAAAAAAAATGATATACTCTTGCACCACCCTTACGAATCCTTTACACCCGTTATCGATTTTATTAAAGAAGCTTCAAGAGATCCGGATGTATTAGCAATTAAACAAACATTATATCGAGTAGGCTCTAATTCCCCCATTGTAAAATATTTAGTTGAAGCAGCTGAAAGAAAAAAACAAGTTGCAGTTTTAGTTGAGCTCAAAGCACGATTCGATGAAGAGAACAATATTTTCTGGGCACGCGAACTTGAGAAAGCCGGAGTTCATGTTGTTTATGGTTTAGTCGGCTTAAAGACACATAGTAAAATGACATTAATAGTTAGAAAAGAGCCCGATGGTGTTAAAAGGTACGTACATTTAAGCACTGGAAATTATAACACTTCTACTGCAAAATTATATACTGATCTTGGATTATTTACTGATGATGAAGATATCTGCGCTGATGTGTCTGAAATATTTAATTATCTTACCGGATATTCTGAACAGAAATCTTATCGTGAATTATTCGTTGCTCCAATCAATAAAAGAGAGAAGTTTTTAGAGTTAATTGAAAGAGAAATAAAAAATGTTCGTAATGGGCACAAAGGATATTTAATTTTCAAATTAAACTCATTAGTTGATCCGCAAATAATTGCCGCACTTTACGAAGCTTCTTTGCGAGGTGTAAAAATTGATTTAATCGTACGAGGTATAAGCTGTTTAATTCCGCAAATGCCCGGTTTGAGTGATAACATTAGGGTTATAAGCATTGTTGGAAGATTTTTAGAACACAGCCGCATTTATTATTTCTATAATAAAGGTAAAGAAGAAATTTATTTAAGCAGTGCCGATATAATGCAGAGAAATTTAGATAGAAGAGTTGAAACTACTTTTCCAATATTAAATGAAGAGATTAAAAAATATTTAATAAACGAAGTATTAAATACATGTTTAAATGATAATCAAAAAGCACGCATTCTTTTACCTACCGGAAAATATATTTTCAATAGACCTGTTTACAACGAATCAATTTTAAACCACCAAGAATATATGATGAATCATACTGTAAAAAAAGCAAGTGTTGTAAAAACCCGCGAAGTTATTAAGTAATTAATTTGGTAAGCGGAGTGAAATCCCGAAACTTCCGAACCAATTAAATATTTCATTAAAAATTATCGAGCCCGCTGATAAATCAAGCTGAATATTTTGTTTATGAAGATATGTGATACCGGCATCAAAAAAATGTTCTGGGTAAAATTTATCTACTAAAGATCCATATAATTCTAAATAAGCAGAAATTGTTTGGCTTATCTCATAGCATAAAGATGAACTGTAGATGTAAATATTTTTATTAATACTGCTGTTGTTTTCAACTCCTAAGTTAATCCCCACAGAAAAAAGTTCTGAAATATTCTTTGCTGCTGTAATTTTTAAGATTGGTTCGAATTTTTCTGGTCTTAAATTTTCATTACCATATGGTAAATTAGCTTCTAGTATTATTGCTAAATCATTGATAATATCTTGATCTTTCATAATGCTGATTTTTGTTCCAACAAATAGTCCCCTTAATCCACTTGATGTAAAGGATAGATTATCCTGGGTAACTTTATTACTTACATACTCACCGCCAAATCGCAATTCAAACATTTCACTAATCCCATATCTTATAAGTGTGGAAGCAAAAATTAAATTATCAATTTCAATATTCTCATTTTTTTCAGGAAATTTTTGCTTATTAAATTCAAAACCGGTTTCTATTTGAGTATAATTAGTAGGAACAAGAACTGCAGATTCTGTTATGTCCGGTCTATCTGTAACCAAATCAGGAATATTTTGTGCATTTGTATTGTTCAACACAAATAGAAATATCATGAAAAACAAAGAGGAAAACTTCATGCAATAATTCTCCAGACCTGAGTAACAAAAAAGCAGATTGTGATACCCATTGCAATTGGTAAGAAAGTCGAAATAAGAGTCCATTTAATGCTGCCGGTCTCTTTGTAAATTGTATAAATAGTGGTTGAACAAGGATTATGCAATAAACTGAATAGCATTAAATTGATACCGGTTAAGGTTGTCCATCCGCCGGCTTTCAATAGTAGAGCTACATCTGCAGTGTTTTCCAATTCAAACATTACCCCATCCCCGCTGCCGAAACCCGCAATTTTTATTGTTAATACAGTAAGCATTAAAATAGTAGGTACAACAATTTCATTTGCTGGTATAGCAATTATATATGCTAGAATAATAACACCATTCAAACCAATAAACAGTGCAAAAGGATCAACCCAGTTGATAAAAATTTCAGCAATACTTATCTCACCCACATTTATATTTGCAACTAACCAAATAACAATGCCAGCCGGGATTGCAAAAACTAATGCTCGCCATAAAACAAAAATAGTTCTATCGATCAACGAGGTGTAAAGTGTTTGTAAAATTCTTGGCGGGCGATATGGTGGCAATTCCAAACTAAATGTTGAAGCTTCTCCCTTTAGAACAGAATTTGACAATCCCCATGAAACAATTAAACTTAAAAAAATTCCAAACAAGGCAATAAAAACTACAGCCCCAGCAGAAAAAAATCCGCCAAGTGATGGTGGTGCTAAACTACCAATAAATATCGAAGCTATTAAAATTTGAGTAGGCCATCTGCCGTTACACAATGAAAAATTATTTGTTATAATTGCAATAATTCTTTCGCGAGGGCTATCTATTATTCTAGTAGCAATAACACCGGCTGCATTACAACCAAATCCCATACTCATAGTTAAAGCTTGTTTACCATGTGCTCCAACTTTTCTGTATAAACTATCCATATTAAATGCTACACGCGGTAGATAACCGAAATCTTCAAGTAATGTAAATAACGGGAAAAAAATTGCCATCGGCGGAAGCATTACACTAATTACCCATGCCATAGCTAAATAAGCACCGTCAATAAAAACACCTACTAAAAAACCTGGTACATTTAATGACAATGCAGTTTCTTTTAACCAAGGATGTAATTGATCTACTAAAACAGAAGCTATCATTCCCGATGGAATATTAGCGCCAGTTATTGTAATCCAAAAAATTAAAGCCAATATTAAAAACATAATCGGAAATCCAGTCCATTTACTTGTTACGAGTTTATCTATGAAACGGTCAATATCAAATTTGGATTTACTTTCTAATGGTGTGATTACTTTGGAAGAAATTTGTTCAGCATCTTTATAGATAGCTTCTATTATAGAATCATGAAGATTATCACCAATATCCCATCTATAGCTATTAGCTGCTATTAAAATTGCTTCTCTGGAATTTTTTTCATTAACTTTCATTTAATTTCTCTACCATTCATTATTGTTCTTAAATCTTCTTTAACCAGAAGGCTTATATCACCATTACGAACTGCGTCAATTATTTTTTGATCTCCTTCAAGTAATCTCAGTGCAATCCATCTTGTATTAGGTAAACCAGGAAATTCTTTTATTAATCTGTTATTCAAATCTTCTACAGCTTTAGAAACATTTTTAATCTCATTACTTATTCTGTGTGGTCTGCAGATGTACGTACCGGTTGCAACATCATAAATATTTTTAAGTAATTCATTTATGCCAATTCCTTGTCTTGCAGCAGTAGGTATAACGGGAATTCCCAATTTTTTTGAAAGTAATCGATCATCAATTTTTAGTTTGTGTCTTTTTGCTTCATCAATTAGATTTAAACATAAAACAGCACGATTAGTTATTTCTAAAACTTGGAGAACTAGATTTAAATTTCTTTCCAGTCTAGTAGCATCTGCAACTATTACGGTTACATCGGGTTGCCCGAATAAAATAAAATCTCTTGCAATTTCTTCATCAGTGCTAGTTGATAATAATGAATAAGTGCCGGGAAGATCTACAATTTTGAAACGCTTATCAGCATAGATAAAACCTCCTTCAGCACGTGCAACGGTTTTACCAGGCCAATTTCCGGTATGCTGGCGTAACCCGGTTAGATTATTAAAAACAGTACTCTTACCAGTATTTGGATTTCCGGCTAATCCTATCACATAATCAAAATCGGTCATATCAACACCGAGTTTTTTTAAATTAAAAGTATTATGTGCGGGACAGTTTTCACAATTGGAGCTAATATTGCTCATACAGTATTCTCAATTTTTTTAATAAATATATGATCAGATTGTTTTTTTCTTAATGCAATTGTAGCGCCTCTAATTTCATATGCTGTGGGATCTCCATTTAAACTTTTTAATTGTGCTGTAATTTTTGAACCGGGTACAATACCTAAATCAAGTAATCTTCTTCTTTGCTGTCCTCTTAGTGCTTTGGAAAGAGAAATTACCTCCGCAGTTTCCCCTTCTTTAATTGAACTAAGGCTAATAAAAGAATCATAAATAATTTCTTTTTCAGAAAGCGGAATAACAGTAATATTTTTGGCTAGCTGGTATGCTAATTTACATTCATCTCCATCGGCAGCAATACTTATTTTATCATCAGATTTTTCTAAAATTCTAATTTGCATACCGGGGTATAACCCCATAGCTATCAATTGTGCAAATGATTCTTTAGGTTCATCCTCTATATGTATAATTCTTCCAAATTCCCCATCATTCAATTCATCAAGTGAAATCCCATTACTGCCCGGCAAATCTCCCAATTCACTTGGAATTGGATCACCATGCGGATCAAGTAAAGGATTGCCCAATTTTGCGGCTAATTGATTAGTTTCTTCTTTATCTAATTCATGTTCTTTACGTTCCGCAATATTATGCCATTCAGTTTCATTAACACTTGTATTTTCTGCAAGATATTTTTCCCATAAACGGTGTACTCTAATAATTCGAAGTGCATAAGTTTTTCCTTCAGTAGTCAGTACCAAATTATCGTTCAATTTATTTACCAGTTTCATATTTACAATTTGATTGATCAACTTTTCAGTTTGATCTATTGAAAGATTCAATTCATCAGATAATTTTTTAGTAGTGATATCACTATTATTAATTTCAGAGTTATATAAATATTTAAGAATATCTTCTAATAATTCTTTGTGTGTGTCCCTCTTAATTTTTAATAACTTTGATACTAATCCACTATTAGGTTTAAACAAAGAAATAATCAATAATAAAAAGATTATTCCAATTATTAATGCATACAGAGGATTCATTGCATTCTCACATTAATTTTTTACAGTTTTAACATATATACTATTTGTAAGTTCTTTACTTAATGAAAGCACTTTATTATCAAAGCTAACTGTCATAGAATTATCAAAAGCTAATTTGTCAACTACAGTTAGTTCAGTATTCAATAATAGTCCGACCTTAATTAGATAGTTTATAACTTCACTGTTACGATCATCAACTCGTACAAATTCATATACTACATTTTTCTCTGCTTCGGATAAAAGTATAACTTTAGGCGATTTCGGAAGAATTCCATTTTTTTTTGGTATTGGATGACCATGAGGATCAAATTCTGGATAGCCAAGGTATTCATCAATTTTATCAATTAAAAATTCTGATGTATGATGTTCTAATTTTTCAGCTTCATCATGAACTTGATTCCAACCAATACCAAGTGCTTTAACTAAAAAAAGTTCCCATAATCGGTGTCTTCTAATTACCATTAATGCAATTTTTTCACCAGCAGCTGTTAATTCCATCCCTTTGTATTTTTCATAAGAAATCATCCCATCATCTGCAAGTTTTTTAGCCATATCACTTATTGCAGCGTTAGATACGGACAAATCATTTGCAATTTTCTTTGTCGTAGCATTCTCACCACGGGTAATTTTATAATTAAAAATTGTCTTTAAATAATTTTCTTTTGATATTGTTGCCATATAAACACTTGATTAACTAGTTAAAATTTAAGCATACTTAAATTTAATATCAAGTATATATAATTATATTTTACAGTTAACTTTATTATTAATAAGCTTATGAACCTATTTATGTTTTATTTTGTTAATTATACCAATAAAAACAATTTTCTTATTTTTGCATTCAATTAAATGGAGAATTCATGTCCGATATCACTACAGATTCTGTAATTGCCGCATTAAAAAATGTGATTGATCCAGATTTAAATCGAGATCTAGTTTCACTAAATATGGTAAAAGATGTTAAAATTTCAGGAAATGAAATTTCAGTAAATATCGAATTGACCACTCCGGCTTGCCCATTGAAAGATAAAATACATGATGATTGCATTAATGAAATAAAAAAAAATATTCCATCAGCACAAAAAATAATAGTAAATATGACCGCAAATGTTAGATCAAATTTTGATTCAAAACAATCTTCAATATTACCTAATGTAAAAAACACAATAGCTGTAGCCAGTGGAAAAGGCGGTGTTGGAAAAAGTACCATTGCTGTTAATTTAGCATTAGCCCTTGCAAAACAAGGTGCATCAGTTGGATTGATTGATGCTGATATTTATGGGCCCAGTATTCCAATGATGATGGGTATTCAGGAAAAACCAAGAATTTATCAAGATACAGTTACTGCTAAAATGGTACCGCTTGAAAATTACGGTATAAAAATTATGTCTATCGGTTTTTTAATAGATGATGATGCTCCGGTGATATGGAGAGGACCAATGGCAAGTGGTGCAATAAAACAATTTATGTCCGATGTGCAATGGGGAGATTTAGATTATTTAATTTTCGATTTACCTCCCGGTACTGGAGATATTCAATTAACTTTAGTACAAACCATTCCACTAACAGGTGCAGTAGTTGTTACAACACCGCAGAATGTATCATTAATTGATGTAAAAAAAGCTATAAGAATGTTTCAACGTGTTAATGTTCCAATATTAGGTGTTATAGAAAATATGAGTTATTTTATTGCACCCGATACAAATAAAAAATATGATATATTTGGTACTGGCGGTGGAGAAAAATTAGCAAAAGAACTTACCGTAAATTTATTGGGCTCTGTACCGATTAATCCACATATCAGAGAAGGTGGGGATAACGGTAAACCAATTGTGTATCAAAAACCTGATTCTGAAGAAGCAAAAAAAATAATTGAAATAAGTAAAAATCTAGCAGCTCAAATAAGTATTAATATTTTATCTGCTAAAACTCCTAAAGTTGAAATACTTTTAGGAGATTAAAATTTTTTAGGAGTTAATAATGGCTGAAATTTTAAAAGAGAAAGTTGAAAAAGCTTTAGAAACAATCCGTCCGTATTTGAAAGCTGATGGTGGAGATGTTGAATTGGTTAAAATAACTCCAGAGGGAATTGTTGAAGTTAAATTAACCGGTGCTTGTATTGACTGTCCTATGTCGCAAATGACTTTACGAGCTGGAGTTGAAAGGGCGCTCATTCGTGAAGTACCTGGTATCAGAAGAGTTGAAGCTGTAAGTTGATTCATTCTTTAAAATCAAAATTGGAATAATAAAATGAGAAGATATGTTATTGCTGGCAATTGGAAAATGAATAATGATTTGAATTCATCTATCAAACTAATTTCCGAACTAAAAAATGCTTTAGCCAGCAAAACTTTAAATGCTGATGTTGTAATTTGTCCACCTTTTACATCTCTTGAAACTGCTTCCGTGATGATTAAAGATTCAGTAATTTCATTAGGTGCCCAAAATATGTACTTTGAAGAAAGTGGTGCATATACCGGAGAAATTTCTCCGACAATGCTTCTTAGTGTTGGCTGCAAATATGTAATCATTGGTCACTCTGAAAGAAGAACTATATTTAATGAGTCTAATCAACTTATTAATAAAAAAATTAAAGCAGCTATAAAGTTTAAATTGAAACCTATTTTTTGTATTGGTGAAACTCTAAGTGAAAGAGAAAAAAATATTACTTTTAAAATTATTGAAGAACAAATTCGTGAAGGGCTTACCAATTTATCTGAAGTGGATCTTGAAAATTTGATAATTGCATACGAACCGGTTTGGGCAATAGGGACTGGAAAAAATGCTTCACCTGATCAAGCACAAGAAGTACACAAATTTATCCGGGAATTACTTACAAAAATGTATTCCAGAACTTTTTCAGAAAATTTAACAATTCAGTATGGAGGAAGTGTAAAACCGGATAATTCAAAAGAATTAATGTCGCAATCTGACATTGATGGAGCATTAGTAGGCGGTGCATGCTTAAAATCCGATAGTTTTATAAAAATAATAGAATCGATTTAATTTTATTATTAAAACTGCGAAAATTTAGTAAAATCGCATTTTACTAAATTGATATCCCCCCTCTTTTTTAGTATATTTAGAGGTTTATTTAGATAATTTACTAAAAATGGTAAAAACCTTTAAATTTGCTCTTATTTTAGAGTTTTTCATTACTTCTACCGTAATTTTCCCTCAAATTAAGATAATTAATCGCAATTCGGATAATTCTAATTTTATCAATTATATCTCAAATTCTATATCTGAAACTAGAATTATAAAACCTTTAACTAACTGGTATGTGTATTATCAAGACGAACCTAATAAAAAAATTGCTACACCAATAACAAATGAAGTTAATGGAGATGAGATATTAGTTTTTGAGACCTATCTCGATTTGACAATTAATGAAATTGAAGGGAAGAATATTAAATTATGTGTTCATGGTTTAAACTACGCAATTGAAATTTTTATAAACAAGTTTAGTTTATTTAAACGTACCGGCGGCGAAATACCATTTGAAGTTGAAATTCCTAAAGATATCCTGAACAATAATGGGGAAAATAAATTATCAATTAAACTAAATCCAAAACTAGATTCTAAAGCCACAATACCAACAGAGCAGAGATTTCTTTTCGCAAAACAAAATCTGGGTATAGTAAGAGATATTTATATAGAATTATCACCAATTACAAGAATTGATAATTTCAATCTCGATTACAGTTTGGGCAGTAATCTTTCAAGTGCTGATATAAATTTTTCATTTACAATTCAAAATCTAACCAATTTAATTAAAGAGTTATCCGGGAAAGAATCTGTTCGTATAAAAGTAAATATTAATCCTAAAGATTTAACTGATAAAATTTATTATCAGGATTTTATTATTAATGATGATAAAAACGATTTAATAAAAAAATTCAGTTTCTCTTTATCCAATCCTCTAGTATGGTCACCATCATCTCCTCATATTTATCATCTTTCTTTAGAATTATACAAAGGGGCGCAGTTAGTCGATAAAATTGTTCGTGCGGTTAGTTTTTATTCTTTAGAATCAGGACAAAATGGATTGAAACTTAACAATGCTGAATTTTCATTTAAAGGGACAACATATTATCTAAATGAAAATTTACTACTTAGTAAATCATCATTTGAAAAAATTAAAGACGATTTAACATTAATTAAAAATACTGGATTTAATGCTGTTAGGTTTGCAAAACATTACCCAAATCCTATTGCTGTGAAATTATGTGAAGAACTTGGATTGTTTAGTCTGATAGAATTACCTATAAATTCAGTTCCTGAAGAAATACTCTCAAACAATGAATTTAAACTTAGAGCAGATTTACGCTTTAAGGAATTGATAAAAAAATATGATGAATATTCAAATACAGTTATATATGGTTTAGGAAGTTCATATTTATCTAATTCGAAATTCACTTTTGATTTTTTAAGAGAATTATTAGAAGGAATTTCAAAGAATAATTTATATTATGCATCTTTCATTGGACTTCCGGAAAATACAATTGCCGGAATTGATTTATACGGTATTGAAATTTACTCTGGTCAAATTGAGGATTTCGAACAATTATTAAAAAGTCAAAACACATTACTGGATACCAAAAAAATATTTATTAGTGAAATAAGCTATCCAAATTATCTTGGCAGTTCAAGCGGCTATTTAGTAAAAAATTCCTCTGAAGCACAAGCTAAATATTTTGAAAATATTATTAAAATTTCACAAACAAATAAAATCAGCGGTTTCTTTATTAATACCTTTTATGATTATAGTGGTGATTATAATTCTCTATATGCTGGTTACGGCAATAATAATTTATACAAACTTGGTATTATACAAGGTACACCAAATTTTAATTCGATAACATATAAAGTCATAAAATCAAAACTGACTAACGGTGAGAAAGTTACAATACCAATTGGCAATGCAAAAGATGAAAATAAATTATTATTTATTCTTTTAGCTTTAGGTTTGTCTGTTATAATGGCTTTATTGATCAATTCCAAGAAAAAATTCAGAGAAGATTGCACACGTGCTCTTTTTAGACCATATAATTTCTTTGCTGATATAAGAGATCACAGAATCCTCCCTAGTATTCATACATTTATTTTATTTTTAATTGAAGTTGGCTCCATCTCATTATTTTTTACAATTATTCTTTTTTACTTAAGAACTAATTTGTTAGTAGAAAAGCTGCTTCTCTCTTTTGGTGAACCTGAAATTATCAGTTCCTTTAGTTATTTAGCTTGGAATGCAGAAAAAAGTTTTATTTATTTATTCATAATTATTATAGTAAAATTATTTTTAGTCACATTAATAATAAAATTTGCTTCTTTCTTTATAAAAACAAAAGTTGAAATCAGCACTATTTATTATATGCTAGTTTGGTCTTTACTCCCTTTTACTATATTATTACCAGTTGAACTGATATTTTATAAAATACTGTCATTAGGTCAATTAAATTCTTTTGTGATTGTATTTCTTATTTTGTTTTTCTTCTGGATATTCTTTAGAATACTAAAAGGGATTCATGTTGTATTTGATACTAGACCATTACCAGTTTATTTATACGGAATAGTATTTGTATTTATTTCAGGAGCATCAGTTTTACTATACTATCATCTTACACATTCTACCTTTTTCTATATTTTAAATGCATTTAAACAACATCAATTAATGTCTTTTTAGAGGACAACATTGTTTCTATCAAAATTAGAAATATTTGGGTTCAAATCTTTTGCAAATAGAACTAACATCGGTTTCAATCGTGGTATTACGGGTATTGTAGGTCCTAACGGCTGCGGTAAAACAAATATAGTAGATGCAATCCGTTGGGTACTTGGCGAACAAAAAACTACTACCCTTAGAAGTGATAAGATGGAAAATGTGATTTTCAACGGAACTCGCGAACGCAAACCGATGGGTATGTCTGAAGTCTCACTTACACTCGTAAACGATCAAGGAATATTACCAACCGAATACACTGAAGTTACTATTACGAGAAGAATTTTCCGCTCTGGCGAAAGTGAATATCTTTTAAATAAAAATATCTGCAGACTTAAAGATATAACCAACCTATTTATGGATACCGGAATGGGAACAAATGCCTACTCGGTAATAGAATTGAAAATGGTTGAAACAATATTAAACAGTAAAGCAGATGAAAGAAGACGACTTTTTGAAGAAGCTGCCGGAGTTAATAAATATAAATTAAGAAGAAGGTTGTCATTAAAAAAACTTGAAGATGTAAAATCTGACCTTACTCGTGTTAATGATATAGTTTCTGAAGTAGAAAAAAACGTCCGCTCATTAGAAAGGCAAGCAAAACGCGCTGATCAATTCACACAAACTCAAACTGTATTAAGAGATAAAGAAATTGACCTTTCCGAAAGAGAATTTGCATTATATCATAATAAGAAAGAAAATTTGAAAACTGATATCGTTCAGCTAATATCTCAAAAAGATAATATCGATATCGAAATTAGAAAAATTGAAAATGAGCTTATTACTTATCGTGAACAAATAAATATTATTGAGGCAGAATTACAAAATAAAAGGAATGAAATTTCAGCTAACTCTGATCTTTTGTATCAAGCGCAAAAGAATTTATCTGTTTCTGAAGAAAGATTAAATTCATTAATTAAGAATCATTCCAGACTAGAGCATGAAATTGAAGAATACAAAACACGTTCACAAATTAATAGCTTAGAAATTATAAAAAATAATGATGAACTTGTAATTCTTAAACAAAAATTATCTGATAAAGAAAAAGAGATTCAGGAAAATGAGCAGACAATTAATTCTAACCGTGATCAACTCGATAAAAAGAAATCCATACTTAAACAGTTAAACGAAGAAAGATTCAGCTTATTAAAAGATATTTCCGATAAAGAAAATTTATTAAATACATTTCAAAAAGAATTATCTCTTCATCAAAGTAATATTGAAAAACTTAATTTTAAAATTCAGACTGTTACCACCCGCATTGCTAAAACAGTTGGTTTTATTGAAGATTTGAATAATGAGAAATCCGATACAGAGAAAAAATTAAATGATACTGGCTTGCAAATTACTTTACGCGAAAAAGAAAAAGTTGAATTAGAAACAAAATTAAATTCTCTTAAAGAAAAAGAAATCGAAGTAAAAACTCTTCTTGCCGGTTTTAAAGAAAAAATTGATTTTCTTCAGACATTAATCTCAAATCTCGAAGGTATTTCAAAGGGTTCTAAACTTTTACTCGAGAATAATGAATGGTCCAAAAAAGAAAAAAACATTTTTGCTTATGTTGGCAATACTCAAGAAAAATACCGTTTTGCGCTGGAATCTGCTCTCAAATCAGTTTTGAATAATCTACTAATAGAAAATTACGAGGAGCTTGAATCTGCAATAAACTATTTAAAGAAAAATGATCTCGGTAAAGCTTCTTTCTACCTTCTCCAGAAAAATCAAAACAACAAAAAGAAATTAATTGATATAATTACAGATTTTAGTCTGAAAAGGAAAATAAACAAAATTCAAAATGATAAGGCATTTCTTGGATGGGCGAAAGAATTTGTAGAAGCAGAAAAGATGTGGAAACCGTATTTTGACCAGGTGCTACACCGTACTGCAATAGCAATTGATTTGAAAAATGCAATTGAACTTCAGCGCAAATACCCACAGTTCAATTTTGTTACACTTGATGGAGATTTAATTCAAAATAATGGAATTATAGAAGCCGGTTCATTACCCAAACAAGATGAAACATTATTCGGGCGTAAGCAGCTTATCGAAAATCTAAGGAAAGAGGTTCCTAAACATGAATCAAATATCGCAAAATTAAAAATTGAAATTAATGAGATTGAGAATAAACTGAATTCAAT
>CAYXKL010000062.1:0-16145 GCA_964464825.1 uncultured Melioribacter sp. | reverse complement strand
GTTATAATTCCACCAAACTATTAATCGAATTAAAATAGAAAAGGCGTGATCACTCACGCCTTTATTAGGAGTTGAATATGCGGGGGATTAATTTATTATCTACCGCCTCTGCGTGCACCTGAACCTTTTGGACCGGTTCCATCACATGCGCCGGTTGCTGTAGCATTGCCCCCCTTTTTACCATAGCCGGTTCCGTCTTGCGGTCTTGATGGTGTTCCACTTCCGTCTTTCTTACCGTAACCTTTGCCAACTTGATTGGAACCTTGATTTGGTGTACCTACATTATCACAAATTCCATCACCATTTGCATCAACCCAGTTTACCTTTACACCGTTGCCATTACCGGTATTAACAGTTTGAGCATTTGATGTTGATGTGAATAATAATACTGTGAATAAAAGTGCGAGTGTTAATAATACTGTGCGTTTCATTTTGTACCTCTAATATTTTGTTAGTGATTATTTAATTACGTTATTACTTTTATAAAGATCGTGCCAATTAATTAACCAGTTATATGCTATAAAAAACAACAATAAGTTTTAATTAGATTTTACTAATTCTATTTATGTCGAAAAGCTCGCCGGTTGTGTCGAACATTTTTTGATTTGAATCAAACTCTCTTAACACTAATCTTTTATAATTGACATAAAATATTCAATCACTTAGTTTTTAATCGGATATTTTTGGGTATTATCAGATTGATACTCAAAATAGAAATTATGTTTTAACAAATAAATTTTGTTAACAATTAGAGGAATCAATGAAAACAATCCGATTATTTTTTTCTCTTATACTTTTATCATCAATTTTAATTTCATGTGATAAAATCAATTCCCTTTTTGAAGATGATAATGACGACCCGAACACAATCGGTGGAGAGACAAATATTCCACTCAATCAAGTAGGCAACACTTTTACAACTACTGTTAAAATCGGTGATAACTATTATAATTTGAATGAACAGATAACAGTAACAAAAAATGAAGATGGTGTTGCAAGAATTCACGTTGTGGCAGATGTACCAAATATACCAGAGATTCAAACATTAATTGAAAGAATTCCGGCTGATATTATTAACAATCAAGGGAAAATTGATGCTGAATTTTCAATTAAAATGACATCGGAAGGTATTCAAGATTATTTTAACAAAGATGGTAAAGCACATACAATAGTTAAATATGATGCAAACGTTGGTGATACTTACAAAATTACTAAATCAGACGGCAACACTATAACACGTACAGTTACACAAAAATCTACCACCGATGACTTCCCTTATGGATTCTACTTGATAAAAACTATTACTGTTGAACAGGATTCCCGTATACCTGGTGTACAAAAAATAATTTATAAAGCTAACCATAAATTTGGATTGGTTCATGTTGAAATGGTAATGGAAGACGGCAGTAAAGCAAGCAGTTATATTTACACTGAAAATTATTGAAAGGGATAATTATCAACACGGATAAACTTCTATTACAGTATAAGTTTAAAAAAATCGGATGGTTTTTAGTTTTTAACGGAGTAGTGCTGGCTCTCATCCGTTTTTATTTAGGTATTAAAGCAGAATTTCTAAACATGAAAGTTTTTGCTTTATACTCTTTTTATATTGAAGCAAAGACTTTTACAATTATCGAGAATCATTTAACAGAAGAGATTGCCGCTATATTTTTACTTACCGGCTTATTCATTCTTGTACTTTCAAAAGAGAAAGAAGAAAACGAATTTGTAAATAAGATCCGTTTTAATTCATTTATCATCTCAATATTTCTAAATACAATTTTATTAATTATATCTGTGTTTTTTACTTTTGGTTTTGCATTTGTAGGTGCACTAGTTATAAATATGTTTTCATTAATGATTATCTATCTAATAATTTTTAAGTGGAATTATAAAAAATATAAAGTTAAATCAACTACATAATTGTTATGCTATCCGGAATCAGAACATTAGTCGAATGGTTTAATTATCAAACTGATTGGCTCTATACAAAGTTATATCAAAATCCAATATTTTTTATTGATCTATGGTCTTTTGTACATCTTTGGTCTGGTATTGTAATTTTTGCATTAATTATTTATTTCAATTTTAAAAGGAAATATTTAACACTTTTTATAAGTCTCTTTTCCTATGAAGTATTTGAAATTACAATCAGGTATCTGGCACTTAATGTTTTTTTACCGGAAACCATAAAAGATCAGTTTACAGATATTTTTATAGGCATGATCGGTGGATATATTTCACACAAATTTTTTATTGAAAAGAAGTATTTTGAGAACAAACCATTTTTAAATCGAAATAATCTTATAATAATTTTTACTGCTGCTTCAATTTCTTTTGCCTGGGTTGGGTTTTATAAATATCAATATAATTTTCAAATTTTAAATTCTCAGGGAATAAATTACGCTGCTTTTTTAATGTGGACAGCCGGAACTTATTCAGCTCTACGGATTTTCATATTCATAGATGAAAGACTAAATGAATTTTATAAATCGCTTTTTATAACATGGATTCTATACATTCTTTGTTTAATCATCTTTGAATATGTTGCATATCATATAATCGGCGGACACGAAATCAGCAAACCCGATCGCAAACCTTTAATATTTGATATCATTCATGGAACACCGGTAATGCATACTGTTTATTTATTAATGCCGGTGATTGGAATAACTGCATATTCTTTCTTGTTGAAACTTTTTATGAATGAAAAGAAAGAATATTTAGTTGAAAAAATTAATCTTGAGTTAAAGAATTCTTTAGAAGTATGATAAAAAAATTCTAAGAACATAAAATTGAATAATTTCAATTAATAATTTATACAGTTTTTATAATTCAAACTTTATTTCACATCAGCAATTAATTTCAAAAATTCTTCTGCATTTACAAATCCGGTAAGACGGTGAACCTCTTCACGTTTTGAATTAATAATAAGAACCGTTGGCATACCTACAACCTTAAATTTTTTTCTTAACTCTTCATTCGCTTCAGTGGTTTGTGTCATATCTACTTTATATGCAGTAAAATCTTCAATCTCTTTTAAAACATTTGAATCAGAAAACGTTATAGCATCAAGTTCTTTGCATGGAATACACCAATCAGCATAAAAATCAATTAACATTGTTTCATTATTTTGTAACGACTGTTCATAATTTTGTATGCTGAATTTCTGCCATTCGGGTTCAAGCTTTTCTGATGGAATAAGTGAATAAATTGATAGTGTTAAAACTACAATTGAAAAAACTGTTTTAAATATTCTAAATCCTTTGATCTGGTTTGCAGTCTTATCAATAAATAAAAGTATTACCGCTGCAATCACTCCGAATATCGGGAGTGAATAACCTTGAATTGATTTCGGAAGAATCGGATCAATAAAATAAAATGCCATTCCTAAAAGCAGAAATCCGAATATATGTTTAACACCTTCCATCCAATCGCCGGCACGCGGAAGTTTCTTTATCTTTCCGCTGAAAAGTGCCAGCAAGAGATATGGAAAACCGAGTCCTAATGCGAGAACGAAAAACATCAGAAATCCATATAATGGATCGCCTTTGGCAGCAACATAAGTAACAAGACCGAGCACAAATGGACCAATACAAGGTGCCGCAACAATCCCCATTGTTAATCCCATAAAAAACACTCCGAACAATCCACCCTTTGCACCCCCGGCTTTCATCACTAATGCATCAGGTAACTTAAATTCATAAACTCCAAATTGACTGAGCGCAAGAACGACAAAAAGAATTGCAATTCCGGAAATCACATACGGATTTTGAAGCAGTGTTCCAAAAACGGCACCGCTCAATGATGTTACAACACCAATCACAGAATAAGTAAGCGCCATTCCTAAGACATAAATTATTCCAAGTAAGAATAATCGGCTGGTTCTTCCCTCACTTTGCATTCCAAAAAATCCTATTGTTATAGGTATCAATGGATAAACACATGGAGTAAGATTTAACGTCAAACCGCCCAGAAAAATAAATATGAGACTTAAAATTAAACCACTTGATTCAATAGTTGAAGCAATCGAGTTTTCATTCTTCATATTCTCAACCTTTTCTTCTAAAGCATCCATTACTATTTTTCCACTGTCTGGATTTGCAGCCGGAGCCATATCACTTTTTATTTCTGTTTTAATTTCAATTTTCACGTTTTCCGATTCACCTTTTACATTTCCAGCCACTTCAACTTCCACATTAGTAATCGCAGCGCTCGGCGGCATGCATGTTTGATCGTTACATGCTTGATAACTGAGAATTATTTCTACTGTCTGTTTACCAACCGGTGCTGTTTTATCTACTGACAAAGTTAATTCTGCTTTTACAGTACCTTCATAAACTGATACCGGCTGCTCTGAAAATGATAAATTTATTTCGTGAGCATCAGGATATTTTACTTTAGTTAATTTTATACCATTTCCTTGTGCGCTGATTACTGTTGGTATTAAAAATTCATCGTTCGGTTTGTTCGAGTTGATGTGCCAGCTATTTTCAATTTTAATATTTAATACTACATCAAATTTTTTGTCGACTGAAACTTGAATTTTTTCCTTATCAACACTCACCGAAACCAAATTCATCAGCGGCTGAGCAAATGATTGATTTGGAATAATGGATAGAATTACAAGAAGGATTAAAAGATATTTTGTCAACTTCATTATTTCTCCGGAAAATTAATTTCTTCTATTATAAGACAATTTTTTTCAACAAATACCACTATGTAAATCTATGAATAAAATAAAAAAACCTCTCCAGATCATAATCATTTGTGTTCTTAATTAATTTCATTCTTCTATACAATCCGGAAATTGAAGAAATAAAAATAGCCGGCAACTGCTGAAATTAATTTAATTGAATAAAAATTATAATGGATGAAAATTTTATTTGGAATGAAATAAAAACAAAAAAAGTTTTAATGCTTTTGCACTAAAACTTTTCATGCTGATTAAAGTAATTGAGTTACGCAGCTCTTAACGAATTAACTATGTTCAATCTTGCAGCACGGACAGATGGTAAAAATCCGCCAATAAATCCCATTGCAATAGCAAAGATTAATGAAGAAATCGCAATATCCGGTGATAATGCAAATGAAAAAGAGAGCTCGGAAAACGAATTCCAATTGAGCGTTGAAACTGAAAAGAATTGAAGGAATGATGCAAGAATGAGTCCGATAATGCCGCCGATAAATGAAATGAACAAAGATTCTATTAAAAAAGCAGCCATGATGTTTCTTCTTCTAAAACCAAGTGAACGCATCGTTCCTATTTCTACAGTTCGGTTTGCTACTGCTGAATACATGGTTATCATTGCGCCTATTGTAGCACCAAAACTGAATACTATTGTAACGAATATTCCAACTATGCTAATAAAACCGGCTAATAATTCCGATTGTTCTTCAAAAAATTTCTGTTCAATTTTAGGTTCAAAAGCTTGCAGACGTCTATCAGATTCAAATGCTTTTTTAAATTTGTTAAAATTATTTACGTCATCAAGTTTTAATGTTACAGTCGAAACTGCATCGCGTCCAAATGCGTTTAATAATTGATCAGAACCACCCCATATCTCAGATTCAAATCCATTTCCATTCGATTCAAAAACTCCAACTATCAGCCAATCATCACCAACAAAATTTATAGTGCTTCCAATTTGAGCACCTTTAAATTTCTTTTCTATTTTTTCACCAACAATTAATTCTCTTAATGAAGGATTAAACATTCTACCTTTGATAAGATTGACATTTGGACGAAGTGTACTTACTTGTTGACTAACACCTCTAACGGTGATGTTACTGAAACCTCCGGTTAAATATTCTAAGGTTATTACTACCACCGGTTCATCTGAAACAATTTGCGAGCCATCATTCGCTTTTGCAATGTAAGGCAGAGTCCTAATTACATTCTGAGTTTCACCATCAATAATACTTGTTATTTCACCGTTAGCAGCTTTTCTAAGTATCATTACATTATCAGGTGCACCGGTTGTTACAAGTGTTTTTTGAATTCCATAAGACATCATTAACACTGCAGCAAAAACAAATACAACAAGTGCAATACCAATGATAGTAATTACCGATGTAGTTTTTCTTCTAAGAACACTTCTTATTGAATATTTGAATGGTACTTTCATTTTTCCCTCTTTTAATTCTGATTCCGAACTGAGTTACAGCGAAGTTTAGGGATTCAACTCGGACTCAACCAATAAATCTTATTCCATCAACAATTTTAGTTCCCAAAGCTCTTTGAATTGGAATGATAGAGGAAATAATACCGACTAAAATTGCAGAAATAATTGCAAGAACAACAGTGATATTACTCAATTCAAAAACCGGGAAGAAATTTTTTGGAATCACTTGCTCAAAACCAACTATAATTGGAAACGTTATTGCAAGTCCAACTGCACCGCCAAGTGCAGAAATAAATAATGATTCACCCATTATCAAACCAACCAAATGCCAAGTAGAGAAACCAAGGGTTTTTAAAACTGCATATTCTCTTGTTCTTTCACGAGCAGACATTATCATTGTATTACCCAGCACAAGCATTATTATACCAACTATTGCGAAGGACATAAAATTCATAGCAGTGAATAACGCTTTGAATGATGCCATAAAATTTTCAGTAAATGCTCTTTCGGATTCAGTTTTAGTTTCTGCCGGAGAGTTTTTAAATAAGGCATCAATCTGATTAGAAATTTCTGCAGTTTTATTCGGATCTTTTAATTTAACAACATACCACCCAACCCATCCGGCTCGCTGCGGTGCTTCAATTTTCATCCTCTCATCAACATAATCCCATCTAAAATACATTCCGGTTGGATCTGTGTACTTAAATTTCGTTTTATAAATTCCCCTTATTACAAAATCCCACCTTCCGGGGTAAATATCACCTTCGAGAGTCATAACATCGCCAAGTTTAAGATTGTACATCTTTGCTAATTCAAAACCAATAATACATGCATTTCTTTCTCTTTTAAAAGCTTCCAATTGATCTTTTGGAACAAGTAACTCATCATAAACTTCAAAACAAGTTTCATGATCAACAGAAATTCTGCCGAAGAATTGATTTTTATCTTTATAGACACCTTGGAACCAATTCATGAAAGTTACTTTTTCCACACCGGGCACATTTTCAATTTTATCTTTGTATGCATACGGAAGAGGAAAAATAAATGAAACAGCCTGGCGAGTTATCAATCTATTTGTTGATGATGCTTGAACAGCCTCATCCCATGAAGTGACAACCGTCCTTAGTATGCCGAAAGCCAACACTGCAATTGCAATTCCAAAGATTGTAAGTGTTGTTCTAAGTTTGTGCCGAAGTGTATTTTTAAATATTAATTTTATCACTCTCATAATTCACCTTATACCAAATCGCCTTTTTCTAGATGACGAATAATATTTGCTTTTTCTGCTGCGTGTGGATCGTGAGTAACAATTAAAATCGTCTTCTTAAATTCTTTGTTCAGTCTTTCCATTAAAGTTAAAATCTCTATTGCAGATTGCTTATCAAGATCACCGGTTGGTTCATCTGCAACAAGAATAGATGGATCGGTTACTATGGCACGTGCTATTGCAACACGCTGTTCCTGACCGCCCGATAATTGTTTAGGTGAATGATGCATCCGGTCGCCAAGTCCAACTATATTAAGTGCAGTTTCAACATGCTTTTTTCTTTCAGCTTTGGAAAGTTTTGTTAATAGGAGCGGCAGTTCAACATTTTCATAAGCAGTTAAAACCGGAATTAAATTATAAAACTGAAAAACAAATCCAACGTTATTCGATCTCCATTTTGCTAGCGCAGATTCACCAAGCTTTCCAATATCTGTTCCTGATACAATCAAATCTCCTTTTGTAGGTTTATCTATTCCGGCAATAAGATTTAACAAAGTTGTTTTTCCCGATCCCGAAGGTCCCATCAAAGCAAGAAATTCTCCCTCCTCAACATCGAGAGAAATATTTTGCAGAACCGGGATTTCTAAACTGTTACGCCAATAAGATTTAAATACATTTCTTATCTGAATAATAGCAGACATATTTTCTCCAATCACTAATTTTTATTTAATTTTTACAGAGATGCCGTCTTTAATTTCATCAGTAATTTTAGATATTACACGATCACCATTTTCTAATCCGTTTATAATTTCTATAAATGAACCCATATCACGTCCAGTTGTAACCGGAATTTCTACAACACTATCATCAACAACCATATAAACAAATTTATTTCCATTTTTTTCTCTAATAGATTCTTTCGGAATAACTAAAATTTGCTTTTCATTCAGTTGTTCTTCTTTAATTTTTTCTTTTAAGAAAACAACTTTAGCACTCATTTCCGGAAGCACCTTTGCATCATAAGATTTGAATCCAACTTTAACCATCACCGTAGCTTTAGCGCGGTCTGCCGTAGGAACAATTTTCGCAACAAAACCGGGGTATGCATTCTGCGGATAAGCATCTAAACGTATCTCACAATCCTGGTCCGGAGTAATCTTCGTAATATTAGATTCGGACACATCAGCTTCAACTTGCAGCGAATTCATATCAGCTATTGTAACAACATTTGCTTTAGAATTAATACCGGCGGCAAGCGGTGCAACAATTTCACCAACATCTGCATTTTTAGTTAACACTGTTCCGTTAAATGGTGCACGGATTAATGTATTTTCCATGGCTACTTCAGTGCCAAGTATTTGTGCTTTCGCTAATTCTATTGATGCTAATACTCTCTGATATCTGGATTCAGCCGCATCAACATCTGCAATAGTTGCCGAACCGCTTTTTAATAGTTCTTGAATCCGTCTGTAATTATTCTCAGCTTCTTTCAAATCTGCTTCGTACAATTTTAAAGTTGCTTTAGCTTGTTCAAGCTGAGCTTTAATATCGCTGTCTTCCAGCCGTGCAATAATTTCATCTTTTACTACACGATCACCCTCAACCACTCCAAGATAAACTAATCTTCCCGTTCCTTTTGATGCAACAGCAGCTTGTCTTTGTGCAACTACATAACCGCTCGCAGTTAATGCCGCACTCGATTGTGATGGTGATTGTAATGTTACGGAAACTAGTTCAACTTCAATAGATTTTTTGAATAGTGCATTCCACCCAAAATAAAGTCCTAATAATACAATAACTACAACAACAACCAATCCGATATAATAGGATATTTTTTTTCGGTCGGGATTAATATTTTCTTTATCGTTTCTTTCAATTTTTAATGAAGATAAATCGGCGTGTTTAGTTTCCAATGTATTCCCTTATATAAAATTGTTCCGGTAAATATAATGCGATGGTTAAAATTTACATAGTTATTTTTTCTTAATAAAGACTATTTATCTTTAATTATAATTTATTTTGACTTGTTTTTTGATTTTTGGTTTGAAAATGAATTAAGATGATGAAATATTAAATAAGTGTAGGATTCATTTATTTCAATAATAACATTTTTTTGGTTTGACTAAAAATGATATTATTTGAAGTACCATTTACACTTAAATTATAAAAATAGATTCCACTCGGTAACTCTAAGTTCTGCACTCTAAACTCTACACTGTATTTCCCGGGTGATTGATATTCGTTTACAAGTGTTGCTATTTCACATCCAAGGATGTCGTATACTTTTAATGTAACTAACCTCTCCCTATGTCCCTCTCCTTCGTAAGGAGAGGGATTAAAGGGTGAGGTCGGAATAAAATATGATATAGTTGTACTCGGATTAAACGGATTAGAAAATTTGGAAGGATATTTTAATCTTGCACACTTACTACACTTTATACTTATTTAGTATTTCAATCATCCGTTTATGAATTTTTCCGTTGCTTGCTAAAACTTGTTTTGAAAAAATATTCATCGGTTTGTTATTGAAATCAGTGACTACTCCACCAGCTTCTTCAACAATTAACTTACCGGCACACATATCCCATGGATGAAGTGATACTTCCCAGAATCCATCGAATACGCCTTCGGCAACATAACAAAAATCTATAGCAGCGGAACCGAGTCTGCGTACTGCGCGTGAGTGTTTTAAAAATTCAATAAACCGTTCAAAAGCAAAATCCGGATTGTCTGCAACATCGTACGGAAAACCGGTAACAAGCACACTTTTTCGGATATCATCATTATCACTAACATGCAGTTTAATTTTATCTGCAAATGATCCACTCCCTTTTTCCGCTGAATAAACAACATCGCGCATTACATCATAAACAACTCCGCATACTGTCTCTCCATTTTTTTGCACACCTATTGAAACAGCAAAAATCGGTAAACCATGTGCAAAATTTGTTGTACCGTCGAGCGGATCAATCACCCAAATATATTCAGAACCCGATTTGTGTTCTCCGCTTTCTTCTGCTAGTATAGAATGTAAAGGAAATTCTTTTTTAATAAAATTAATTATAGTCTGTTCTGATTTCTTATCAATCTCAGTTACAAGATTCGATAAATTGGTTTTGTACTCAACAGAAAATTTTTTACGGTATCCATCGCGAATGATCTCCCCGGCTTCTTTAGAAATTTGTATTACTTTATCAAGCATACGATCTCCAGAAATTGTATATCAAATATACCAAAGTTTGATTCCTTAATTTATAGTTCTTTGTTCTTAGTGCTTAGTTTTAATTCTCATATTAGTTCCGTATTCTTACTTAGAATTTCCAGATTGATTTTGGTATCTTTGTCATGAAAATAAAGAATGGAGTGTTTTTTGAATGGATGATATTAAAAAAAATCAACCAGCTGGGATTTCAATTATAGAAGATATACCAAAAATTCTTCCGGTATTACCTTTACGTGATAATGTAATCTTCCCTTATATGATTTTTCCGGTATTAGTTGGAAGAGAGCAATCAATTCGTGCAGCAAATTTTGCTTTAGAGAGTTCAAAGTATATCTTTTTAGCAGCACAAAAGAGATCGAATATTGAAGAACCAACAAGAGAGGATATTTATACTGATGGTACAATTGCAAAAATTATTCAGATACTTAAACTTCCGAATGGTTTACTAAAAATATTAGTCGATGGAATAATTCAGGGACGGATTATAAATTTTACAGAACGGACAAATTTCTTCGAAGCTTCAGTTGAAATTATTCAACAGCAAGAGGAAGATAAAAGAGAAATGAATGCTTTAATTAGACAGATGTCCGGCCTTTTCAAAGAATATGTTAAAATTAATAAATCTATTCCTCCCGAAGCAGTGAATGCTTATGAAAATATTAATGAACCGGATAGAAAACTTTTTTATGTGGCTGCTAATATCAATCAAACAATAGAAGTGAAACAAAAAATTCTGCAATGTTTATCCCTTAAAGATCAGCTGTATGAAGTGATAAAAATTCTACATTCTGAAATTGAGATTCTTAAGATAGAAAAAGAAATTGAAGGAAAAGTTCAGGATAATATTGCTAAATCCCAACGAAAATTTATTATACAAGAGCAGATTAGAATACTGCAAGATGAACTTGGCGAGGATGAAGAAATTTCCCCAGAATTTTTAAAACTGAAAGAACAAATTCTAAATGCTAAGATGCCTGAAATTATTCAGGAAAAAGCATTAGAAGAATTTAACAAACTTAAAAAGACTCCGCCAAGCTCTCCTGAAGCTACCGTATTAAGAAATTATTTGGATTGGATGATTGAAGTTCCCTGGTACAACAAAACTAAAGATAATCTTGATGTAAAAAATGTTCGTGTAATATTAGATGAAGATCATTATGGACTAGATAAACCAAAGGAAAGAATTGTTGAACACATAGCCGTGCTGAATCTTGTTAAAAATATGCGAGGACAAATTTTATGCTTTGTAGGACCTCCCGGTGTTGGTAAAACTTCGCTCGGTAAATCCATAGCACGCGCACTCGGTAGAAATTTTGTGAGAATTTCACTCGGCGGCGTTCGCGATGAAGCTGAAATACGCGGACACAGAAGAACTTATATCGGTTCTATGCCGGGTAAAATAATTCAGTCAATGAAACGTGCAAAAACTATCAATCCGGTTATGCTGCTCGATGAAATAGATAAGATGAGTATGGATTTTCGTGGCGATCCTTCATCTGCAATGCTCGAAGTTTTAGATCCCGAACAAAATCATACCTTCAATGATCACTATCTTGATGTTGATTATGATCTTTCCCAAGTGATGTTCATTACAACTGCTAATGTTAGATATAACATTCCACTTCCCCTTCAAGATAGGATGGAAATTATTGAACTACCCGGTTATCTTGAATATGAAAAGATTCAAATTGCTAAGAGACATATAATCCCTAAACAGCTATCAGCACATGGATTGGATAAATTTAAAATAGATTTTAAAGACTCTGCGGTTAACAAAATTATTATGGAATATACCCGCGAAGCCGGTGTACGAAATCTTGAACGTGAAATTGCTTCGGTACTAAGAAAAACTGCAAAAGAAATTGTTTTAACTCAATCAGATAATAATAAAAAATCCTCTAAAAAATTTACTATAGATGAATCAACAATTGAAAAACATCTTGGTGTACCTCGATACAGAACTCATAAAACAGAAAAAGAGCTTCGTGTAGGAAGCGTAACCGGTTTAGCATGGACAAGTGTAGGCGGTGAAATTTTACATGTTGATGCAACGATAATGTCAGGTTCAGAAAAATTAACACTAACCGGACAAATCGGGAATGTTATGAAAGAGTCTGCCCAAGCAGCTTTAAGTTATTTGAGATCTAATGCAAAAGATTTTCATCTCGAAAATAATTTTACTAAAGGTAAAGAGATTCATATTCATTTACCCGAAGGCGCCATACCTAAGGATGGACCATCTGCCGGTATTACTATGGCAATGGCAATGTATTCAGCTTTTAGTAATAAACCAGCTCGCAATGATGTTGCAATGACCGGCGAAATTACTTTACGCGGTAATATTATAGCAATTGGTGGTTTAAACGAAAAACTGCTTGCAGCAAGAAGAAGCGGTATTAAAGTTGTTCTCATTCCTAAGGATAATGAAAAAGATTTAACTGAAATTAAAAATGAAGTAAAAGAAGGTTTAAAGATTATTCCTATTAGTACTTTGAAAGAGGCTGTCCCTTATATATTCGAAAAAGTAAAGAAAAAAAGGGTTACTAAAAAATAATTTTATTCAGATAATTTAATTCTGCAAATTCATATAAATAATTGTGAAAATATTTATGACTGAAAATGTTTCAATTGATAAATCTCTTAGTCAAGAAGAAATTTACAGATTACTTTTACTTCAAATTCAAGATTTAATAAATCCTAATGAACCGCTTCTAACAAGTTTATGCAATGTTACCGCTGCTATAAAAGATACGTTCGATAAAATTAGCTGGATCGGATTTTATATACTTAAAAATAATTTTCTCTATCTTGGACCATTTCAAGGTAAAACAGCATGCACAATTATTGAGGTTGGTAAAGGTGTTTGTGGTACTTCTGTTCAAAGCAAAAGTTCAATCATTGTCGATGATGTGAATCTATTTCCAGGGCATATAGCTTGTGATTCTGACTCACGTTCGGAAATAGTTGTCCCGTTATTAAAAAATAATGACGTTTACGGTGTTCTCGATTTGGACAGCTACCAATTTTCTGCATTCAACAACATTGATAAACAATATTTAGAAAAACTTTGTAAATTGCTAACAGATAAATTAAAGATTGAAAAATTAAGTTCATTACTTATCCATTAAATATTGAAAATTCTTTATGAATTATTTAGTAACTGCACGCAAATGGCGTCCTCAATTATTTGATGATGTTATCGGGCAAGAACATATAACAAAAACTCTAAAAAATGCAATAGTTAATAATAGAATAGCTCATGCATATCTATTTGCTGGTCCAAGAGGATGTGGTAAAACAACAACTGCAAGGATTCTCGCTAAAAGTTTAAATTGTTTAAATCCGGTCAATGGTGAACCTTGTAATAAATGTGAAATGTGCCAGTCATTTTCAAATTCTCAAACAATGGATATTATAGAAATTGACGGTGCCTCAAATAGAAGAATTGAAGAAATTAGAACTCTTAGGGAATCAGTTAAATATGCACCAACAAGAGGTAAATATAAAATTTACATTATCGATGAAGTGCACATGCTCACTACAGAATCTTTTAATGCACTTCTTAAAACTCTTGAAGAACCACCCGAACACACACTCTTTATCTTTGCAACAACTGATGTTCATAAAGTCCCTTTAACTATTATATCACGCTGCCAGCGATTTGATTTCCGAAGAATAGAATTAAATGCTATAAAAAAATTACTAAAAGAAATTGCTGTTGCAGAGGGAATTGAAATTGATGATATAGCACTTACACTAATAGCAAAGAAAGCAGATGGTGCGCTGCGTGATGCTCAAAGTTTATTTGATCAGATAATTTCTTTTAGTGGTAATCAGGTTGATAATACAATCATTTCAAAAATGCTCAACTTAATCGATGAGGAAATATATTTTAGTATTTCAGAGTCTATTTTAAACAAGGATTATTCAGCTGCTTTTAAAATCTCAAATCAAGTTTATAATAATGGCTGGAATTTCGTTGATTTTCTTAATGGACTTAATGAACATTTTAGAAACATTTTAACTGTCGTTATCAGAAAAAATAACGACTTAATTGAAGCTGCAGAAATATTTAAAGAAAAATATCTTTTTTATACTGATAAATTTTCTGAAAGTGACTTGCTGAGGATTTTATCATTTATCAATAAAGTTCAATATGAATTAAAATCATCTGCAAATCAAAAATTAAAAGTAGAAATTGCATTATGTCATTTGATTGGTCTTGAGAATTCAACATCAATTACAAAATTAATTAACTCACTTCATATTCCTTCTTCTCAATCAGGTAGGAATAAAGTTAGTAAGAGTGAAACTGATTCGAATACACAAAAAAAGGTCTTAAACTCTAATCTATCAGCAATTACTCCAGATCAAGTAAAAATCCCATTAATAGAAAATTTTGATATGCCGAGTTTAACAAACTCTCCTGATGTTGATGATATTATATCAAAATGGAAATATTTTATTGAACAAGTAAAAAATGATAAATTATTTTTTGGAACAATTTTACTTAATTCATTCCCGATTGGATATAAAAATGAAAAATTACAAATTGAAGTAGGAAATTCAGAAGACTTAGATATTATTAATGATAATAAGAACTATCTTGAAAAAAAAACCAAAGAAGTGTTTGGTAAAAAAATTGAGTTTAACTTTGAAAGTAATTCAAATAATGTTAATAATAATAATCTAGGTAAGAAAAATAATATCACAGAGTTAGATGAAGAACAAAACCATTTGATCAAATCTATAATTACACAACTAGGTGGTAAGGAAATTAAAAAATAATTATTTTCCAAAATTCATATAATTACTCCAGTAAACTTAACAGCTAACAGCTTCTAATTCTTTTCATCTATAATTGCTTTATACAATTTAAAATTAAAAACCATTTTTACTATAATAAGTTGAAGAATTCAAAAAATAAACCCATGCAACTTCCGGATTTAATCCTGATTAATATCGGGACTCACACACACCATTTAAAACAAAAAAAATCCCTCTACAAAAAAATTGTTGAGGGATTAAAAATAAAATCCTGGCAGCTACCTACTCTCCCACACACCTGCGCATGTAGTACCATCGGCGTTTAAGGGCTTAACTTCTCTGTTCGGAATGGGAAGAGGTGTTTCCCCTTAGCTAAAGCCACCAGAAAACTTTTCCCCGATTCAAATTGGGTTTTTCTGTTAAACATTATAAGATTGGAAGAGTTAAGTCTAATAATATCTATCATTAAATAAAATTAATGGCTAAGTCTCACGACTTATTAGTACTGCTCGGCTGAATACCTTACGATACTTACACCTGCAGCCTATCAACCTTGTAATCTCCAAGGAGTCTTTAGGTCTTGCGACGGGATACCTAATCTTGAAGTGTGCTTCGCACTTAGATGCTTTCAGCGCTTATCACATCCGCACATAGCTACCCAACGCTGCCACTGGCGTGACAATTGGTACACTAGAGGTGCGTTCACTTCGGTCCTCTCGTACTAGAAGCGACTCTTCTCAAGTATCCTGCGCCCGCATAGGATAGGGACCGAACTGTCTCACGACGTTCTGAACCCAGTTCACGTACCGCTTTAATTGGCGAA
>CAYXKL010000061.1:0-16291 GCA_964464825.1 uncultured Melioribacter sp. | reverse complement strand
AGTCAATACTGTCTATTTTTCGATTGTAATTTTTAGGACTTGGATAGAAAACGAGCCATAAGAGAATGAAAAGTTCTTTTGATTGGTTCTCCAGGTTGAATTTCAAAACTAATATAGTCAGAGGAGATAATGGCTAGTAAAGAATTCAACCCTTTCGAGATGGCACAAGCCCAGTTCGACAAAGTAGCAGAAATATTAAATCTTGATCAAGGTTCAAGAGAAATTCTTCGTAATCCTATGCGTGAATATCATTTTAATATTCCGGTTAAAATGGATGACGGAACTACAAAAGTATTTCGAGGATTTAGAGTACAACATAATGATGCACGCGGACCAAGTAAAGGCGGAATCCGTTTTCACCCACAAGAAACAGTAGATACTGTACGTGCGCTTGCAATGTGGATGACATGGAAATGTGCAGTTGTTAATATTCCATTAGGAGGCGGTAAAGGAGGAGTTATTTGCGATCCTCATCATTTAAGTATGAAAGAACAAGAACAGATTTGCCGCGGTTGGGTAAGACAAATGGCAAAAAATGTTGGTCCAATAAATGATGTTCCAGCACCTGATGTAATGACTAATGCACAACATATGCTTTGGATGCTTGATGAATTTGAAGTAATACACGGTTCAAAAAATCCTGGATTCATTACCGGAAAACCAGTTGGAATGGGAGGTTCATTAGGAAGAACAGAAGCAACCGGTTATGGTGTTATATTTACTGTACGTGAAGCATTAAAAGAATTAGGAATTCGTCCGGAAGATACTTCAGCTGCTGTTCAAGGTTTTGGTAATGTTGCTCAATATGCTATTGAATTATATCAGAAACTTGGCGGTAAAGTTGTTTGTGTTTCCAGTTGGGATCAAAAAGATCAATGTTCGTATACTTTCAAAAAGAATGATGGAATAAATTTAGAACAGCTTTTAAAGATTACCGATAAATTCGGTGGTATTGATAAAGTTAAAGCTAAAGAATTAGGTTATGAAGTATTAGATGGTGAAGCGTGGATTGAACAAGATGTAGATATTTTATTACCATGTGCACTCGAAAATCAAGTACGTGGTGATAATGTTAATAAAATTTCGAAGAAAGTAAAAATTATTGCTGAAGGTGCTAATGGTCCAACAACTCCAGAAGCAGATAAGGTTATTCAAGAAAGAGGAATTTTTGTTATTCCGGATTTCTTAGCAAATGCCGGCGGTGTAACGTGTAGTTATTTTGAACAAGTTCAATCTAATATGAATTATTATTGGGAACGGGATGAAGTATTAGGTAAACTTGATGTTAAAATGACATCAGCATTTTTAGCAGTAAGTGAACTAGCCAGGAAGAAAAAACTTTACATGAGAGATGCCGCTTATGTTATTTCAGTGAGCCGTGTTGCACAAGCATGTAAAGACCGCGGTTGGGTTTAATTTGAATTAGTGAAATAAAAATGGTAAATAGCCGGAAGTTGAGTTATCGATTTCCGGCTTTTTATTGGATACAAAATTATAAAATGGATATAAACCAAAACATAGTCCAAATTCCTCAATTTGATCGAAAATTTATCGAATCAAATGAAGTTCTTTATTCAATTGGCGATGGATCTCTTGGAGGGAAGGCTAAAGGATTAGCATTCATAAAATCTATTATTCAAACTAAAATCGAAAAGAACGCATTCCCAAGTATTAATATTTCTATTCCGCGATTAATTGTTTTAAGAACAAGCATCTTTGATGAATTTCTTAAAAGGAATAATCTTTATGATATTGCTTATTCAGAATATAACGATTTAAGAATAGTTAACGAATTTTTAAAAGCAGATTTACCGGTGGAAATTCTTGGAGATTTAAGAACGATAATTGAAAATATACATGTTCCTCTCGCAATACGTTCATCAAGCATGCTTGAAGATTCTAAGTATGAACCTTTTGCCGGAATATTTGCCACTAAAATGATTCCGAATAATAATACAAGTGTTGACATTCGTTATCATAAATTAATCGAAGCAATTAAATTTGTATATGCATCAACCTTTTTCAAAGCATCAAAAGATTATTTTAAAGCATCAAAGCATACCATTGAAGAAGAAAAGATGGCTGTAATAATTCAGGAAGTTGTTGGGCAGCAGCATAATCTGAGATATTACCCGAATTTTTCAGGTGTTGCAAAATCTTTTAATTATTATCCATCAGGAAAATTAAAACCTGAACATGGTGTAGTTAATTTAGCTTTGGGTTTAGGAAAAACAATTGTAGATGGCGGTATTATTTGGTCATATTCACCGGTTTATCCAAAATCACCGCCTCCTTTCGGCGATCCTCAAGATATGCTAAAAACTACTCAAAATGCTTTTTGGGCAGTTAATATGAATACAATAATTGATTATGATCCTACAAAGGAGACAGAATATTTAATATCACTAAACTTAAATGATGCAGATTATGATAACACACTTAAATTTATTGCTTCTACTTATGATCATGCATCCAATAAAATTGTAATGGGTACCGGAATTGATGGACCGCGAATAATAAATTTTTCGCAACTACTACATATGAATGAATTCAATTTCAATGGTTTTATTAAGACGTTATTAAAAGTATGTGAAGAATCATACAGCAGTCCGGTTGAAATTGAATTTGCAGTAACAATTAATAAAGAAAATGACAAATTATATTTTGGTTTTTTGCAAGTAAGGCCAATGGTTGTATCTGAAAAAACGATAGAAATCGATGATGAAGAATTATTCAGTTGTGATAATTTAGTAGCATCGGACCGTGCAATGGGTAACGGAATGATAAATAATATAACAGAAATTGTTTATGTAAAACCGGATAATTTTGATAAAAAAAATACTTCTATTATTGCAAATGAAATTGAAAAAATAAATCGTGATTTAACAAATTTGAATATTCACTATCTGCTTATAGGATTTGGCAGATGGGGTAGCAGTGATCCATGGCTGGGAATACCGGTGGACTGGAGCCAAATCACCGGTGCAAAGGTTATTATAGAATCAACATTATTTGGAATTAATGTTGATTTAAGTCAGGGTTCTCATTTCTTCCATAACTTAACAAGTTTTAACGTTTATTATTTTTCAATAAATTATGACGGCAAGTTTAAGATTGATTGGGACTGGTTAAACAAACAAGAAATAATTGATGAAACTGAATTTGTAAAACATGTCAAATTAACAGAACCGCTAATCATAAAAGTTGATGGAAGAACCGGTAGAGGAGTTATAAAGAAATGTTAAATGAACATAAACCAATAGATAATTTAGTTCTTGAACTTCAGGAAAGAGCCAAGGAATTAAACTGTCTTTATACAATAGAAGATAGTCTAAATCGTTCTGATATATCTCTTCGTCAGGCATTTCATACAGTTATAAATGCAATTCCTCCAGCATGGCAGTATCCGTTAGTCTGCAAAGCAAAATTAATCTATGGTGATATTGTTTATCAAACTAGTGATTTTGAAGAAACAAAATGGAAACTTGAATCAAATATTATTGTTCAGGATAAGAGTGTTGGAAGTGTATCTGTTTATTATTTAGAGGAAGTACCTCAATCCGATATCGGTCCCTTTTTAAAAGAAGAAAAAAAATTATTAGACACCATTGCTGATCGTTTAGGTCATTTCATACTTCACCAAAAATTGAAAAATGTATTTAATGAATTAAAATCTGTTAGAGAAACTGTTCAGGGAAATACAAAGGGGGAATGGCGTATAGTTTTGGATATGATAAGAAAAACCGACCCAAATTTATTTATGAGTTTGATGCGCAAAATGCTACATCTATTATGCTGGAAAGGTGTTGAAGAAGCTGAAATGTTGATGAAACATACAAGCATAGCAAGGAGAAACATAGATGAGGATGTTACGGATGAGAATAAACCAATTAAAATAAAAAAAATAGTTGATTATGATCATTATGTTGAAACTATTCAAAGATTAGCTGATGAAAATTTACCCGATGATATAATTTTACAAAGGATACAGAAGTGGATACAAGAAGATAAATCAAGTGCACTTGTAAAAGTTGTGGAAAGTCAGGATACCTCATTAACTGATATTGCCGAAGCAATTCGTAAATATTACCATATTGCTCCAGAAAAATTTGAGTTACCACCATCAACTGTTAAAGGACTACGTGTTTCTCTTTTAAGAAGATTTTTTACTGATGAATTAGATTTTATAAGTATAGCTAAGGAGTATGTAAAGCTTACAGATTTTTATAAATTGATCGATAAAATGATATTTCCTCCCGGGAGCCATGGTAAACTTGGTGGTAAAAGTGCTGGATTATTTCTATCCTATCATATCCTTCAAAAAGAAGCTGAATATAATGATCTCTTTAAGGATGTAAAAATTCCGAAAACATGGTATCTTACCTCAGATGGTGTACTTTATTTTATGCAACATAATAACTTAGAGGAAGTACTTGAACAAAAATACAAGGAAATTGATGAAATAAGAATTGAATATCCTCATGTTGTACAATTATTTAAAAACTCTGAATTTCCACCGGATATAGTTAAAGGTCTCTCTGTTGCTTTGGATGATTTAGGTGATAGACCTTTGGTTGTTAGAAGTTCTAGTCTTTTAGAAGATCAGATGGGAGCAGCTTTCTCCGGAAAATATAAAAGTTTATTCCTTGCTAATCAGGGATCAAAGCAGCAAAGACTTAGTGAATTGATGGATGCAATTGCAGAAGTTTATGCATCAACTTTTAGTCCAGATCCAATCGAATACAGATCGGAAAGAGGATTATTAGACTTCCACGAAGAAATGGGTGTAATGATTCAAGAAGTGATTGGTTCAAAAGTTGGTCATTATTTCTTTCCTTCATTTGCCGGAGTAGCATTTAGTAATAATGAATTCCGGTGGTCACCAAGAATTAAACGTCAAGATGGATTAGTTAGAATGGTCCACGGACTAGGTACAAGGGCAGTAGACCGCCTAAGCGATGATTACCCAGTGTTGGTTTCACCTGGTCAGCCCAAGCTGAAAGTAAATGTATCTACAGAAGAGATGATTTGGTATTCACCAAAAAAGGTTGATGTTATTAATCTCAAAACAAATGAATTTGAATCAATTTCTATCCAGGAATTATTTAAACACGCTGGAAATAATTACCCCGGGTTTGAATTAGTTTTTTCTACAGTTCAAGGGACGATGATAAGACCGGCCAATAGTTTTGAAATTGACGATTCTAATAAAGAATATATTGTAACCTTTGATGGTTTGATTTCTAATACAGATTTTCTAAAAAAGATTGATGCCATTTTGAAAATCTTGCAATCAAGAATGAAAACCCCGGTTGATATTGAATTTGTGTCAGACGGAAATGATTTTTATTTGCTTCAATGCAGACCTCAAAGTTTTATGGGTGAATCGGTTGCAGAAATGATACCGAAAGATATACCTGATGAAAAGATATTATTCACTGCAAGAAAATATATTTCTAATGGTAAAGTACCCGAGATTTCTCATTTAGTTTATGTTGATCCGCTAAAATATTCTGAAATATCAGACCGGAACAAAATGATGCAAGTAGGCAGAGCTATAAGCAAATTGAATAAGCTATTGCCAAAGAGAAAATTTATTTTGATGGGACCCGGAAGATGGGGCAGTCGTGGTGATATAAAACTTGGTGTTAGTGTCACTTATTCAGATATTAACAATACTGCAATGCTGATTGAGATTGCACGTAAAAAAGGAAATTATGTCCCAGATCTTTCATTTGGTACACATTTCTTTCAAGATCTAGTTGAAGCAAGTATCAGATACCTACCATTGTACCCTGATGACAAAGGGATAATCTTTAATGAAGAATTCATACTAAAGTCTCATAATATACTTAGTCTTATTGCACCTGATTATCAATATTTAGAAGATACTATAAAAGTGATTGATATTATGGAATCAACAGATGGTCAAATTTTAAAAGTATTAATGAATGCAGAATTAGAAGAAGCGCTTGGTATGTTTATGAATCCCACTGCTGAGATTTTATTAGAAAAAGATATGAAAGAAGTTGTTGAATATCATTCTGGTGACCATTGGCGATGGAGAATGAAAATGGCTGAAAAAATTGCCTCTGAGCTTGATGGAAAAAGATTTGGTGTTAAAGGGATATATATTTTTGGAAGTACAAAAAATGCTGTTTCCGGACCAGGCAGTGATATTGATTTAATAGTACATATTGATAAAGAGTTTTGTCTGCTGAATGAGCTTAATCATTGGTTTGAAGGGTGGAGTTTGTGTTTAAGTGAAATAAATTATTTACGTACGGGCTATAAATCGCAAGGATTATTAGATGTTCATTATGTTACTGATGATGACATAAAAGTTAAAAATAGTTTTGCAACTAAGATTGGTGCAATTACAGATGCAGCTCGTCCTTTAAAGTTAAAAAATAAATTTAATTAAATAATAATACGTTCTGCATTTTCTAAATTATTTAAATCAAATTTTACTACTGCTAGTCCGTTTCCATCGTAAGCAGCACCGAAACAAAATGTGTTACCAATTTTATCTTTCCAACTTCCGGTAATTCTTGCAGATTCGTGAATATGTCCGTGTAAAGTTAACATTGGTTGTTTTTTCTCAATAAAATTTCTTATAGCAATACTACCGACATTAGAATCAAGAGGGACATGATCAATTTTTTTCCCATCGTTATTCACCCTATCTAAATTTGTTTTGTAAGGAGGTCCATGAAATAGAATAACGGATTTTGAATAATTATTATTCAAACCCAGATTTTCTAAATCATTTTTGATTGTAGAATATTTTTTAATTCTTTCATCAATTTCAACAGTTCTTTTTCCTTCTTCCGGTGATATACAACCCGGATCAACATAACGCGATATGTCATATTTCTCCCAATCTTTTAACAAAAAAGGAGATGGGGGTGTATATGAATAACCGTAAAAATCAAATTCGTTAATTGAAATTTTATTTAAATGAATATATTTCCATAATCTCAGATTTTCGTTTTGAATAATATTAATTTCCTCTTTAGCTGCATCATCATTTCCTAGTATCAAAAGAAAATGAGGGTAATTATCTTTCAATTCTTTTTTAAGATTTTGAAGATTTGGTATCAGATAATCAATAATAAAATTACTATCACCATAACTATGGGGTAATAAATCACCACCTAGTAAAACAATCTTTGGTTGATGTAGTAAAATCTGCTGAAATAATGATTCATAACGATAAATTCTACCGTGAAGATCTGATACAAATAAACATATCATATTAAATTTCAATTATTGTATTGATAATTAGAAAAACTTTTATACATTTGCACCTAAACATAGAAAAATTTTTGAAAATGAACTTACACTTGACACATCATAATCATCATCATAATCCCTTTATTGAGGCGCCGGTGTAATTTAAATAATTGTTTTTAATTAATTCTAACCCCGGCGAGTGTCGGGGTTTTTTGTTTTAAAGAGGTTAATATGCTTAATGGTAATTTAAAATTAGCTGTACAAAAAAAAGGAAGATTAACAGAAAAATCACTTCAGTTACTTAAAAACTGCGGATTGGATTTTGAAGATTATAATGATCGTTTAATAATTACAGTAAGCAATTATGAATTGGATATCTTATTCTTACGCGATGATGATATACCAGAATATGTAAGTGATGGAGTTGCTGATGCTGGAATAGTAGGTGAAGATGTGATTTATGAAAAAAAAGCAAATGTAAAAATAATAAGACAGCTTGGGTTCGGTAAATGCAGACTTTCTTTAGCTATTCAAGAAGGGAAAAATATTAATAACATTCAAGAGTTGAACGGTTTGAGAATAGCAACTTCCTATCCGCAAATACTTAAAGATTATTTGATTAAGAATGATTTAAATGCAAACGTAATAGAAATAAGTGGTTCAGTAGAAATAACTCCATCTCTAGGTGTAGCAGATTTGATCTGCGATCTTGTTTCATCTGGTAATACTCTCAAACTGAATAAACTTAAAAAATCTTTTGATATTTTCACTTCACAAGCTGCTTTAATTGTAAATAAAGATCTAGAACATAATAGCGAGAAAAATTATTTATTCAAACAGTTATTGCTAAGAATTGATTCTGCACTTAATGCAAAATCTTCAAAATATTTAATGATGAATGCACCAAAAAAATCTTTAAAATTGATTAGTGAGATAATTCCTTCTCTAAAAAGTCCAACAATTTTACCGTTAGCTGACGAAACTATGGTTGCTGTGCATGCAGTTATTCCATCCGATAAATTTTGGACAATTAATAACAAATTAAAAGAAGCCGGAGCTTCCGGAATTTTATTATTACCAATTGAGAACATGATATTATGAAAACATTTTTTTATAACGAAATATCAAAAAGTAAATTAGAGTCATTATTAAAAAGACCCTCTATTGATCTAAAATCAAAAATGAAGTCTGTTGAAAAAATTGTAAAAGATGTAAAACTAAATGGTGAAAAGGCAGTATTGAAATATGCAAAGATGTATGATAATTACACTTCTAATAAAATTAAGGTTGATGAATCAGAAATAATTGAATCAGAAAAAAAGATTAGCAAAGAATTAAAAAATGCTATCGATTATGCTGCAGTAAATATTAAAAAATACCACTTAAAACAGAAGCCATTAGTTTATGTAATTGAATCAGTGAAAGGTGTTAATTGCAGTAGAATATTTAAACCAATTGAAAATGTTGGACTCTATATACCTGGGGGAAGTGCAGTTCTTATTTCAACTATGTTGATGCTTGGGATACCGGCAAAAATAGCCGGCTGCAAAAGAATTGTAATCTGTTCACCGGTTAAAAATAATTTTGTAGAACCGGCATTATTATATGCTGTAAAAAAATGCGGTGTAAAAGAGTTCTATAAAATTGGCGGTGCACATGCCATTGCTGCTATGGCTTACGGTACTAAGTCAATAAAAAAGGTTGATAAAATATTTGGTCCCGGTAATCAATACGTTACTGCTGCTAAAGCAATAGTTTCAACAGATCTTAATGGATGCTCAATAGATATGTTAGCCGGACCAAGCGAAGTGCTGATAATAGCAGATGAATCGGCAAAACCTTCTTTTATTGCATCTGATTTATTATCGCAAGCTGAACATGGAGTGGATTCGCAAGTTATTCTATTGACAACAAGTGAAAAAATTGTACGATTGGTAAAAGAAGAAATAAATATTCAATTGAAATTTTTACCAAGAAAAAAAATTATTTCTGGGTCACTAAAAAATTCATTTACGCTTGTGGTTAGTTCAATTGAAGAAGCAATCGATTTTAGTAATTGTTATGCACCGGAACATTTAATTATTAATACTAAAAATGCTGCAAAATATGTCTCTAAAATTTATAATGCCGGTTCTGTTTTTTTAGGTGGTTATGCACCAGAAAGTGCCGGTGATTATGCTTCCGGCACTAATCATTCTTTACCGACATATGGTTATGCAAAATCAATCGGTGGCGTTAGTATCGAATCTTTTATCAAAAATATATCAATACAAAAAATTACTAAACAAGGGTTAGATAATTTATCTTCATCAATAATTAAACTTGCTGAGCTTGAAAAACTTGAAGCTCATTCAAATGCTGTTAAAATAAGGTTGAACAAATGAATATTAAAAATTTAGTACGAAAGAATATTCTTAATCTAAAACCATATACTGCAGCAAGACATTCGCACATAAATGGTGTTCTTCTTGATGCAAACGAAAATAGTCTTGGTTCTGTTATAGAGGATGAATGGAACGTTCAACTTAATCGTTATCCTGATCCATATCATTTGAAGATAAGAGATGCATTAAGCAGATATTTGGGATTAACAGATAGAAATTTATTTATTGGTGTTGGTTCTGATGAAATTATTGACCTTGTTGTAAGAATATTTTGTGAGCCGAATAAAAATAATGTGATAATCTCTGAACCAACTTATGGTATGTATAAAGTTGTTTGCGACATAAATAATGTTGTAACTATTTCAGTAACACTTGATAAAACATTCCAACCAGATGTTGACAAAATAATAAACTCGATTAATGATGAAACTAAAATTATATTCTTATGTTCACCAAACAATCCAACAGCAAATTCAATTGAAGTAAACCGCATTATTTCATTAGCTCAAAAATTTAATGGTATCATTTTAATTGATGAAGCTTATACAGAATTCAGTAGTAATACATCCTTCATAAATGAAATTTATAATCACAGAAATGTTATAATTACAAGAACATTTTCTAAAGCTTGGGGTTTAGCCGGAGTGAGGTGCGGATATTGTGTTGCTGATTCTGAAATTATTGAACTTCTTTATAAAGTTAAACTTCCTTATAACATAAATAAATTAACTGAGTATGTAGTTCTAAAGGCATTAGAAAAAACTGAAAAAATGAAAATGAATTTAGAAACCATATTCATGGAGAAGGAATATCTGATTACTGAACTAGAAAAAAATAATAATATAAATAAAGTTTATCATTCTGATACCAATTACATTCTTTTTGAATGTGAAAATGCAACAGAAGTATATCAAAAATTGGCTGATAAAGGAATAATCATTCGCGATAGAAGTAATCAAGTTAAAAATGCTTTGAGAGTTACTGTGGGAACTCGAGTTGAAAATCAAAAATTTATTAATGAACTAAATAATATTTTATCATGATAAAACTAAACGATAAAAACAGAAGAACAAAATATCGTAGACGAACTAAAGAAACCGATATTAAAATTGATTTAAATCTTGATGGGAAAGGAATAATTAAGATAAAAACCGGTATTGGTTTTTTTGATCATATGCTCGAACAAATTGCTAAACATTCTAACCTTGATCTAATTATTAATGTTAAAGGGGATTTGCATGTTGATGAACATCATACAGTTGAAGATACTGGCATTGCATTAGGCGAAGCTATTAATATTTGTTTAGGTGAGCGGAGGGGAATTGAACGCTATGGCTTTGTACTGCCTATGGATGATACATTAGCTCTCTGTGCAATTGATCTTGGCGGACGCCCATATTTAGTTTTTAATTGTAAATTTGAAAGAGAAAATATTGGAAAATTCCCGACTGAATTGTTCAAAGAATTTTTTAGATCATTATCGTTAGGAATGAAAGCCAACTTACATTTTAAAGTAAAAGGTGAAAATGATCACCACAAAGCTGAATCATTATTCAAATCATTTGGCAGAGCATTAAATTCTGCTTTGAAATATGATTCCAGAAATAATTTCAATCTTCCTTCAACAAAAGGATTTATATGATTGCAATAGTCGATTATGGATCAGGAAATATTCAATCTGTTGTAAATGCATTGAATGATCTTAAATGTGATTACATCGTTACATCTCGAGAAATTGATATTTGCAACGCTGACAAAATTATTTTCCCGGGTGTTGGTGAAGCATCTTTTGCTGTTAAAAAATTACACAAACTAAATTTATTCACATTGCTTCGAGTTGTTAAGAAACCTATGCTTGGGATTTGTTTGGGGATGCATCTTTTATTGGAAAAATCTCTTGAAGGTAATTCATCATGTCTCGGAATTATTCCGGGATCGACAAAAAAATTTGATAATACTAAAATAAAAGTTCCTCATATGGGATGGAATAAAATTAAAATAATTAATGAATCCCCATTATTTAATAATATTAAAGATGAGTCATATTTCTATTTTGCTCATTCATATTATGTTTCTGTTAATCAATTTACAATAGCAACAACCAATTACGATGTAGATATTTCTTCAGTTATTGAAAAAGAAAATTTTTATGGAGTGCAATTCCATCCGGAAAAATCCGGTGAAGTCGGGATACAATTACTTAAGAATTTTATAGAATTATGAAAATTATACCAGCTCTTGATTTGTTAAAAGGAAAGGTTGTACGATTAACTCAAGGTAAATTTGATGAAGTAAAAATTTATTCAAATAATCCTTTGAAACAAGTTAAAATTTTTGAAGAATATGGATTTAATATGATTCATATTGTTGATCTATCCGGATCGAAAAATGGGAAAATGTCGACAATAAAAATCCTAGAAGAAATTATAGGAAATTCAAAAATAAAGATTCAATTTGGTGGTGGTATTAGATCGTTGAAAGATATTAACATTTTATTGCAGTTAGGTATAGAAAAAATAGTAATTGGATCACTGCCATTCACAGATAGAAATGAATTCCTGAAAATTGTTGATTCTGTGCCAAATGAAAAAATAATATTAGCAGCTGATACTTTACGGAATGATGTTGTAGTAAAAGGTTGGCTTGAAAAATCACAGATGAGAATTGATTCTTTTATTGCTGAATGGTTTAATTATGGAATGAAAAATTTTCTTGTAACTGATTCTGAGAAGGATGGAATGCTTGAAGGACCAAATATTAATTTATATAACGAGCTCAAAAGTTTATTCCCAAAAATTAATTTATTTGCTTCCGGAGGTATAAAAGACATTAGTGATATAAAAAAAATGTCTGAATGTAATATTGATGCAGTTATTATCGGTAAAGCTATTTATGAAAACAAAATTGATATTAAGGAGTTAATAAAAATTGATAGTTAAAAGAATCATACCTTGTTTAGATATTAAAGATGGCAGAGTAGTTAAAGGAACAAATTTTAATAACCTGATAGATGCTGGTTCTGCAGTTGAGCTTTCAGAAATATATTATAATGAAGGGGCAGATGAACTAGTTTTTTTAGATATATCGGCAACTGAAGAAAATAGAAAAACGTTGATTGAATTAGTAAAAGAGATATCATCAGTTTTGAGAATCCCTTTTACTGTTGGCGGAGGCATTACATCATTAAATGATATTGAAGATTTATTAAAAGCTGGTGCAGATAAAGTATCATTAAACAGTTCAATAGTAAAAAATCCTCTTTTAATTAGTAATGCCGCTAAACAATTTGGTAGTCAAGCAATTGTAGCTGCAGTTGATGTAAAAAAAATAAATGATTCATATAAAGTATTTATTAAAGGGGGTAAAGAACCTACCGAGTTGGATGGTATCGAGTGGTGTAAAAAAGTGAATGAATTTGGTGCCGGTGAAATTCTTTTAACTTCTATGGATCGTGATGGAACAAAAGATGGTTATGATATTAATTTACTTCAGAAAGTAGTGATGAGCACTACTATACCGATTATTGCAAGCGGCGGAGCCGGGAAAGTAGAACATTTCCGGGATGCTTTTTCAACATGCAATGTTGATGCATGCTTAGCTGCAAGTCTTTTCCATTTTAAGGAATTATCAATTATGGATTTAAAGAAATATTTGATGAAAAATAATATTCAGGTTAGATTATGATACAAATAGAAAATATAAATTTTGGGAAAATGAATGGAATAGTTCCATCAATTATTGTTGATCGGTTTACAAATCAAGTATTGATGCTAGGTTTTATGAATAAGGATGCTTTATTAAAAACTTTGGAAACAAAACTTGTTTGTTTCTATAGCCGAACTAAAAATTGTTTATGGACTAAAGGAGAAACATCTGGTAATTATCTGCAGCTTGTTGATATCATAAATGATTGTGATAATGATTCATTATTGGTGTATGTAATCCCAAATGGTAATACATGTCATATTGGTAATTATTCTTGTTTTGGTTTAGAAAAGAAAAGTCTCGGTTTCTTAGATGCTCTTCAATCATTAATAAAAAACAGAAAAGAAAATTTACCTGAAAACTCGTACACTGCTTCATTATTTCTTTCAGGTACAGATCGAATAATACAGAAATATGGAGAAGAATCAGTAGAAACTTTAATTGCTGCAAAGAATAGAAACAGAGAAGAAGTGATTAGTGAAGTTTCGGATTTAATATTTCATTTACTAGTAATGCTCGAAGAACAAAATATTAATTTTAATGAAGTAACAGATAAATTGATGTCAAGACATAATATACAAGGTTAATCGTCTTGATGAATTTTATCAAACCAATTTTCAATTATTGAATAAGGATCATTTTTAATTTTGATATAATAATATTCATTTGTTTTTGGTGAATATGAATAATCTTTCGTCCATTCATCAACATTTTTTATCACTTCATCTATTGCATCCAAAATATATTCTAATTCTTGATTAGTCATAGTTGGATGAAGTGATAATCTTACCCAACCCGGTTTTTCAGATAAATCACCTTGATTAATCTTATCAGTAATTCTTTTGGATCTTGTAGGATCAACATGGAGTAAATAATGTCCATAAGTTCCGGCACAAGAACATCCTCCACGTACTTGTATTCCAAAACGATCGTTCAAAAGTTTTACCATTAAGTTATAATGAATATCTTCGACATAAAAAGAAATTATACCCAATCTTTCTTTGTGTTCTTGTGCTAAAATGTGAAGCGATGGAATTTGGCTTAATCTTGAAAAAGCTATATCTAATAATTCATGTTCTCGTTTTAAGATATTATCTACACCCATTTCTTCTTTTAATTTAATCACTAATGCAGTTTTAATGGCTTGTAAAAATCCGGGAGTACCCCCATCTTCGCGTAATTCTATATCAGCTATATATTTGTGCTCACCCCATGGATTTGTCCAATCAACAGTTCCACCACCCGGATGATCGGGTATTTTTCTATTATATAATTTTGAATCAAATAATAAAACACCAGATGTACCTGGTCCGCCTAAAAATTTATGAGGTGAGAAAAATATTGCATCAAGTTTTTCTAATGGATCTTTTGGGTGCATATTGATATTGATGTATGGTGCAGCTGCAGCAAAATCAACAAAACAAATTCCTCCATGCTCATGTATCATTTTTGCCATTTGATGAATTGGTGGAAAAATCCCAGTTACGTTTGATGCTGCAGTAAATGATCCAATTTTAATATTTCTATGTTTATATAAATCTAATAAATGTTCAAAATGATTTAAGTTTATTAATCCAAGTTCATCAGGTTCAATAATTACCACATCACAGATTGTTTCAAGCCACGAAGTTTGATTTGAATGATGTTCCATATGAGTTATGAAAACAATTGGTTTTTCTTCTTTTGGTATGCTGGTATATTTTTGTAATTGTTCACAAACTTTTAAACCAAGTAATCTTTGGAATTTATTTACGGCTGCTGTCATGCCAAAACCAGCAAAAATTAAAACATCATTTTCATTAGCATTAACATGTTTTTTGATAATTTGTTTAGCTGTGTGATAAGCTTTTGTCATTGAGGTTCCGGTTACGGAAGATTCGGAATGAGTATTCCCTACAAATGGTCCAAATAATTTTAGAAGTTTATTTTCTAATGGTTCATAAATTCTTCCACTTGCAATCCAATCTGCATAAATAATTTTCTTGGTACCATAATTACTTTCAAAACTATGATCAACACCAACTATATTTTTTCTGAAATTGTTAAAGTAATTTTCCAAGGAGTTCATTTTAAAATCTTATATATTTTAATTTAAATATATGGATTTTTATTAAATCTATTGGACTAAATAATGGAAATAAAAAAGCCGTCTTACGACGGCTTAAATTATCCTAAATATGCTTTTAAGTTTTTACTTCGAGTGGAGTGACGAAGTCTAATCAATGCTTTCTCCTTAATCTGTCTTACACGTTCGCGAGTAAGATTTAGTTTTTCGCCAATTTCTTCTAAAGTTAGAGAATGTTCTTTGCCGAGACCAAAATAAAGACGAATAACTTCTGCCTCTCTTTCAGTTAAAGTAGAAAGTGATCTTTCAATTTCTGCTTTAAGTGATTCTTTCATCAAAGTATGGTCAGGGGATGGCTGATCTTCATTAGGCATAACATCAAGTAAACTATTGTTGCTATCCTCGCTGTGAGCAAATGGTGCATCCATCGATATATGCCGTCCGGCAATCTGCATTGCATAGGTAACATCTTGAACATCCATATCCAATTGTACAGCAATTTCTTCTGGGCTAGGTCTTCTTTCGTATTCTTGTTCTAACTGGCTGAGAGCTTTACCCATTTTATTTAATGCTCCAACACGGTTAAGAGGTAGTCTTACCATTCTTGATTGTTCTGCAATGGCTTGCATGATTGATTGACGGATCCACCAAACAGCATATGAAATGAACTTGAAACCACGTGTTTCATCAAATCTTAAACCGGCTTTTATTAGACCTAAATTACCTTCATTAATTAAATCACCTAGAGGTAATCCTTGATTCTGGTATTGTTTAGCTACACTTACCACAAATCTAAGATTTGCTTTTGTTAGTCTATCAAGAGCGGTTTTATCACCTTTTTTAATCTTAATAGCTAGCTCAATTTCTTCATCGGGAGTTAAAAGGTCTACTTTTCAAATTT
>CAYXKL010000060.1:0-16385 GCA_964464825.1 uncultured Melioribacter sp. | reverse complement strand
TCATTTTTCTGTCCCGGTTCATTGCTAAGAATTAATGTTGATAATACAAATCCTATCGGTTATGGAATGGAAGAAGAAAGTATCGGTTACATTAGCGATAACATTGCATTTGCTACATTAACACCGTTCGGTAAATATGATAGAAATATTATTGTAAGATTCCCGGAGAAAGATTTACTTAAATCCGGATTTTTATTAGGTGAAGATTATTTGTTTAAACGAAGTGTAATTGTTGATGTAACTCAAAAGAAAGGTCATGTTATATTAATGGGTTTTAAAGTGCAGAACCGACATTGGACTTATGGTACATTTAAATTGCTGTTTAATGCTATTCACTCTGCTGGATTAAATTAAGAATGATTTGATATCCCCTCTGTAATTAAGAGGGGATTCGAAAGAGTGGATTTAAAATTTGATATTCAGTAAGCTCATCGGATCAATCCGTTTGCCGTACCATTGAACTCCCCAGTGCAAATGAGGGGAAGTAGATCTTCCGGTTGAACCGACTTCACCAATCTTATCACCTTTTTTTACAAAATAGCCGGTCTTTACGATTAGCTTGCTCATATGTAGATAAACGGTCGTTAATCCTTGTCCGTGATCTAGCAGAACAAAGTTACCGTTGTAATAAAAATTTTCACCGGCAATTCTAACATATCCATCAGCTGCAGCAAAAACCGGGTCTCCTTCATCAGCAGCAATATCAATTCCGTTATGGGCATTTTTAGGAACACCATTTAAAATACGCTGACTGCCGAAGACTCCGGATATTCTTCCTTCAGCCGGTTTAATAAATCCGGATTTGAAAAGTGCAGTATCAACTTTACCGACATCGGCGCGTGCCTCTTTCATTTTTTGAGATTCAATTTCTATGCGTTCTAATTCTTCTTTGGGAGGCGTAACATATTTCTCAGCAATCTTCAATTTTTGAATTTGATAATTTCGTTTTGGTAGCTTTATTTTTTTTACCACCTCTTTTCCATCATTGAATATAACTTTTAAAGTATGAGTATCCGATGCATCTCTGTCAAATCCAAAAATAAACGTACCGCTCCCATCTACTTGAAGTTCATCATTTCCGAGCCATGCTTGTTTGATATTACTGCCCGAACCTATTACGATACTGCCCGGTTTGAATTCACCAACAAACTTCAATCCTTGGGCAGAAATGCTCAACAGCGGAATAAGATAGAATAATATTTTTATTGTAAGTGTTTTCATTTTTCTGATTACAAGATTAACAAGGAAAGAAAATTATGCAAGTCTAAAAAATTGTCCAATATGCTGTAAGCTGTCCGGAAAAATATCTATAGCTGGAATCATCACGTGAAGTACTTCCGGCACCGATTCTTCCTGAGAGCAATAAATTTCTGTATGCTTGATAGAAAAAATCACCATGTATTTCTAAAGTTAAAATTTTATTCCGCGGAATAATTCCAACTTTACCGCCTAATGTAATACGCAAATTATCTTTGTCTTCAAGTTCGTTATCAACCCAAATGCTATGTGATTCAAACGTTGTTGGTGAATAGTAGAGATTAGATTTCCATTTATAGTTTGTGTAATAATATTCGTAGCCAATTGCGAGATCGCGGTAGAAATATTTTCCGAGTCGAAGAACAAAATCATTTCCCTCATTTCCATCCGTTACTGAAATGTATTGGAAGTTACTGCTTATTTTCATTCCGTCTCTGTGGCGGTAATAACCTTCAATGCGATAGAGATTTGCATAATAGCGGTTATCAATTAAATAAGGAGAGTATAAAATTAGAGAGGCATCCGAATTTTGATAAACAGCAGCAAGCATAATTGTATCTCTTTTTTCGAAACGGATGAATGCATCTTTCTCGTCGCGTTTGAGGTAGCCGCGTGCATTGCTAATTCCGAATCCGGCACCCATATTTATATTTCTTCCCAAACGTACAATTACATTACCTTTGAAAGTTGTAAAATCGATATCACCGGTAAAATAATATGTACTGATTACATCTTCATCCAGACTTGCCTCTTTTGCATTAAGTGAAGATCTGCCGTATGTAATTCCAAGCGAAATAAAATTTGTTAATCCCATCTCTAATCTGCTACCGATAGAGAAAATTCTGAAACTTAAATTATCGGCATAGTACTGAATATATGGAGCTAGACCGATATAATTTGGAAATGTTTCAAGAATGGCGGCAATACCCGTAATTGGAAGCCAGCCCTTTCGTTGTTCTACCATACTTACTTGTGTGGAATCAAGTTCCCATTCATCAATCAGCATATTATAAATTGTACGTGCAGAATCATATTCAGCTGCTTTTGCATATGAATCGGCTAGATAAAGCCACGCATCAAAATCTGTTGAATCCTCTTTAACCAAATTTTTAAATTCTTGAACAGCCATCAAAGTATCATCAATAGCATAATAAACTTTTGCTCGCTGCATAGCTGCATCGTAGTTGTAACCTTGATTCAATACCTCATTATAAGTATCGAGAGCTTTTTGAAATTCTTGTGCACAGAATAAAACATCACCGTATTCTTTTAAGAGTAGAACGTTTGGTTCAGCTTTAGATAAAAATTCTTCGTAATAGGGAAGTGCGGCTGGACAGTCTTCATCTAAAACACGTTTTCTTCCTTCTTCAAGAATTGCATAATTTTTTTCTTCTTCTGCGCGTAATTTCTGCCAATCAATATTTGATTGTAATTTGATAACATCATCATTTGTCGGATCAATATCTTTAGCTTTATCAGCCATTTCTTGGGCACCTTCAAAATCTCTGTCTAAAAGTTTTAATGAACCCAAAGAAATTAATGCTTCAAGATTATTCGGCTGGGCTTTTAAAACATTATCGAGGTATTGACGCGCTAATTCAATATCTCGGTTAATCCAAACCGAAACTTGTGCGCGGAAAAGCTGGTACTCAAGATTATCGGGATAGTCATTCAACAGTAAATCGGTGATATTAATAGCTTTGTCAAAATTTCTGCTCCATGCAGATATACGTGCATATCGGAATCTCAACTGCTGATCTTTTTCATCGGGATAAGTATCAAAATATTTATCAAGCATAACCATAGCGCTATCGTACTCTTGTAGATATTCATAATATTCAGCAACTAATTTAATTGCTTCTTTATCAGTTTCGTCACGAAGAAGTTTTGCTTTAGCGGAATCGAGACGTTCGCGGTATGTTCTTTCTCTGAACTCTGTAACGAAGGTCCATTTTTCTTTAAATCTTTCATCTTCAGTCTGTGTTAAACTTAGTACTTGTAATTGCTGATATGCTTCTTCCAATCTATCTGCTGCAATCAATTCTTCTACTAATTTGTAACGTGTTTGAATATCGTTTGGGTTTCTTCTCAGCAATCTGTAGTAACGGTCAATAGGATATTCTCTTTCAAATGCACGGGGGTCTTGCTGATTAACATAAGCTTGCCGGTTAACGATATCTAGTCCGTCTTGTGCTTCTTTGAAGAACGGTTTAAAACTAAGTGCAGTTTCGAATGCTTCTTTTGCAATTGCATATTTACCGAGCCACATTGTGAAATACCCGTAACGGCTCCATAATCTCCAATCATCGGGATAACGTTCAACATATTTTTTTAGAATTTTTTCTCCTTTTAGTATACTGCCGGTATGAGAAAGAATTTCTGTGTATCGTATAATTTCATCGGGTGATGCGTTATCGTCACGTGCAAGATATTCATCGTACCATTTTTCTGCATCGGGCCATTTTTCCATCCACATATATGATTTACCAATTTCTAGATAGTTAAATGGATTATCCGGATTGATTGCAATTTCTCTCAAGTGTCCATTAATTTTTTTCTCAAGCAGCGGATACCAGATGCCGATTAACCTTGAAAGGTTCTGTTCGTACTCGGATCGCTTTTGTGTATCACGTGTTTCAAGTGCAATAGCTCTCCGGAAATCCAAACGTCCGTTGAAATACTGCTGACGTTTTTCATAACAGATGCCGCGTAGATTGTATCCTTCTGCTTCTTGTGCATTAGCGGAAATGTATTTGTTGAGTTGATCAATTGCTTCGCCGTAACGGCCGGCTTGCATGTGGGAAAGGGCTGTCCGTTTTAATGCGGCAATATCAGTTCTTTGCGGTTGTGCTTTTACAAAACCGCAAACGAACAAAATTGTAATAAGTAACTTAATTAACCCTTTGTTCATTAATAAGATTTCGAAATTCTCTTTTGGCAAGACAAAGTTATTAAAATTCACGTAAATATTATACTTAAAACTATGCCAATTTAAGCTGCGTAAATCACTCATAAATGAAGAGGGATTATCTGTTTTGGATAGGTATTAGTCTCAAAAGAATAATGTGGACTAAAATTGGAAATAAATGAACGGTTGTATATCTGCAGATTTGAATTGAGCGGCTATCCAAATAACAACTGCAAGCAAAATTGCTTTACCAATCATCGGCATACCTGAAACAATCTTATATACATTGTTCTCAAATTTTACCGGCATAAAATGAAAAATGTACCCGATCAACATCAACGCAAAAATTATCGGCATCTTTTCGATAAATTGAGTGAAAACTTCACCGTGGAAAAATGTAAAGATCTGTTCAAGAATATCTTTCACTCCTTGCAGATCATATGCACGGAAAACAAGAAAAGAAAATGCAACAAGATGAAAAGTAACAAGAACTTGAAAGAATTTTAATAAAGGGGTGTTATTAATTTTTAGTTTGTTGTAAATAAAAATTTTTGGTTTTTGGAGAAGCAGACCAACCGACATGTAAAATCCGTGTATGACACCCCACAAAATAAAATTCCAGCCGGCCCCGTGCCATATACCGCAAATAACGAATGTGATGAAAAGTGCTATTACGTTTGCCCATATTTTTAAAGAGCGCATTGAGAATTGCATCGGCTTGAAAAGATAATCGAGCAGCCACTTTGAAAGTGAAATGTGCCAGCGTCTCCAAAAATCTGCAATGCTTGTTGCTTTGAAAGGCGAGTTGAAATTATCCATCAACCGGAAACCGAGAAAAAGTGCAGTGCCGATTGCCATATCCGAATAACCGGAAAAATCGCAATAGATTTGTAATGTATAACCATATAACGCAAGTAGATTTTCTACACCGGTAAATCTTAACGGGTAATCAAAAATTCTATCCACAAAATTGATGCTGATATAATCTGCAATTACAACTTTTTTTATTAAGCCTACAGAAATTAACAGAACAGCTTTACCAACATCTTCTTTTGTTAAAAACGGTTCTTGATTTATCTGTGGCAGAAATGCAGATGCGCGGTCAATCGGACCGGCAAGTATATTTGGAAAAAAGAAGACATAGAGTGAAAAATCACGTAAACTTTCAGTAGGTTTCAGCGTATCGAAATAAATATCAAAAACATATGTAAGTGCTTTGAATGTGTAGAATGAAATTCCGATGGGGAGAAAGATTGCAAGCAGTTCTATTTGACCATTCGAAACATCATTGATAATTTCAATGATAAAATTTGTGTATTTGAAGTAGCCGAGCAGACCGATATTTAAAATAACGGCAAGTGCAAGAAATAATCTTTTAAAGTTAAAATTCTCTGTTGCTGCAATCCATTTACCGAAATAGAAATTTGCAAATGCAGATACTATTAGGATTAAAAAATATAAACCCGCGGATTTGTAGTAAAAGTAAAGAGAGAAGACCATCAGCAGTGCAATTCTAATATTTTTGTATTTAGCAAACAGATTGTAAATGATAAGAAAAAAGAAAAAAAGAAAAAGAAAAAGGGAAGTACTGAAGATCAAAGGATCATCAGGTGTGTAAGCAAGTAATTCCGGAATTTTATCAAGCTGAATATTGGAAAACATACCGGATATTATTTACCTAATTTTGAATCGAGCAGTTTTTGTAAATCACCAACACATTTCAAGCGCAGCAATTCATAGCTTTTAAATTTCACATTGAAATGTTCTTCAACCGCTAAGATAATATTGATATGATTCAGCGAATCCCATCCCGGAACTTCCGGTGCCTGGGTCTCATCTTGAATATCAAAATCATCAAGGTTGAGTTGTTTGAGAATAACTTGTTTAAGTTCAGTTGATATCATTATCTGCTCCATACATGAGGATCTTTACCCTCTTTTAATCTTTCTTTGTTTGTTTTTCTGCTTGGTTTACCGGATGAACTTTTAATCAGCCATCTTGGCGGAACAAGATAAACTTTGTGAATATTTATATCGATAGACATTCCGGCTTTTAAAATATCAAGCCGGATTCTATTTTTTGCTTCATCAGTTTCTTCATTAACTTCCGCAACAACAGCAACTTGTTCGGTTCCCATATCGGTATCTTCTTCGCCGTAAGCAATAACTCTTCCATGAATAATACCGGGTACACTGTTCATCGCATCTTCAATATCTTCGGGATAAATATTTTTCCCAGCAACAATGATAATATCTTTCTTTCTACCTATAACGTAATATTCACCTTCCCATCGGAAACCATAATCACCGCTGTAATACCAATTGTTTTCCACTACTTCTGCAGTTTTTTCCGGATAATTTCTATAGCCATCAAATAATGAAATAGATGTAACGGCAATTTCACCAACAAGTCCGTCAGCAATTTCTTTTCTGTTTTCATCTACAATTTTTGCATCGCATCCTTTTATCAATCTGCCCGATGAAACACAGACACGCTTAACGGAATTTTCATCAGCAAATTTCATGAAACCACGGGAAAGTTCGTTTCTATCTACGACAAGTTCTTTTGGAGGTTTGCCCGGTGTTGTTAATACTACTCCAAGTGTTGCTTCTGCCATTCCGTACATAGCACCAAGTGCTGATTCTTTAAAACCATATTTATTGTATTTGTTAAAAAATCTTTCGTGGCTGTCATGTCTTACCGGTTCGGCTGCATTGATAAACATACGTACACTTGATAGATCAATTTCACTTAATTCATCATCATGTATTTTTTCTGAATAAACATTGTAAGCAAAATTTGGAAGTCCGGAGAGAGTTGCTTTTTCTTTGGTTATTGCTTCGAGATGTATTATTGGTGCGAGCACCCATTCAAAAGGATCGAGCTGAATAAGTGTAATTCCGGAAGCGAGCGCTATCTGAAATGCAAAGATCAAACCGAAATCATGATAGAGCGGAAGCCAGCTTGCAATTTTATCACCTTCGCGGATTTGTATTGCACCGCCAAGGCAATCAACATGATTTAAAATTGCTTGATGAGATAAAACTACGGGTTTCTGCAATCCGGTTGTTCCGGATGAATGCTGCAATAATACCGGTGCAGATGATGGGATCGATTTATTTATAACATCAATCTCAGCATTTATTTTTTCATCCATCGGTTCGCTAATATCCCATTCAAGAGGGAAGATCATAGATTTGATTGTACTTCCTTCACTTTCAACTAAAGGTTTGATAACCGGTTCGAGTGCTTTTTCTGTTAATATATAATCCAATCCGGAACGGTGAGACATTCCTTCCAATCCATGCCGGAATTTATCCGGATGTAATCTTGGATTTGGATAAGCAAGAACTGCTGGTAATGCGCCAGTTCGTGATATTCCAAGATAGAGCGGATAGAATAATGGATTGTGACGGATGATAACAGCACAAACATCACCCGGTTTGATTCCGTTTTTTTTAATTTGTACTGAAAATTTTTTAGCTGTGTCGATTAATGATTTGTATGTCCAGCGGATAGGTTCTTCACCGGCAACCCAGTGAACAATAGCTTCACGGTCGGGATTTTTAGTTGCAATTTCTTCCCAACGGGTCCAGAGTGTATTAGTTTTTATTTCGCTCATGAATCCTATATTTGAGTGAGAAAATACAATTATAAATTAACGATAATTTTCAAGTAATGCTTCTGTAAAAAGTTCAGCAATTCTTGCAGCACCTTGATCGTTAAAATGAATGTAATCTTTAAATGCCATTGGAGGATTTGCATTAACCCACTTGGGCATGGAGTTTTCACCGCCCATTGCATCGAACATACTCCAGATTGCAACATCTGCTTGCTTAGCAATATTTTTTTGTGCTTCTAAAAGTTTTAGAATTGTAGGATCGGTTACAAAGTTGTTCCCTTTTTTCATTGCTTTATCGTGTACGCTTATCATTACAATACTAGTTTTAGGAAATACTGATTTGATATGATTTATAACTTTAACCATTTCTCTTTCATACCATGTATAATCAGTTTTTCTTGAACCAGCAATGTTTAATCCGAATTCAAGTATAATAAGATCGTAGTCGAAATATTTAGCAAAGTCTTTAAGGATAGGAGCTTTAAGCTGTCCTAAATCTACACCCGAATTGCCACGGAGAGGAAAATTATCAACATAAACACCCGGTTCGTTCTCTAAACTTACTCCGTAAAAATATGCTTGATCTATTATCGGGAATTCGAGTTTGATAGATTTTGCTTTGGAATCTGATTTGAGAACAAGTTCCTGAATTCCACTTCCTTGTTTTAACTGTGCAGATTGTTTTGTTCCGTTATCAAATACGTAATTTATTTTTGAATTTTTTGCGTTAGAATAATAAACCTTTACCACAGTGAAATCTTTTAAATATCTCCGGCTTTTTGTTGTTTCATACTTTACCCATGCATTTCCTTTAGGAACAGCAATCTCACCGCTAATGCCAAGAGGCAATCCTTTTGGATTGCTATTATATAAAGCTGCACTTTCCCAATTATCAGAGAAAGAATGCTTGGTAGTTAATCTGAAAGATATATCCTGGGAAACAATTCCAAGCCAGCCAACACCGTTACCACCAAATTTTGATTGAAGTGCCTCACGTATATCTGCTGTAATCAAATCCCCTTCAATTGCAGAATCACCAAAATGTGCAATTCGAAGCCCTTTAGTTTTAGTTGTTTTAAGTGCGTTGTAGAAATATGAGAGTTGTTTTGTATTTCCTATTAGCGATGTTTTAACACCTTGTGCTGAATAATTACTTCCGGCTGAAATAATTTTATCCGCTTCTGCAATAAAAAAATTATTTATTGCATGAAATCCATCTGCAAAATTTAAACCAGCTTTTATCAAATAAAATGGTTCATTAATTACTTTTTCATTTAGTTCATCTGTGGAATCTGTGCGAATATCTGAAAGTAGATCTATTGAATGCAGTCTCAATGCAGAGATTTCGTAATCAATATTTATAAATGAAGAAGCAAGTAATAGAATGATTGCTATAGCTATTATATAGACAGGTTGTTTAATTTTATTCACGGAATTCATTAAATCCCCTTAAATATTATTTAAAATTAGAGTTTATATTTTGCTAAAACTTTTTCAATTTCTTGTGCCCAAATTTTATAACCACTGGCATTGAGATGAATTCCATCCCAAGTAAGTTCTGGTCGTAAAAAATTATCACGTGTTGACATTTTTGAAACAATATCAATATAATCAATATTATTTCTAGTTGCGTAATCATAGAGAAGTTTGTTCAGCTTATCTACTTCTTTATTTCTTCCAAGATTAATTTCTTGTGTACCGCCCCAATCTTTAGCATAATCTCTTGACGAATAAGTTGTTGACTGAATTACGGGAATAATATTTCTTGCTTGTAATGCTGTAATGATACGAATATAATTATAATAAATTTCTTCGGTTGGAGTCCACGCATAAATATCATTAAGTCCACCGCAAATAAAAACAATTTTTGGTTTTAATTTGTATATAGAATTCATTCTTGCGTAAAACCCTTGCAAGACATCTCCCGGTATTCCTCTACCAACAACATTAGATCTGCCGAGTAATTCATTCCAATTTGCACCGGCAGTAAGTGAATTACCGAGCATAATAATATCAGCTTGCTTAGTTTTGTAAAGATCGAACATAGCCATTTGAAGCATATAATTTGGATTTGATTTATACCTAAGTGTATCTGTCACCGGATTCTGGTTTTGCCCAAAACTATTAGAAAACGTAAAGAATATTAGTAACAAGTATATCAACAATATATTTTTACTTTTCATTTACTTATTTAGCAATTTTATTAGGGAAATTAAGATTAGATATTCACAAAATAATCTTATTCATTGTAAAATCAAAAAGAAGGTAGGTTTCATTAAATTGATATAAATCACTTAATATCGAAGAGGGAGTAAAACTCTTTATTGTAAATTTTCTAATTTCTTTTCATGTTCTGAGATTTTGAACTTAAGATTTTTTTCCATTGCAATTAATTCAGAAATCTTAGAAGTGAATTCTTCCTTTTGTAATTCCACATTTGCTGTTTCAACTTTTAGATCTCGTAATTCATTTTTTAGTTTTGATATCACTTCTCGCAAATCATCAAGTTCTTTTTGACTTTCACTAATTTCTTGCTGGATTTTTAGTTTGGTTTCTTCGAGACTGGAATAGTTTTCACTTGTTTGATTAAAAATTTGTCTCAATTCTCTTTCGAGTGAATCTTTTTTTGTTTCTAAACTTTCTGTTTCTGCACGCAATTGAACAAGTGTATTTCTCTGTTTATTAACCCGATCTCTTAATCCAGCTAATTCTTCGTTAAGTTCAGACTGCTCTTCTTTAAGGTTATGAACGATTTGTTCGGAGGCATTTCGTTCTTTTTGTAAAATTTTATTCAAACCGCCGTATTCAGCAATTTGTGATGTTTTCTCAAGCAGAAGTTTTTCTTTCTGCGAAATTTCTTTTTCCTTATCTAATAATTCCTGGCGGAGATCATTTAATCTGTTTTTTGCAGTGCTTAATTCTTCTGAAAATTTCGAAAGTATTTGTGAAAAGTTATTTTCAACTTTTAATTGACTCTCTTCAATTTCAAATTTGCGTTTCTCAAGCTCATCAATCACTTTTTGTTTATTAATTATTGATTCAGAAATTAATTCTTCTTCTTTTTTGTAATGAAGAAGATTTTCCTGAATATCATTTTTTACTTGATCTAGTTTTCTAACTTCTTCTGAAAGCAAATCTCTTTTTGCAGTAAATTGTTTTATTTCTTCTTCGAGCTTATCAATATTTTCACGTTGAAATGTATATTTATAATTAAACTCATCGAATTCCATCTTCTTTGCACGGAGTTCATCAGCAATTGACTCGCGTTGTGTAAAATAATCTGTAAATAATTTTTCTTTTTCAGCTATTTGAGTAATTAGAGATGATATTGCATTCTCAAGATTCGATTTAATTTCTTCATTTAAAGAAATTTTATCATCTAGACTTTTAATGAGGGCGTATTTTTTATTTTCTTCTAATTTTAACTGATTAAGTTTTTCGACTGCTAATTCCTCTCTGTTTTTTATTTGATGAAGAGTCTCCTCGGTATTTCCGCCGAATTTATTTATTAAATTATTTATGCGTTCCTCTTCTATTCTTAATGATGCAATGTTCTCCTGAATATTCTTGTATTCATTAGTTAATTTTTCAAATGAAGATAATAAATCATTGTACTGTTTGTTAAGCTTTCCAAGTTCAACTTCTTTATCGGCAATTACGCTTAATGTTTCTTCTGATACTTGTGTACTGGAAAGTAAATTTGAAAGTGAACCTTCAAGAACTGATTTTTGATCTAAAAGTTCTTTAACTGCAGTTTCAATTTCTTTAACGGATATTTTTTTAGAATTGATAATTTCTTCTAGATCATGAGATTCTTTTTTTAAAGATTCTTTTTTGTGAGAGAGATCGGAAAGTTCTTTTTTTACTTCGTGAATTTTTGTCTCTAATTCAATTAAGCTTTGATGTTTTTGAACAAAACTATGAAGTGTGTTCTTTAGTTCATCATTTTCTTCAATTAATTTTTCGATTTCATTTTTTGATTTGGAAGAGAACAATCCCATTATTTTTTCGTCTCCCGATGGATATTTGACGATATTACTTTTATTAAAGATAATAAACTTTAATAAAATAAGCCTCAGTTAAATGATGGAATTTATGATATTAACTATATCTGCTCAGAAGTGGATAATGTTTTTCTAATTGTATTTAATGAAAGTATATGCCAGATAACACCAAAAGCGATTGCAATCAGTAATATTCTAAGCCATAATTTTTCTGTAAAAAAAAATGCAGAGGTACCAATAACCAGGGAAATCATCATAATTGAAATTATTTTTGATTTTAATAACATACCCCGGTTTTCCCTATAATCTTTTATGAATTTTCCGAATTGAGGATGATTTATGAGCCATTGATAAAACCGCTCTGAACTTTTTGCAAAGCACCACGCAGCAATTATAAAAAATATTGTTGTTGGCCAAACTGGTACAAATATTCCTATTATTCCCATTGCTACCGAAATCCAACCTATAGTAATTAAAATATATTTATATAGATTTTTCATAATGAATCGTTTTTTAGTAATATAAAAAAAGTTGATACCTATTCATTTAAAATCCTTTCGAGATATTCACGGTAAATAGATTTTGGAATTGTATCAATTAATTTTACAAACTGAGTTTTATTTATAAATCCTTTTTGATAAGCAATCTCTTCAATGCAAGCCACTTTTAAGCCCTGGCGGTCTTCAATAACACCAAAAAATTGTGATGCTTTTAATAACGCTTCGGGGGTTCCGGTATCAAGCCAGGCTACACCACGGCCAATCAATTCAACGAATAACTCACCATTATTCAGATAATATTTATTTACATCGGTAATTTCTAATTCATTACGCGCTGATGGTTTTAGATTTTTAGAAATTTCTACCACACGATTATCGTAAACGTATAATCCCGGTACTGCAAAATTTGATTTTGGTTTCTGAGGTTTTTCTTCGATGCTGATTACTTTCCGGTGGCTGTCAAATTCTACAATACCATAACGCTGTGGATCATTAACTTGATAAGCAAAAATTGTTGCTCCTTTATCACAGTTTTTAACAGCATCATAGTAAAAATCAAGCTTTCCATAAAAAATATTATCCCCTAGAATCAACGAAACATTATCTTTTCCAATAAATTTTTCTCCAATTATAAATGATTCGGCAATTCCATTTGGTGCTGATTGAACTGCATAAGAAATTTTTAAGCCAATCTGAGATCCATCATCAAATAATTTTTTATACAAAGGAATAGTATCTTCATTTGATATAATTAAAATTTCCTGAATGCCGGCAAGCATTAATACAGATAATGGATAATAAATAAGCGGTTTATCATATATAAGTGTTAACTGTTTACTGTAAACCTTTGAAATTGGATACATTCTGGTACCAGAACCGCCGGCAAGAATAATTCCTTTCATATTGTTTTTACCATTTTAATTTTCCACCGAAATATAAGCCGTTTTAATTAATAATTCTTTCTCATTAAAAATACTGATCTTATATTCACCTTTATTCATAAAAACATATTTGAAATATGTATCAGTCCAACTCGGGTCAATCTGAAATTTTTTTGTATCAATATATTTATCATAATCTGCAGTTTTTTCTTTGCGGTTAATTTTTATTTCTAACTTAGATGTATTAATAGGTTTATCATTTATGATGTAGAAATAAATTTCTCCACCATCGCGATTAAGCGAAACCTTATCAACCAAATTAATTGGTCTTCCGCTCTGTATTCTGCGTGCAAATAGAACACGCATATTTGTTAAGTATTCGGGATCTGTTTTTTCAATAACTTTATTAAGTTTCTTTTTGGTTACAGTAAGTTTTACGTCTGCAATTTTTTCACGATTAAAATTTGTGAAATAGATTTCATAATCTCCTTCGTTAACGAACTTAAATTTTTCAAGTATCCAATTACTTTCTTTATCGGGTCTGATCATTTTACTTAAAATATTTTTCCTTAGTGATTTGTTTACTTGATCTACATATAAGAAAATAAAATTATGAGTGAAATTCTCTTTGCCGTTATTAAGTATAATGCATAATGATTGATCAAGTTCGGTTTTTTGATTATAAATTAAATCGATTGGTTCACCCGAAGAAGTATATCCCTTTGAAATAAAAATTTGTTGAGCACTGTGTGTAATTGTAAATATTAAAAAAAATATTGTGGTTTTTATTTTCAAAAGAGATTTTCAAATTTTGTAAAGATTTGATTACAATATAAAAATAAAATAAAAAACCGCCCACCAATTGGCAGACGGTTTTAATTAAAATAATTAATTTAAAATATTACCAGGTAAACGTATCAGCAGTAATCATATTTGCTTCGACATCACCGCTATTTACTGTGGTAACTCTTCCATTAAAGCTTTTTGAACTGCCTCTTTTTATAATTCTTACGCGAAAATCAACTGGATCACCGCCATATAAATTTACTTTTACAGAGTATGAACCAGTCGGCATTGTTCCAGTACTGAAAATATTTTCAGTAGCATTTCCGTATGTATATCTCCAATCACGATCGAGTGATAAGTAGGCATTCGAAGAATTACTATAATAAATATGCATGTTATCCGGTCCATATAAATGCAGATCAACATCTGAGTTATGACTGCTATTATTTACCCATGTTAAAGTTGCTTGAAAATCTCCGGTACCGTAAGTTACAGTTGGAACCGGCCAGCCATCGGGAGTTCCTTCAACCCACTCACCACCGCCGGGCAATGATAATGTTGTCCAACCTTCACCCGATGAAAGCGGTCCGCTGTATGTAACCGGTTGAGATATTGTCCCGGTTGCCGGAACGGTATAAGTATAAATCTTTGGTAATGTTGATAATGTTCCTGGTACTGTTCTAGAAATCCACATTTGATATGTAGCTTGTACTAAATGAATATGTGTTGGTGGTCTCGGTCCGCCGGTTGGATATGAACCGGTTGAACCAGAAGAACCGACAATGCTTCCGCTGTACCAAGCTGCAGCTTGCCAAGGATATTTAAAATTGCTGACCGAGGCAACTGTTAATGTGTAGTAGTGGCTTGCATCTCCTTGAAATTCAAAACCGCCATCGGAATCTTCTGCCATTGTTTTGGGTGGATTTTGTCCGACTTTTGCAACTAAGAAATAACCAAGTTCAAGAACATCTGCACCAACCAATTGATTGGTTTTATCAATCATAGATATTGGAATTATTTCCCAAGATTCTGTGATTCCATCGTAATGCAATAATTTTAATTCTGATGGATCAGTTGTGTTCTTATATTTAAATACAACACGAACCGGCCATCTAAAATAAAATCCTTCGGGACCAAGTTTTGTGTATTCACCTCGTTTTTCAACAGAAGCAGATACTTCTTCTGGAGGTGTAACGGGGGTTTCAATAGAAAATGTAACTTCTGCTGACTGACCGTTTTGATTTTGCGGAACTGTACCCGGGATTACATAAATCTCGTAACCAGAATTTGTTTTTATACTTCCGCTTTCGGTAGATGAAACTGTGCCGGTAACATTTTCTTCTGTTGGTGTTGGATCGGTTGGGTTATCTTCACTCTTTTTACATGTTGTAAATATTAGTAATAGAGATATAACAAAAAGAAATGTAAATATTTTTCTCATAAATCCTCCTTACCCTTTAAGGGAGTTGTGTATTGAATTATTATATGTTATCAATTTATATGTTGCAACAAATATTAATCGGAGGAAAAACTTCTAAAGCAACTTAAGAAATGGATTTAATAAAGTGTATAGAAATCGATATGAAATTTTTTTTTGTGACTTCTAACATTCATTAATAATTACAAATAAGACAAAATGTGGTTTTAAAGTAAGTGTTAATTATTCTTAAATTCTTCGTTTTCAATGTGCTGAGAAATATAAATAATAATTGGTTCGATTAGCTTCTCTGCGTGGTTTAATTTGAAAAGTAAAAACTGTTCTTTATGAAATATTCTTGATAACGATTTTACTGTATCAGTAATTATGGAAAGTAAATTTGTTTGATGTGTAATCAATTCAATAGGCATTAAAAAAACTGTATCAAAGATTGATGATTCAACAATTGAGTATAATTCTTTGTAGCTCAAATCTTCTAAACGTAAACCTTTACGTAAAAATCCGCCTCTTTGCCTTTGATGTAATTCAAACCGCATTCTATCAAGCAGAAGGGAAAGAGCAGCTTCCGATGTTATTCTAATTTCTATCATAATTAATTTAGGGATACACGTTGTTGTGTATCCCACTTAGTAAACCATTGATATTAAGCAAAAGTTTCTTTGTCTAGAACGTTTGTTACTTTGTGTGCAGCATCTTGCAAAGTTGTAGCAACTTCGAAGTTCAATCCTGAATTTTCGAGCATCTCTTTTGCAAGTTCTGCATTTGTACCTTCTAACCGGACAACTACCGGAACAGCAACATGAACTTCTTTTACGGCATCAATAACACCTTGTGCTACACGGTCGCAACGGACAATTCCGCCAAAAATGTTTATCAAAATTGCTTTAACATTTGGATCAGCTAAAATTATTTTGAAACCATTCGCAACAGTTTCTTTGTTTGCACCACCGCCAACATCAAGAAAGTTAGCCGGTTCGCCGCCAGCTAAT
>CAYXKL010000059.1:0-16721 GCA_964464825.1 uncultured Melioribacter sp. | reverse complement strand
TACTAATACTGGCATAATATTATTTCCGTTTGAAGCAGAATCAGTAATCTTTTTCAAACAATATTGGACTGCAGATTCATTTCTTGATTGTTTTAATTCTGCTAATATTTTTCTCTGATGACTTTCAACTTCGGGTGAAATTTGTAAAATCGGTATTTCGATTTTTGATTCATCTTCCACAAATTCATTCACACCTACAATTATTTTTTCTTTTTTCTCCAATTCAAGCTGGTATTTGTATGCTGAATTAGCAATTTCCTTCTGGAAATAACCGGCTTCAATAGAATTAATTACACCACCAAGTGAATCTATTTCTTCTAATATTTTATTAGCATCTTCTTCCATTTTATTAGTAAGTGATTCAATAAAATAACTGCCCCCTAAGGGATCGATAGTATTTATCACACCGGTTTCATAGGCTAAGAGTTGTTGAGTACGAAGAGCAATTTTCACAGCTTTTTCACTGGGCAAAGCAAGTGTTTCATCCATTGAATTTGTATGAAGAGATTGAGTTCCTCCCAAAACAGCCGCAAGAGCTTGATAAGCAGTACGGACAATATTATTCTCTGGCTGCTGTGCGGTAAGTGTACATCCGGCAGTTTGTGTATGAAACCTCAGCCACAGTGAACGTGGATTTTTTGCACCATATTTTTCTTTCATCCTCTTTGCATAAATTCTTCTTGCTGCACGGTACTTAGCAATCTCTTCAAAAAAATCTAAATGTGAATTAAAAAAGAAAGAGAGGCGTGGTGCAAATGAATCGATATCCATTCCTCTTTCCAAGCAAGCTTCAATATATGCAAATCCATCAGCGAGTGTATAAGCTAATTCTTGAACAGCAGTCGAACCGGCTTCACGTATATGATAACCGCTAATAGAAATCGGATTCCATTGAGGAACTTCATTGGTACAATATTCAATCATATCAGTAATAATTCTCATAGAGGGCCGAGGAGGAAAGATATATTCTTTCTGAGCAATATACTCTTTTAGTATATCATTCTGTAATGTTCCTCTTAATTTATCAAATGGTACTCCTTGCTTTTTAGCAACAGCGAGATAGAATGCAAATATCATAGCGGCTGGGGAATTTATTGTCATTGAAGTTGAAACTTGATCGAGCGGAATACCATCGAATAGAATCTCCATATCTTGTAACGAAGAAACTGCTACACCGCAAATACCAACTTCACCTTCACTCATTACATCATCAGCATCCCAACCCATTAAAGTAGGAAGATCGAAAGCAACTGAAAGTCCGGTTTGACCATGTTCGAGTAAATACTTAAATCTTTGATTGGTATCTTTAGGTGTTCCAAATCCGGCAAACTGCCTCATCGTCCAGATTTTACCTCGATAACCATTAATGTGAATCCCCCGTGTAAAAGGATATTCACCCGGGAAATTGAGATCATTTAAGTAATCAAAATTTGATAAATCATCTGGGTCATAAAGATTTTTAATAGGTTGACCCGAAACAGTTGTAAACTTTCTATTAAGTTCTTTCGAACTCTTAAGTTTATTTAAATAAGTCTCTTTTGCTTTTTTATATTCTTCAGAAGACATTTTGTGCCCTTCCTGAATATTAATAATTAATTGTTTTTAATTTGAACAAAAATAGAATTTTAATAAATATTATGTTCTACCGAATCTTTTATCCAATTCTTCAATAGGTATCTTAATTACAATAGGTCTTCCATGAGGACAAACATAAGGCATTGAAGTAGCAAAAAGTTTATCAACCAATATTCTCATTTCTTTTTCATTTAATCTATCACCGGCCTTAATAGCCGCTTTGCATGAATAAGATTTCGCAAGATTATCCCGTTTTTCGAGCTGTTTTTCTTGTTCATTGTTTCTATATTCATGAAGAATATCGAGTAATGTATCAACTTCATGTTCGGTCTTTAAATCTGCCGGTATTCCAACAATTTCGATTGTATTTTTAGGTTTAAATTTTAATGCGAATCCAAGATTTGTTAAATAAGGTTCCAATTCTTTGGTTAGTTGGTAATCAGCTGGATCGAGTTTTAAAGTTTGAGGAAATAATAAATGTTGAGAAAAAGGTATATTAGCTTCAAAAGACTGTAATGCTTTTTCATATAAGATACGTTCATGTGCAACGTGAGCGTCAATTATCATCAAACCACTTTTTATCTGCGATAAAATATACTTATTGTGCAGTAAAATTATAAATGGTGTTTCAGTCTGCGAAGTTAAACTATCCGATTCATGATAAACTTCTTTTTGATTATTATCACTAAACGGGTGTTCGGAAGTTTCATCAGGTTTATTGATATTGATCTCTTTACTTAGATTTTCAAACAAACGGTCTATTTCGTCATCTGAATAGATGGATGGACGTTTATTAAGTTCTTTTGAGAATTGAATATTTTCCGGACGATCACTAAAATCATCTCGACCGAATTTATTATTAGTTTGAAAATTTAATTTTTCTCTTTCATCAAATTTGTTAATTGATACAGAGGGTATAAGATCATAACTTCCCAAAGTTTTTTTAATTATTGCATTAACAAATGTGTAAATCTCTTTCTCATCTTCAAATTTAATTTCAAGTTTAGATGGATGAACATTTACATCAACTTTTTTGGGATTAATTGAAAGATACAATACAAAGAATGGATAATCCCCTTTTTCCAGTATATTTTCAAAAGCTGTGAAAACTGCATGACTAATTATTCTACTGGAGACATATCTTTTATTCAGAAATAAATATTGATCACCTTTACTTTTCCTCAAATAATTCGGTTTAGTGATAAATCCTGACAAACTGATATAATCCGTCATTTCATTTACTTCGAGAAGAGCATCAGTGATATCTTCTGCAAATACATCTTTCATCCTTTCGGTTAATCCATTAGAAGAATAATTAAAAAGAATTTCATCATCATTGAAGAGCTTAAAATTTATTTCAGGATGGCTTAAAGATATTCGTTTGAAAGTTTCAAGAATATGTTTTAGTTCTGTAGTATTAGTTTTAAGGAAATTTCTTCTTGCCGGTACGTTATAAAATAAATTTTTAACCGATACTGAAGTCCCTTTGGGATAAGCACCTTTTTCCTTAAATATTTGAGAATTTTCATCAATTCTAATTAATGTTCCTAATTCATCATTAAATCTTTTTGTTTTAAGTTCAAAAATACTTACTGCTGCAATTGATGCTAATGCTTCACCTCGAAAACCAAGTGTATTGATTTCTTCAAGATCCTCTATTTTACTTATTTTACTTGTAGCATGCCTTTGAATACAAAGCATAGCATCTTCTTCAGACATACCATCACCATCATCTACAACTTGCATTAAAGTTTTACCGGCATTCTTAATAACAACTTCAATATTTTCTGCTCCGGCATCAATGGAGTTTTCCATTAGCTCTTTTATAACAGATTCAGGACGGTTGACAACCTCGCCAGCAGCGATTTTATTAGCAAGATTTTCAGGGAGTATTTTAATTTTTTGTGTCACAATTCTTCTTTCGTTTATAGTATATAACCTTAAAATCGTAAAAATATTCGATGTTTTGAATAATCCATTCGTCAATATCCAAATTTACAAAATATTTATCTCCTTCTGATTCAAAGTTCATTTCTGATAAAATAATTTCATCAGCGGTATCTATTGATTGTGAAAAGATTTCACCTCCGCCAATTATATAAATTTTTTCAAATTTACGCTTATTACAATAATCAAAAGCTTCATTTAAGGAGTTACAAGTTACAATGTTTGAATCAGAAATGGAAAAGTCTAGATTTTTAGTTAAAATGATATTTATTCTGTTTGGAAGAGGTTTTTTTAAAGTTTCCCATGTTTTTCTTCCCATAATAACCGGGAAACCAGTAGTAGTTTTTTTGAAATGCTCTAATTCTTTTTTGCTATGCCAGGGTAGTTTACCTTTATTACTTATAACATTGTTTTTTGAAACTGCAGCTATAATTATTTTTTTCAATCGAATTAATATGACCTAAATGATACACTTACAAAATTTGTTTGTCCGGAAATAACATTAACCGAAACATTTTCTTCAGGATATCCATTGAGACGTAAACGTAAATTATAATTACCGGGTTCTAAATTAATCAAACTATCTGGAGTAGTTTTATAAATTCTTAAATTATTGAGAAAAATTTCTGCCCCTTCAGGATCGGAAGTAACAAATAATGTACCGGTATTTTCAGTTTCAGTAAATTGGATAATGTCTTCTCGGCATCCGACAAGCAATAAAAAAGAAAAACTGATTAATACCAAAAATAATTTCATGTCTCCCCCGAGAATTTTTACTACAACCAAATATTCTCAGGGATAGTCACAATTTCAATGCTATTTTTTATGCATACATATGTATGCAATTCACCAGGGTATCTTTAAGCCAAGGAATTCAAGTTTATCTTCAAATTCAATTCTTTCACGATTGCGTGAGATACCTTTTTCAGTTTTATTAAGCCAACCGAAAGATTCAGCTAATTTTACCGCTGCCTGATCATTACCTTGAATTATCACTTTTAATAATTGCAATTCAAGTCCGGAAAAACTTTTAGCATTCATTCTATAATCTTTGAAAGCTTCCCATGCAATCGGGCACCATCTGTTTACTATTTCATCACCGATAACATTAGCAAAACATCTAATTTCATATTGTGCGTGTGTATCCATTCTTAATGCTAAAAAATGGAGAAGATTATGGAGATCAATTTTCCAGTATGCTTCTGTATATGTAGAAAGAGGTAGGTCTTTCCGTGCTTGTTCCCTTGCAACACCAAGTTCCAATCTTTCCTGATAAATTTCACGAGCAAAATTCTGCAGTTCAGATTCCCTTTGTGATAATTTTGATCCTTCTTCCAAAGAGAAAAATCCTTCACTTCCTTGTTTGTTATCTTTTGCTTGAATCCTCCATTCATCAACACCGGTCTTTTGTGATGCATCAATAGCGATAGAATATCGGGTCGAATATTCGTTAACGTTTGCTGTGCGATGTCTAATCCATTGCCGCCATGCATCCATCGGTACCCGTACATGAAACTTGATTTCGCACATTTCGAATGGAGTTGTATGATGATTTCGTAAAAGGTATCTAATTAATCCCCTATCTTCAGAAACTTTCTTAGTACCTTTTCCATACGATACGCGTGCAGCTTGTACTATTGATTCATCACCACCCATATAATCTACAACGCGTACAAAGCCATCATCAAGAACTTTGAATTTATGACCAAGTACTTCATCAAGTTGAGGTACTTTTATTTTTTCTAACTTTTCATTTTTATCCATTAAACTTCCGGTAATTAGCTAGTTATCAATTTTCTTTTTTTGCAAATAATTGGATAATATTTTTTGTAATCTTTTTACAAGCTATATCAATACCTTTATCAATATTTCTAATTGAATCCTCGACAGAATCAAAATACTCAGATAATTCTATAATGTGTAAATTATCATTTTCCGGGAATGTACCTTCTGAGACACCACAAATAAAATAAACCGGTGTATTATTATTAGAATAATCATTTGATATAATTAAAGCACCTTTATTTAGCATACTTTGCGAATCGAATTTACCTTCACCGGTAACAACAACATCATAAACATTTTTTGAGGAATCAACGCCAAAATTTTCTTTAATGAATTGTTCAGCATAACGTATATCGGAATTAAAGAATATTTTCATAGCAGCTGCTAAACCACCACCGGCACCACTTAAAGAATTAATAGTATCTTCATCGAGTTCTAATTGTTTTAATACATTTTTAAATGCCTCTTCTAGAAAAATTGTTTCTTCTTCTGTTGCACCTTTTTGTTTGCTAAACATTTTTGTTGCGCCGTTTTCACCAAGCAGTTTATTCTCTACATCACATATTAATTCAATTTTGAACGGCAATGTTAATTCTGGAACTGCTATTTTTTCTACGAGATGAAAATCTTTAGGAAGAATGGATAATTTATTATCGGATGTGTCATAAAATTCTAAGCCAAATACTTCCATCATTCCCATTCCAAGATCATTAGTACCGGTACCACCGACTCCAATTACAACTTTTTCTATATCCATAAATCCGGTATAAACACTATCTAGTAATTGAACAAGAAGATCGCCCATTCCTTTTGAAGAAAGTATAAGTGGTTTTCGTTTTTCAATAGGAATAGTTTTCAATCCAATTACTTCTGCAGATTCTATATATACAGTTTTTGTTTCGGCAGAATATCCAACCGGACAGAAGAATTTTCCGCTGTCGAATGCACGTGATACCTCGAAATGTAAAGTCTCCAATCCAAAATGATTTTTGCACACTTCAAAAAAACCATCGCCGCCATCTGAAATTGGTTTATAAGTAAATTCAATTACTTTTTTAAAGGAATCAGTAACGTACTTATTGAATGAAGCTTTCATCAAAGTAGCAATTTCTGTAGAATCGGCACATTCCTTAAAACTGTTAGGTGCAACTAATACACTTATTTTTTTTGTCATAATTTATTCCGCTTACTTTTTAATTGTGTTGTAAGCTTCAATTAATATCTTTTTTGTTTGACGAAGATCTTGTGAAATAACTTTAACTTCTCCTAAAACGGGCATAAAGTTAATATCGCCGTTCCATCTAGGTACAATATGAAAATGGAGGTGATCATCAATACCGGCTCCGGCAGCTTTACCAATATTTGCCCCGAAGTTAAAGCCATGCGGTTTTATAGTTTCCTCTAATGCATCTATTGAGAGTTGAACTGTCTCCATTATTTCAAGTAATTCATCATTCCCAAGCTGATTTATTTTAGATAAATGTTTTTTGGGGACAACCATTATATGTCCGCTGTTATATGGATAAAGGTTCAATACAACAAAGCATAATTTCCCATCATAAACTTTTAATGAATTGATATCGTTTATGTCTTCATTAACGACATCGCAAAAGATGCAGCTATTCGGATCCTTATCATTTTTAAATGATTCAATATATTCGGAGCGCCATGGAGACCAAAGTTTATCCATTAATTACCTCAAATAAAAAAGGCGGAAGAATTTCTTCCGCCTAATTTAATAAGAAAGTTACTATTCTGTTTCTTCTTCTTTATGTTTTTGGTATTCTTCTATGATTTTTGCTTCAACATCTTTAGGTACTTCTTCATAATGCGAGAATGCCATAGAAAACATTCCTCTTCCAGATGTTAGACTTCTTAATTGAGTAGAATATTTATTAAGTTCTGCAAGCGGCACTTTTGCTTTGATTATTTGGAACGGACTTTCAGAATCCATACCTTGAATTTTTCCGCGACGTGACGATATATCTCCCATTACATCACCCATATACTCTTCTGGAATTTTAATAGTAATATCATATATCGGTTCAAGAAGAATTGGCTTTGCTTCTAAAAATCCTTTTTTAAAAGCTTGCGATGCTGCAATTTTAAATGAGACTTCATCAGAATCCACAGAGTGGTAAGTTCCATCGAATAAAGTAACTTTAACATCAACAACTTTGCTTCCGGTTAATATACCTTTTGAGAGTGTATCTTTTAATCCTTTTTCAACTGCTGGAATAAATCTGCCAGGTACAACACCGCCTACAATAGCATCCACAAATTCATAACCGGTGCCGCGTGGTAATGGCTCTATCTTTAAATGAACATGACCGTATTGACCTCTGCCGCCGGATTGTTTTTTATGTTTATATTCGGAATCTTCACATTTCCCACGGATTGTTTCTCTGTAAGGAATGCGTGGTTCTATTAAATCTACTTCAACACCGTATCTGTCTTTCAATAATTTAATAGCTAAGTTTAATTGCAATTCACCTTGACCGGAAACTATTGTTTGAGCAATTTCACCATCATATCTCGAAATAAGTGAAGGTTCTTCTTCGTGTGCAGTGTGCAGTGCAGCAGAAATTTTATCTTCATCACCTTTTGCTTTGGGTTTAACAGCAAAACGAATTACAGGTTCTGGATATTCAATTTCTGGAATTACTACTGCAAAATTCTTAGAACATAATGTATCACCGGTATGGCTATCTTTTAATTTAACAACTGCACCAATATCACCGGCATATAATTTTGGGACTTCTTTTCTATTTCTTCCATTTAATATGAATATTTGTCCCATTCTTTCAATTTTATCTTTATGAGTATTAATTAAATCTATACCCGGGCTTAATGTACCGGAGTAAACTTTGAAAATAGAAAGTTCACCAACATGTTGTTCTGATAAAGATTTAAAAATAAATAAAATAGGTTCGCCGTTGGGATCGCATTTAATTTCAACTTTATTATTATTGTCTTTCATTTTCACTACAATAGGAGCGCGATCATTTGGTGCCGGGAAATATTTTACAGCAAAATCTAAAAACGTATTTGAGCCAATACCTTTTGTAGCTGAATAAGCAAATGCTGGTATTAAACCACCTTTGATAATTGCTTTTTTCAATCCAGTAACTAATTCATCATCATTTAGAGTTCCTTCTTCAAAGAATTTATTCATTAATTCTTCATCAGACTCTGCAACTTTTTCAATTAATTCTTCTCTAAGTTTTTGTGATTGAGTTTTCAAATCATCTGGGATATCCGACTCACTCACTTTTTTAGTACCAGCATCGCCGTAAGTAATAACTTTCATTTTAATTAAATCAACAATAGAGTTAAAATTAATCCCTTCTTTAACCGGAAAAGAAACAACTGTTACATCAGGGCTCAGTCTATGTTTAGCTAACTGAATTGTATCAAAAAACTTTGAATGTTCATTATCAACTTTGTTAATAATTACTGCAGCCGGTAAATTATTTTTCTTTAAATATTCCCATGTTAATTCAGTACCAACTTCAATACCTTCTGCACTTTTAATAACAGAAACCGCAAGATCTGCAACTTTCAAACTTGAAATAACTTGTCCAATAAAATCAGGAAAGCCAGGTGTATCAAGGATATTAATTTTAATATTATTCCATTCAAGATGAAGGGGTGATGCAGCAATTGAAATTTGTCGTTCAATTTCATTTGAATTAAAATCGGAAGTTGTGTTCCCCTCTTCTATTTTACCAATACGATTGATTTCACCACCAGTAAACAATAACAATTCTGAAATAGATGTTTTACCACTTCCTCCGTGTCCGATAAGTGCTATATTTCTAATAGCATCTGGATTATACTCTTTCAAGATGATCTCTCCTTAGTTTGAACTAAAAGATTTAATACCTTTTAAATGCATGCCAAAAAGCCGAAGCACCCTTAATTAATGCTTTGATATTTCTGATAAGTTCTGAGGTGGGATTTTCCGCATCTCGAAATTTGCGGAAAGAAGTCAAATCATTTACTTTCTCTTTCAATTTTTTGATAGAGCTATCTATCTCATCCCAATAATTTTCTGCTTCAGAAACTATCCGATTTGCTTTTTGAGAAACATCGGTAAGATTATTTAAAACTGGATTGGCTTTATTTATAAATTCATGTATATCTGAACGTACAACTTCAACTTCTTTCAATAATTTTCTAATCGAAAAAATTAAATAGACACATAAAGTTGAAGCAGATAAAATTAATATTATAAGTAGTGCATCAATAAGAGTCATAAAATCTTAAGAATCTTTTTCGGTCTTATAAGCATCCATGCCAGCTTTAATAGCTGTTTTTAAACGCTCACTTTCTTTTTCAATTTTTATTTTACCAGTCTCTGCAATATGACCGGTTTTTTCTTTGGCATCACTCAATATTTTTTCAGCTTCGCCTAATAGCGCATCGACCTTTTCTTTAGCCTCAGACACCAATTTCTCGGATTTTTTTTTTCCTTCATTTATTAATTGGGAAGCTTTGTCTTTTGCATTAGCTAAATATTGCTCGGCATCTTCCATAAAATCCTGTGATTTGTTTTTTATATCTTCACGGAGTTCTTTACCAGATTTAGGGGCAAATAGTAGAGCAATAATGGAGCCAACTGCTGCGCCGGTTAAAAAACCAATTAATAATCCTTTTCCCATTCCGTTATCTTCGCGCATCTTTTTCCTCCATTTTATGGTGATTAAAGCTGTGCCAAAATAATAAAGATGAGGTCTAAAAACAAGGATAGTGATGTCGATTTGGACCGATTAAGTGAACGATTGTTAATAATGATTAAAGTGAAACTGTAAAAATGAGATGTAAATCTAAAAAATGTAATCAATAATAAATTTTTCTGATTATTGATTTATGATTAATATAAATTAAAAAAGAGGTTTGATAAATACATCAAACCTCTTTACTTTATGCGCTAAGTACTTGAAACAAAATACTAACTATTAACTTTACTCCTCTATTTTTTTGATACAAACAACTTACTAAAAACATAGAATTAAATAGAACTATCTTACATTTCATCAATAATTTTATTCAGTACTACACAGGGTCTCATTACAGAATTTACTTTATCATCATCTGGAAGATAGTAGCCGCCAATATCTACTGGTTTACCTTGTACAGTTAATAATTCTTCAACAATTTTATTTTCTTTCGCTTCAAGCTCTTTAGCAATTTTAGTAAATCGATTCTTAATTTGAGCATCATCATTCTGTTCAGCTAATGCTTGTGCCCAAAAATAAGCAAGATAAAATGAGCTTCCTCTGTTATCAAGTTCATTTACCTTACGCGAAGGGGATTTTCCATTTTCCAGATACATTCCAATTGCTTTATCAAGAGCATTAGCTAATACTTTTGCTTTTTTATTCCCAGTTTTATCGTAAATCATTTCGAGTGCTGGAACTAATGCATTATATTCTCCTAACGAATCCCAACGAAGATGATTTTCTTTCAGTAATTGCTGAACGTGTTTTGGTGCAGAACCACCAGCACCGGTTTCAAAAAGTCCACCACCATTTAGAAGAGGAACAATAGAAAGCATTCTTGCGCTTGTACCTAATTCAAGAATTGGGAATAAATCTGTTAGATAATCACGCAGAACATTACCAGTCACCGAAATTGTATTTAAACCTTTACGCGTTCTTTCCAGTGTGTATTTCATTGCATCAACCGGTTTTAGAATTTTAATTTCGAGTCCGGTTGTATCATGCTCGGGCAAATATTTTTTAACCTTAGCAATAATTTCTTTATCGTGACTTCTATTTTCATCGAGCCAGAAAATTGCCGGCGAACCAGCCGCTCTTGCTCTATTAACAGCTAATTTTACCCAATCTTTAATTGCTTCATCTTTTGCTTGACACATTCTAAAAATATCACCAGTTTCAACTTGTTGTTCAAGAAGAGATTCATTATTTGAATTTACTACACGAATAATTCCATTTCCTTTAGCTTCAAAAGTTTTATCATGTGAACCGTATTCTTCTGCTTTCTGTGCCATTAATCCAACATTGGAAACAGCACCCATCGTAGCTGGATCAAACTGCCCATTAATTTTTGCATCATCAATAATTTCTTTGTACATAGTTGCATAGCAGCGGTCAGGAATCATTGCGATACAGTCCTGAAGTTCATCTTTACGATTCCACATTTTACCGCCATCACGAACGATATTCGGCATCGATGCATCAATAATTACATCATTCGGAACATGAAGATTTGTTTTTCCTAATCTAGTATCAACCATAGCAAGAGCAGCATTTGTATCAAGAATTTTATTGATATCATTTTCTATTTCAGATCTTTTACCCTCAGGTAATTTTTTAATTTTTTCAAGCAAATCCATTAAACCGTTATTAACATTTGCACCAACTTCTTTCAAAGAATCTGCATGCTTATCTATTGCTTCTTTGAAATAAACATAAACTGCATGACCGAACATTATTGGGTCAGATACTTTCATCATGGTTGCTTTTAAATGAAGAGAAAGAAGAATATTATCTTTCTTTGCTTCCTCAATCTGTTCAGCATAGAATTTTCTTAGTTCTTTTACATTCATTACCGAAGTGTCAATCACTTCACCCTGAAGCAGTTTCAATTTTTCTTTTAGCACAGTGATTTTACCATTTGTATCTACAAACTCTATTCTTACAATATCTTCTTGCTGAAGTGTTATAGATTTTTCAGTACCGTAAAAATCTTTCTGCTGCATATGAGCAACACGAGTTTTAGAACCAGATTTCGGCCACGGCTTAATCATTTTGTGCGGAAATTTTTGTGCGAATTTTTTTACTGATTCAGATGCTCTTCTATCTGAATTACCTTCTCTTAAAACTGGATTAACAGCCGAACCCAAAACTTTTGCATATCTGTTTTTAATTGTTTTTTCTTCCTCAGTCTGAGGTTCTTCAGGGTAGTCAGGGATATTATAACCTTTTGCTTGTAATTCTTTTATCGCATCCTGAAGTTGATGAACAGTAGCACTAATATTAGGTAGCTTAATAATTATTGCATCGGGTGATTTAACAAATTCACCTAATTCAGATAAGTAATCAGTGATTTTTTGTTCATCTGTTAAATTGTCAGGAAAGTTTGCAATAATTCTTCCGGCTAATGAAATATCTTTTTGCTCAACCTCTATACCTGTTCCTTTAATAAATGATTTAAGTATAGGTAAAAAACAATAGGAAGCTAATGCTGGAGCTTCATCGATTTTTGTCCATATTATTTTTGTTGCCATTTAATTATTCCGTTTATGTTTAAAATCTAATTATTGAGTAAAGAATTTTTATATTTTTTTTGAAAGAAGAATAAAACAATTGAACCTAATAACACTGCAAACCATAGCGTAACTACTCTGATTATTATCGTTGAAGCAATTGCATTTTCTTTTGATATTCCGCTGCTAATCAAAATTAAACTTAATGATCCTTCCGTTACTCCAATTCCTCCAGGCAACATAGAAATTGCGCCGGCAATTGTTGATAATGCATAAACAAACGTCGGGAATAATATTGTCACATTCGAATCAAAATTAAGAAGAATAAGATAAAATGAAAAGCATTCATAAAACCAAGAGAATATACTGATTATTATCATTTTAAAAAGTGCAATAGGTTGCAATAATATATATGTACTTTCATATAGATTAATAATTTTTGAAGAATATGATTTTAAGAACGAAAACTTTTTGATTGCATTGATGATGAATTCTGCAGTCTTTTTATTACTGATAGCAACAATAATGATTACAAAAAAAATTAATACAAAGTAGATCCAGATTGCTGAATATTGGAAATAGTAGGTTCCAAGTATTGTTAAAAAAGTTAATGAGAGAAAATCTGTTAAGCGTTCTGCAAAAATTATAGAAGCAGTTTTAGAGATCGGTTCATTTGTAATTTCTTTTAATAAAAATGATTTTAGAACTTCCCCCATTTTACCAGGAGAAGCACTCATTGTTAATCCAGAGAAAAAAATTTTTATTGATTGACTTAGAGATATTTTAATTCTTAACAAACGTAAATAATATTCCCATTTAAAAAATCTTACAAAATAATTCCCCAGCGATAAAATCAACAGAACCGGTAGCAACATCCAATTGAATTTTGTGAAAGCTTCTTTTACTGAATTGAAATCAGCATAAACAGAAATGGCAAAAAAAATTATAACGGTGATAAAAATAGAAATGATTAAATTATTCTTAAATTTTTCAATCAACTTACAAAATTTCCAAAAGTGATTTATATAGTTTTGAAAGAGGTAACCCTACTACATTGTAATAACAGCCATTTATACATTTTATAAAAACGGCGCCAAAATCATCCTGAATACCATAAGCACCGGCTTTATCCATTGGACTACCAGATGCAATGTAATCTTTAATTTCTTTTTGAGTTAACTTATTAAATGTGACTTCTGTTTTTTCATAATCAACAATTTTTTTGTTAGTGATAGTATTCATTATAGCAAATCCAGTATAAACATAATGCGTTTTACCGCTTAACTTTCTTAATATTTGATAAGCATCTTTTTTATCCTTTGGTTTCCCGATAATTTTATTATTCAAAACAACAATTGTATCCGCAGTTATGAAAATTCCCTTTTTTACTTTTTTAATTGCTAATTGAGATTTATGTAGTGCAAGACGTTTAACAGTTTGAATTGGATGCTCGCCATCTAATATTTCTTCATCTAAATCGAAGGAGAATGATTTAAAATTCAAACCGATCTGTTTTAACAATTTTCTTCTGCGTGGTGATTTTGATGCAAGATAAATAGGAATGTTTGTTTTGAACATAAAATATTTTAGCGGAAATGGAATAATGTAGGAACTAAATTACCTGAATAAAGCTTTTATACTACCCCAAGTTCTTTTAACACTAGATACATTATGAGGAACTGCTACTTCCCATGAGTAAGATACAGAGCCGTCATTATCAACAATCTTCAGTCGGTAAACATATAATACATCGTTTCCTTTAAATGCAGTCTGATCAACAAATTCATACGATTTGCTTGTCTGAGGTTGGACAACTGCAAGTTCCATAAAAGAACCATTAACAGTTTTTCTTTCAACTACATAATGTTTAAGATTAGTTTCTGAATAAGCTTGCCATTGAATTATAACATTCCCATTCTGACTACGGGCAGTAAACTTTAAGATTTCAGCACCGGCAAAAACCAATGTGCCGTAAAATAGAAGCAATATTAGAGATTTTGTTTTCATCAGCAATTTTCCACTCAAATATATCCCGATAAGATATTTTTGTCAAGTTTTATTTTATTCAAACTTTGCGGTAACTTTCCCAATTACCATAGCGAAATTTCAATAAAATAGCACCGCTGTAAAGAATAACATAAAACGGTAATGCTGCCCACGCACCAATTAACCCAAATTCAAGAACTACGCCTAAAAGATATGCAATTGGTACAAAAACAAACCAGTTTGAAACAACTTCTGCAATCATAACAAAAAGTGTTTTTCCAGCAGCTTGAAGGGCATTAGCTAATACAACGCCAAATGAATAAAATATCTGTCCAAATCCCGCAATTCGCAAAGCTGGAACAGCAGCGTCTATTACATTTTGATCATTAGTTGTTAGAATTAATATTAATCTAGGGAAAGCTATAAATATAATTCCAATAAATAATGTATAGATAGTAGCAAGTTTACTGGTTTCATAACCATAATATTTTGCCATTTTGATATCACCGCTACCAAGACTGTTCCCAACCAATGTTTGCACAGCGATACCGAAACCAAAACACGGCATTAATGAAATTGTAAGAGCTGAAAAAACTACATTACTTGCAGCTTGTTCAATTGTTCCGATAAATCCGGTAATTGCAATAAAGCTTAAGAATCCGATCAGAATAAAAATATTTTGAAGTGAAACCGGAAGAGAGATACTTATAATTTTCGCTGCAATTTCTTTAACAAATTTGAAATTTTTTACATAATGAAATTTATTTTTATAAGAAGGAAATGAAGATACTAGAATATAAAAGATTGAATCGCAGATTGTAGCAAAAGTTGAACCTAAACCAGCACCGGCAAGTCCCATACCTTCATAACCAAATGCACCATAAATAAATATGTAATTAAAAAATATGTTCAAAAAATTAACTAATACACCAGAAATCATAAAAACTTTTGTTTTACCAATTCCGAAAAAGAATCCCCGGTATGATACAGTCATCAGAAAAAAAGGAATTCCCATAAAACGATAGTAAAGATAATCCCCGGCAAGATTACCAACAGTTATATCAACAGCAAAAAAATCAGCAATATCATACGAAAAAGAGACAACAATTAGAGAAACAACAATACCCATTAAAAGTGAAAGAATGATTGATGTATTAAGAACTTCACCGCAACCATTATAATTTTTTTCACCATATCTACGAGCAATTAAGACATGTGTTCCGGTAGCTAGACTGGAGAAAAGACTAACGACTGCCCATGTAGCAAATACACCTATCCCCATAGCTGCAAGATTATATTCAGCATTTTCAAGACGTCCGACCATAGCTGTATCAACAAGTGATACAATAACCTGAGTTATAAGCCCGGTTATAGCCGGTAAAGCCAATTTAAGAATATAACTATGATTTTTATTAAATGAGAAGAATTTCATAAAGGGCAAAAATATCGAATAAATGTTCTCAAACAAAAGTATTTATTAATGAATAGCTCTATATATTATTTATTTTATCTAAACTGATATGTTAATTATTTGGTTGAAAATTGCTATTTTTAAATAGTAGTTGCTTCAAATCAATTAGGAAAGCACTATGACAAAACAAGAAGAAATAAAATACTTAATTCATACACTTGGTATAAAATTAAGTATGATTGCCGAAAAACTTGGCATGAAAGTACAAACTCTCTCCTTTTTAATTAATGAAAGTCTTGAATTCGATGATGATCTTTACAAACAGATCAAACAGATTATTGATGAATATCAATTTGAATTAAATTTATTTGAGGGCGAGTACAACGAAAGTTTAGATTTATTCACCGATGAAAAAATGCAATCCGGAATTGGAGAAAGAATGCGCTGGTTTGCAAAAAAGAAATACGGTACACTAAAAAAATTAGCTGAAGCAATGAATATATCCCCACAGCAATTACAACAATACATTAGTTGCAAACGTGAACCCGGTTCAAAAATACTTGGTAAGTTATTGAGACTTGGCTGCGATATTAATTGGCTGCTTGGCGGTAGAGAATCGATTGAATCTTATAAAATTTATAAACTTGAGAGTGAATTGAGAAGATTACAACAAAGTTTTCAACAGATAAATGCTGTTGTTCAGAAAGTAGAAGGTGGACATTAATTAAAAATGTGTGGAGCTAAGGAGGTTCGAACTCCTGACCTCTTGAATGCCATTCAAGC
>CAYXKL010000058.1:0-16871 GCA_964464825.1 uncultured Melioribacter sp. | reverse complement strand
GCGTATATGTGATGCTATATCATTTAGAATTGCTATTACAGATTCAGCTTCATTTACTTTTTCTGCTAATGTTTGGTCTATTTTTTCTAATTCAGATAAACTGTTTTTAACAGAAGTTATTCTCTCTAAAATTGAATCTTCACCATCATAAACTGTTTCATAAATTTGATTAGTAAGATTCAAAATTTTTTCTGCATTTTCTAAAATTCTCAATTCGTTTTCTAAAATATCATCTTCATTCGGCATAGGAGATAGAGAATCTATTTCTTTTATTTGAAATGAATAAAGATCTTTCTTCTCTTTTAAAATATTTTCTTTTTCTTGAAGTTCTTTTAATTCTTTCTGGAGATTATTCAAACCCGAGTAATTTGATTTATAATCAACTAATTCATTTTCTAACTGAGCAAACTCATCTAAAAAATCAATATGCGTTTCTGTTTTTAACAAGGATTGGTGTTCATGCTGTCCATGCAGATCAACAAGCAGATCACCAACTTCTTTAATAACATTTAACGTAACTGGTGTATCATTCAAAAAACATCTATTTGTTCCTTTTAATGAAACTTCTCTCCTAATAATTAGTTCATCGTATGAATCAATATCGTTATTAATTAATAATGATTTTACTTTCTTGTTGCTGCTAATATCAAAAATACCTTCAACTATAGATTTGTCTGCACCTTTTCTAACTATTTCATTTGATGCTCTTTCCCCAAGTAATAATCCCATTGCATCAATTAAAATTGACTTACCGGCACCAGTTTCTCCAGTAATAATGTTTAATCCATTTGAGAATTTTACCTCAATATTTTCGATTAGTGCGTAATCTTTTATTAACAGTGATTTGAGCATTATAAATCTTCTTTATGATAAACGAATATTAAAAATGATATAATTAACTATCAAGGTTAACTTACTTTTATTTTGATTAACAGCATAAATTGACAAACCATTAATGTTTGTCTATATTTGTCACCCAAAGTTTTGAAATTACATCGCGGGGTGGAGCAATTGGTAGCTCGTCGGGCTCATAACCCGAAGGTTTCAGGTTCAAGTCCTGACCCCGCTACTAAGAAAACCTCATATCTTTTTATGAGGTTTTTTGTTTTAAATAAAATGTAAGTTTAATTCACCAGCTCATCGAGCCCAGAACCTCCCAATTTAACATCGGGATAAACTCCGGTTTCAGGTTCAATCCATCTTGGCGGACTGACCCCGCTAATTAGAAAAATGTTTGAACTATTATTAGAAAATTTAAAATCGAATCATTACAAATCTCAGAATTTACCCCCTAACTATGCGGGTATGAAAATTTCTTTTCGTTTAAAGCAACCTTCATGAAACTTATCACGTCTTAAGCTATAGAAACAGAAAATACTGGTAACAAAAAATAATTAATCATAATAAGGGGGGTATTATGAAAGCTATAAGAAACTTATCGCTTTCACTTTTAGCAGTTCTATTCTTAGTGAACACATCTATTGCCCGTACAGAAAACGGCGAATTCGATAATGTAAACAAAGACAAATATCCGGTTATCGAAGCAAATCTTTTAGTTGGTTTACATTCCGATAATGAAGGTTTACGTATCAGTAGTGCTTATTACCTTGGCGAATTAAAATCAGAAAAAGCTGTTAATGAATTAATGGCTATTTTGAGAGATGATAATAGCTATCCGGCAAGAATAGTTGCTGCATTATCATTAATTAAAATTGATGATCCTCAAGGTGTCTATATGGTACAAAGAACATCATTGTTTAATACTCAAGAAGGTGTAAGAAAGATGAGTGAAAGGTTCTACCTTTCATATCTGTTCAAAAAATATTTAGATCAGCATCCTGAAAAAAGCAACGATTTTGCTTATATCAAATTCTAATTCTGCGTCCCCGTAACAAAAAATCCGGTAAGTTTTTTTTGCTTTCCGGATTTTCTAAGTCTAGTACGATAATGATATTATTCTTCCTGTTGTGAAATTAAAAAGATCTTCTTGAGTAGCAATTTTTATACCTTTCATAAGATCAAACTGAGATTTATTAAGAGCTTCCAAACACATTGGAGAGACAGCAACAGTAACACCTTTCTCAAGTAATTTTGTAATAAGAATTTTTGAAGGCTCGAACTTATTGTATTCAAGACTCTTAGTATTTGTTAGTACTACCTCTGGTGCTTTAATATCCATAAATACAATTACATCTTTTTCATCAGCTAATTTTAGTGCAATAGTTAATCCCATCAATACTTTGTGAGGATTATCTACACCGCTGGAAATATGAATCAGTGCCCCATCATTGCTGGAGGTTTGAGCAAATGAAAACGAACTAATTAAAACAATTAGAAAAATTCTTCTTAAATGTTTCATAATATTCTCCTATTCAAAATCGGATGGTGATAGATTTGTATTATCAACTACAAAAAAATAATCGCTCAAAGTGTAAATATTTTCGTGATCATAACTTTGAATCTTAAGACGATAATGAACTGATCGGCGGATATCTTTTGGGATTTCCCATTCGAATGATCCAGTATTTTGTGTTGATATCGTTAAGTAAGATTTGAATTCACTTTTACGAAATAAATAAATTTTAACATTTTTAACTTCTGTTGGAAAAGTCCACCGTATAATATGTTTTGTACCCGGTTCCCATACATCTCCATAAACCGGCGATGTAATTTTTAGATTCTCGGGTACGATTGGTGATACAATATTATCTTCGTTTAAATTGTTTTCTTCGCGTACAGAACATGATAGAAAAACGAAAATTATCCCAATCAAATTCAGTATTATAAGTTTTTGTTTCATAATTTCACCTTTAATTTGAGTGAGGTGATTTATTATTTTATTCATTAGTGATCATATAATCAAAATAAAATTTATCTACGACCAAACAATTTGCAAGAATATCATGCAGTGCTTGTTTCTTTTCTGTAAATGCCGCCATTATATAACCAATACAAAGTATTAATCCTGATAAATATTTCCCGAAAAATCTGCCGCTTGCTCTCCCGAATGAAATTCTATTTCCATTAATATCGGTTACTTTTATTCCAATGATAATTTTCCCTAGAGTCCCTTGTCTGCTTGATGATTCCATTAATGCAAAATAGAGCCACTCTCCAATTATATTTATCACAGAAACAATTATTATAAACAAGATTAAAAAAGCATATGCAGACTCACTAAAATAAAAATCTGAGTAATTTTGAAAAACTATAGATGTGAAGTTGTGCTGATTTGAATAATCAATTTCTGAGAAGTAGCTGTAGAGAAAAAAGAACCAAACCGGTATGAAAAGAATTAAACGTATAAAACCTAAAATAGCATAATCCAGCAGATAAGCTCCAAACCTTTGCCAGAAGCCGGCATATTTAATTTGAAGTTTCAAAACAACCTCAATTTGAGTATCAATATAAAAATTGGAATGGTAAGTTTAAATGATTACTTATTATAATAAGTTAAAGTGTACTATTTATAATTCTATCCATTTGTAAATTGATGCGGAAAACAACTTTATATCTTTATGATTTTCAAGTATTTTTTGTCCTACCCAATTTTTTGCTTCATCTTCTCCATGTATCAAAAACACATTATCAGGTTTTAACAATTTTACTATGTTTAATAAATCTTCCCTTCTAGCATGTGAAGGAAAATAAAATCGTTCTATACTGCATTTAATTTCTTGCGGTTCAGCAAATTCACTTATTAAAATTTTTTCATCTTTATTTGCATTCATTATTTTGAAACCTGGAGTTTGCGGATCCATATAACCAACACCATAGATTGCAAAATTTTCTTGATGTATCCAATAATTTAATAGTTTAAATGATGTTGTCCCTTGCAGCATCATTCCGCTTGATGCCAACACAATACCGGGATTTTTTCTGAAAATATTATAATCATCAACATCCGATAAATTAATTTGTGGAATCTCTTTTAATACTATATCAGAATTTTTTCTTCGTGTCAAATAACGATTAGCATCGTAAACTTTGGAAATATCTCGACTGATGCCCCCGGAATAGATATTTGTTTCAGTTAACATTTTTTTTTGCATCAATTCATAAATAGATGCAAGCAACTCTTGTGTTTTACCCAATGCAAAAACCGGAATAAGTATTGAGCCGCCTTTATGCAATATATTATTTACAGCTTTTGCAAATCTTTTCGATTCACTCTGCCATGAACCAAGTATGTTTGAATCAGTTGCACCGTATGTTGTTTCGAGAATTAAATTATCAATCTTTTTTATTGAATGTAAATCCGCTTTGATCATAATTGATTGATCTGTAAGATTTATATCACCGGTATAAAATATTTTTTGCTCATTATGTTCTATTAAAATTCCAGCCGAACCAAGTATATGTCCGGCATCCTTATATATTATTTTTATTTCTTCATCACCAAAATGTCTTATTCCCTTTAAATATTGTGGAATATCATATTCAATCTCACGCATACTTTTTACAAGCAAATCAATTTCCTCATGTGAGTAAAATTTAATTCCATTTTCTACATTTTGTTTTTCATTCAGAATATTAACAGCATTATGAAGGGTTATATTAGCAATTTCTTTTGTTTGAGGAGTAGAATAAATAATTGTGTGCGGAAATTTTTGAATTAAAAATGGAAGTGCGCCAATATGATCCTGATGTGCATGGGATATAAAAATAAAATCTAATGGTAATTCATTCAGCAGATCAAAATTTGGAACTCCTTCAATACCTTCTTTCTTGGGATCAATGCCGCAGTCAAGTAATATACCCGTACCTGAAATATTTAGATAAAAACAGCTGGCACCAATTTCATCTGCACCGCCAAGCGGAAGGAATTTAATCATCTCAAAATTGAATTTGGTTTAGAATATCTTGACTGCATACATTTTGTATTTTATCGAATAACTCACGTTCTTCCATTCTTATATGGTGTTCTAAAAGATAACCAAGTTTATCTAGTGTGTTTTCAACATCATTTCCAATTTTTATCTCATCAATTAATTTGTTCACTTGCCGGTGATCATCAATCATAACTTTCAGTAATCTATCCAATTCGTTATCAATTCCATTTACAAGAGGCATCAAAATTTTTTCTTCTGCTTCAAAATGTTTGATTAAATCCAGATTATAAAAATTTAGTGTGTATTCTTTTTTACCTTCTGAAGTAGTAGGCAATCCTTTATATGGCGGTGAACTCTTTTTTATTAACTGAGCAAGAATTAGCCCATTATGATGGTCTTTGGAAAGTTTAATTAGATTTTTGTGACGTTTCAAGTTTTGCCTTTCTTCTTTGAACTAGCCTTTCACGGTAGAGCTGACCAATTTCAGCGCCGACAATAAAAATACATGAAGAATAAAAAACCCAGAGTAAGATTACTATAATCAAAACAAAAGCTCCGTAAAGAGCACTCTGCCCTAAAAAATTTCTGATATAATAACCAAAAATCAGGCGAGCTGCTTCCCACATTAAAGTTGTCCAAAATGCACTAATTAGTGCAACACGTTTTGGAAGTTTTTCATAAGGGATAAGATAATACAACAGAAAAAACATCAAAAGCATAATTACAATTGATGAAATTCTAACTATTGTATTCCAGAGAGCACTTATATTAAATGTATTTGCAACAGTTGATGTACTTGCTACTTCAATAATTAAATTTAAAGAGGGCAGAATAAAAATAGAAAGGAGAATAAAAATCAACATTAAAATTACCATACCAATATCTCTAAGCATTCCGATAAAAGCACTCTTTTGAATATGGGTATGAAAAATTTGATTCAATATTGTACGCATACTGCTAAATATCCAAGTTGATGTCATCAACAAGCCTATAATACCTATATAACCGGCTGCAGTTTTATATTCGATTACTTCGGGTAAGCGTGTAGCAATTATCTTTTTTGTATAATCGGCATAGATTGGATAAGGAATAACAGCATCAATCATCTGGAAAATTTGTATTTGGAGTGCAGACTGATCAAAAATATTTCCTAACAATGAAAATATTAAAAGTATGAAAGGGACAATTCCAAGAAAAAGAGAGTATGCAATTCCAGCACCTGAAAAAAATAGATTATGCTGATCAATTCTTTTGAATAAACCTAACACATAATGTTTAACAAACTCAATTATTTTTTGAATTATGGGATGGGAAATAATTGTATGTATTAATTCAAATAGTTTGAATTCAGACATTTATCCCCCGATAGGGTGATTCATAATTTTAGATATAGAATTGTAGTACAAATCCGATATATGATTTAAAATAAATTCATATTGATCATTAATAATAAGTTTATCTCCGCCGGTCTCACCCATAAATTGGAATGGTGTAAAACTCCTTGAAGCAATTTCTTCAAATTTGTCTTTATTATCCGGACTAACAGAAACAATCACTCTGGATTGACTTTCCGAGAAAAACGATAAATCTTCTCTTGTTGTAACATGAACTTTTACTTTTGCACCAATAATTTTTTCCGGATTGATTATACAGCATTCTGTAAGTGCTGTTAATATTCCACCATCGGAAATATCGTGTGCAGAGTTTATCAATTCAGAATCAATTAATTGTAATAAAAGTGAATGAAGATCTTTCTCAGTCTGCATATCAATTTTAGGTGGTTCACCTTTTACAATATTATGAATAACTTTTAAATATTCACTTCCACCTATTTCTTCGTAATCGGTGCCCAATAAATAGATAAGATCACCTTCATTTTTGAATTCCGCTGTTGTAATGTTTTCTAATTTTTCTATTAAACCAACCATACCTATAACGGGGGTTGGATATACTGAAGTATCCGGACTTTCGTTATAAAAACTTACATTACCGCCGGTAACCGGGGTATTAAAAAATCTGCATGCTTCTCCCATTCCTTCAATTGCTTTTTTAAAAGTCCAATACATTTCCGGTTTGTATGGATTTCCAAAATTCAAGCAGTTAGTAATTGCAAGCGGTATTCCACCGGAACAAACAACATTTCTTGCTGATTCTGCTACTGCAATTTTTGTCCCTTCTTTAGGATTTAAGTAAACATATCTACCATTACAATCAGTTTTTGTTGCTAACGCTTTATTTGTTCCTTTAATATAAATTACAGCCGCATCAGAACCCGGACCAACAACTGTATTGGTTCTAACCATTGAATCATATTGTTCATAAACCCATCTTTTAGATGCAATGTTAGGTGATGAAATAATTTTTTCAAATGCAGATGCAATGCAATCAGGTTCGGGTAAAGTTTTGGGATCAAAATTTCTTGTTTCATTTAAATATTTCGGTTCCTGAGTTTCTCGAATGTAAACCGGTGCATTACCGCCCAAAACTAAATCTTGCGGATTAATTTCTGCTTTCTGCACACCTTCATAATTAATAATCAATTTTTGTTTGTTTGTTACAGTGCCTATTATTTCGCAATTCAAATCCCACTTAGCAAAAATTTCTTTAACTCTCTCTTCTTTCCCTTTCTTTGCAATAACAAGCATTCTTTCCTGACTTTCCGAAAGCATAATTTCATAAGCGCTCATCCCTTTTTCTCGTAAAGGAACTTTGTTAAGATCAACTATCATCCCCGATTCACCTTTTGCGCTCATCTCTGATGTTGAACAAGAAATTCCAGCGGCTCCCATATCCTGAATTCCAACAACCAATCCTTCTTTTATAATTTCTAAAGTTGCTTCTAGTAAAAGTTTTTCAGTAAATGGATCACCAACTTGTACCGATGGTCGTTTCGCTTCTGATTTTTCCGAAATTTCTTCAGATGCAAATGTAGCTCCGTGTATTCCATCTTTCCCGGTTGAAGAACCGACAATCATTACCGGATTCCCTTCGCCTTCAGCTATTGCAGAGACAATATATTTTGTATCAACAATTCCAATAGCCATTGCATTTACTAAAGGATTTCCTTTGTAGCATTCATCAAAATAAACTTCCCCAGCAACAGTTGGAACGCCAAAACAATTTCCGTAGTCACCAATACCTTTAACAACACCTTCAAAAAGATATTTTGTACGTGCATCATCTAGTGTACCGAAACGCAATGAATTGAGTGCTGCAATCGGACGGGCACCCATAGTAAAAATATCACGTAATATTCCCCCTACTCCTGTTGCTGCTCCTTGATATGGCTCTACTGCAGATGGATGGTTGTGACTCTCAATTTTAAAAGCAATGGCAAGTCCATCACCTATATCAACAAGTCCGGCATTCTCTTCACCAGCACCGACTAATAATCTTCCGCCACTTCTCGGCAGTGTTTTAAGCAACGCAATAGAATTTTTATAACTGCAGTGCTCGCTCCACATAACAGAAAAGATTCCAAGCTCTGTAAACGTAGGTGTTCTTCCAAGCCGTTCACAAATCCAACTGTATTCTTCTTCGGTTAAACCGTGTTCCAATGCTAATTTTAAGTTTACTTCCGGTTCTTTCATTTTCTTCAGTTTTTCATATTTTATTTAGCGAATATAAGGATTTTTTCGGGGTTGGTTTATTAAAAAATCTCTATCCTTTAATTGAGTTCCATATGTTTTCAAAGTGCCATTGAATGAAATAAAAAAGTGGATCTTAATGAAATGAACAAAATAAAATCCAGGTTTTAATCCAATTGAAATATGTTACACTATTAATTCTGGTAGTAATTGCTACTCATCCCAAACATTTCTATTTTTTAACCGTCATAAATAGATAAAACTAAACCAAATACGGGTAATTCAATGCAGAATAATTTTGCCCATCATAAATACTGGCTGACAACTGGTTTTGTAATTATCGGTTTGATAATTATGCTCTATCCTTTTGCCACTTACGAAAACTTGAGCATGAAAATCACACGCAACGAAGCTATTGATATTGCAAAAAAATTTTTAGAGGATCAGCAGATTAATATTAGTGGTTTCAATGAAGAGGCATTTATAGATAATTCTCCAATTGAAGTAAGATATATATTAAAAAAGCTTGGTGGAAAAGAATTTAAAAAATATGGACAAGATGAAAAATGGTCAAATCTAAGCTGGACTGTCTTAATTCACCAAAATTTACCAAAACAAATTGAACAAACAAGTTATTGGATTGATGTTTCCCAGGAAGGAAAAATTTTCGGTTTTAGATCTACCATACCGGATTCAACATCCCTCCCATCATTCGATAAACAAACCGCTACAATTTTTATTTCGGATTATTTAAAGAAAAAAATCGGCGATGAGTTTGATCAATATAAAATTATCGAATCACGCGAAGAAAATTTAAGAAACAGAACAGATTTTTCTTTCCGATGGGAAAAAGAAGAACCGAAACTTAACGCTAAAATTGTTATTACTGCTCGTGTCAATGGAAATCAAGTTGGTAGTTACTTCCATTATTTCGAAGTACCACAAAATGAACGTGAATATTTTGAAGCAACAGAAGCAATGTATGGAACTATCTCAGTAGTGTTCGTTGTATTTTTAATTTTTCTCGCTCTCTATTTATTTCTCAAAAAATATCATCAAGGTGAAGTATGGATTAGTGTCGGTAGATCACTCTTTATTTATTACTTCGTACTCGCTCTAATTGGTTTAATTAATTATTGGCCCGGGATTGGATTAGGTGCATCTGTAGGTAATTTATCTTTTATGAATGTTAAAATAATTATTGTAGTAATTAACGGATTAATTCTATCCTTCTTCATGGGTTTATTGATTTTTGCATCCTGGTCTGTAGGTGAATCTTATGCAAGAAGTTTATGGCCTAGTAAATTAAAAGGGATTGATGCTTTCATCAAAGGACATTTTTTTGCTTTGGATTTTGGTACATCGTTAATGAAAGGATTTGTTCTCGGCTCTGCACTTGCACTTAGTTATATGGTAGCTGGAATAATTCTTAATCAGCCCGATGCAAAAATATTTTTATCACCGGCTGGATTATTGGAAAGTTTTGCATCATACATTCCGGCACTTGCTGTAATTTTAGATGCTGCAACTACTTCTGTTCTTGCCGGAATTGCTATAACATTCTTTATTGTTAACATCTCTTACCAAAGATGGAAAAAGAAATGGATCTCCATTTTACTATCCGGAGTGGTAACAACTTTAGGATTTGTTATTGCATCAACTCCGCCATCATTAAATAATTTTGGTGTTAATATATTATCCGGATTCTTATTCGGTTGCGGTATTGCCTACATTTATTTCTTGTTTGATCTGCTCACAGTGGTAAGTTTACATTTTACTGCATTGGTAATTTCCAAAGCATATGCACTTTATGCTGCACAAGGTTCTTTTTATGAAATGAACTTTTTAATTGTTGTATTAATTCTTCTTTCTATCCCCATTGTTTATATAATAAGTATGATAAAAAAAGAAGAATTTGTTTTAGAGAATTACGGATTGCCTTCCCATATTGCAAGAATTTCTGAACGTGAGAAATACAAAAAAGAGATGGAGATTGCTGCAAAAGTTCAGTTAAGTCTTCTGCCAAAAGAAGAACCAAAAATTCCGGGTTATGATATTTCAGGATTAAGTTTACCGGCAATTGAAGCCGGCGGTGATTATTTTGATTTTGTTAAACTTTCCGGCAATAAAATTGGAATTGCTATTGGAGATGTTTCAGGCAAAGGCGTTGGTGCCGCTATTTATATGACTCTCACAAAAGGAATATTGCAAGCACACGCAGAAGAAAATGTTTCGCCAAGCAATGTACTTAGTAAAGTAAACCGGTTACTATATAAAACAATTGAAAAGAATTCTTTTGTTAGTATGTTCTATGCAATTTTAGATGTTAATAAAAATTCATTGCTCTATTCGCGAGCCGGGCATAATCCAGGTATTTTATGCGGAGAACGGAGCGGCGAACTTAAACTTTTGATGAGTAAAGGAATGGCTTTAGGGCTTGAAGAGGGAACAAAGTTTACTTCAACTCTTACTGAAGAATATATTGAAATTAAAAATGGCGATTTGATTGTGCTTTATACGGACGGTTTTACAGAAGCAATGAATGAAAGACAAGATCAATATGGTGAAGAGAGATTAATTAAAATAATTGAAGAGAATAAAGATAAATTTGCACGCGAGTTGATAAATATAATCTTAAAAGATGTTAAAAAGTTTGTTGATAATTATCCCCAGCATGATGACATGACCATTGTGGTTTTAAAGAGAATTTAATTACAAATTTTATAAACAAATCAACTTTGTAGGTCGATTCGCAGAATCGCCCTTTTCATTTTGGGGAAAAGATAAATTTTGTAAAATAAAAATTGTAGAAAATAATTAATTCCTAATTTTTAGTGAAGAGCTGATAGATTTGGTGCTATTATCAATCTTATCTTTTATTGTAACAGTTATCAAATAATTTTTTGGTTCATATTTGCTCATATCCAGTTGCAGATAAATCTGTGGATCGCTTTCTAATGTTTTAAATTTAGAAGTTAGTGTAAGCTGCTCCTCACCGCTTCCGGAAAATATATTGAGAAATGAAGTAACTACTTTTTCAAATCCGTTTTTTTCATCAACCTCGCTTAATGTAATACTCTGTTCAAAATCCGTTAAACCGTCTTTATCTTTTTTCAAATTATAAATTTCATAATAAATATAAATCGGCTCGTTAGCTTTAAATTCCTTTGAGGGTTTAGGTAAAATATTCAGTTCCTTTCTGTTGAAATATCCATCACCGTTATTATCAGAATTTACATTTGATGCAATAACAATATCGCTTAAATCCAATCTGCTATTACTGAATTTTCTTACTGTAAGTTCATTGCGGTTAGATGACGTCCCTTTATCAATATCACGGATAATTTCAAAGGAAGCATATCCCGAATCCGATCTAACTGTAGCGGCAAAACTTTTAATGGTGGCAGTATCATCAACTCTTTTTAATTTTTCTGTACCGATTTTTCTAAACTGCTCTCTGTAATTTTTATCCAAGAAGAAGAAACCAATTTTAAAGTTCAGTTCCTCTTCATCCTTAAAAAGAGTGTCCTCTTTATTCAGTATATAATTTACAAACAAATCAGCATGATTTCTTTTTTCATAACATTTAAATTGCACGATATCAAAATCAACATCGAATCGTGGGCCATCGAATTTAGGATTGTAAATTGTTGGTGCAAGCCGGCGCAGATTATCCATCATAAAATGTGTATCACCGCTGAACTGAGGCAACACTTTATCTTTTTCAGCTGGAGGTGTAGCAAATAAAAAATTACCCGATTGAGCCATATCGGTAAATCCCAAAGTTATATATTCATAATTCCAAACGTCGGTTTTCATACTAACACCGCCATCGCCAATACTGGGACGTATTCTCATTCTGTTGATCGGTTCACCGTAACGCATTACAACTTCACCACGGTTAGATTTCCATCCGGTAATACCCATCGATGGAACACTGAACCGTAGATTTGCATATGCTACTCTTGAATAATGCTCGAGGAGTCTTTCATTGTAGTCAGTCAAATAAAGAGGATCGGAAGCTTTCCAATAATCATTAACAAATTCCGCCATTTCAAAATCTGATAATAAATCAATTGTTTCGTGATATGCCGGCTGTAGCATTTCTTTAACTGAGTTAATTGTAAAATCAAGCCGCTCTTCCTCTTTCATTAATTCAAGTGAGCTTTTATAAAAATTAAATGCCTCTTTCATTTTTGATATTTTATAATTAAGCAGACCGAGACACAATAAAATATCCTTATTCTGAATTTTGTTATCTACCAATTTCTGTAAGACTTTAATACCTAATTCAGGCTTGTCAGCTTCTTCGTAAAGTAGAGCCAATTGTAAAGATGCATCAATATTTAATGAATCATAAACGAGTGCGTTCTTAAAATATTTTTCTGATTCAAGGAAATCTTCATCGGCATATTCCTGAAGGTTACCGTAAATTTCACCCATATCGCGTACAGAAAAATTATACTCAGAAAAATCCTCTGCTTTAAGTTCTCCTAAATTTATCCACGCATCTATGTAAGTACTGTCCCTCAACAAAATTTTTTTATATTCATCAAAAGAACTGACACGTGCAAAATCTTTCATCAAGTTTGCAAATGAAGAACGGTATTCCAGGTTATCCGGGTCTTTCCACACAGCTCTTCGGAAATGTTCATAAGCAGTATTTCTTGAAGTGAAAGTATTACGCGCTAAATTGATTTTTGCAAATTGGTAGTGTGAAGCAGCATCATCAAATAACCGGATTGATTCTTTGAAAAAAGTTTCGGCAGAAGTGGTGTCGTTAATTTTTAACGCTTCTATTCCTTTTACATATAATTTTGTTTTCTCTTTTTCATCTTCACCGGAAAATTCTGCATTAATTAAAATTTTTAAAGTGAATAAAAAGACGAAAAACAAAATCGATGAAAATTTTATGTATTTCCCCCTCATAATCCCGGTTGATTTTAATTCAACTTAATAACATTAAAATGGAAAATCAATTCTGAATAATATCTCCAAATCCAAAAACTTTTAAAAGTGAATGCAACCATATTGAATTATCTGTCGTCTTAATAAATGAGAAAAAGAGAGTGCTATGAAAAAAATAATTATTATTCTATTTATCTCCCCTCTTTTATTACTCGCAGTTAACAACGATAAGGTAGTTAATTTAAAGAAGACCGACACACCAATAAAAATAGATGGGATAATTGATGAAGCATGGGGATCTGTAAAGGAAGTAGCCGATTTTTTTCAACTTCAACCGTTTTATGCTAAAGAACCTTCTAAAAAAACTTACGCAAAAGTTCTAACCACAGAAGAAGCTCTATATTGTTTAATTGTTTGTTTTGATAACTTAGAAAACATACAACAAAATACCGGCAAATTGGACGACTTCGGGGGGGATGTCGTCTCAATTATGCTTGATACATTCGGTGATAAAAAATCTGCATATAAATTTGCAGTTAGTGCATCTGGAACGCGCGCAGACTGCCGGCTTCTTGATGATGCTAGAAATCGTGATTACAGCTGGGATGGTATTTGGTTTGCCGACAGCCGTGTTTATGATTGGGGTTTCGTTGTTGAAATCGAAATTCCTTATAAATCAATTCAGTATGATGAAACTCTCGATTCGTGGGGTTTGGATTTTGATAGATGGATACCTTCAATTTCAGAAGACCAATACTGGTGTATTTATGAACAGAACGAAGGTCAAAGAATTTCTAAATTCGGTAAACTTCAATTTCTGGATTTTAAACCGAGCATTAAAGGATTGAATTTAGAATTTTATCCCACAGCATTTGGAAAAATTACTTATCTCGGCAGCAACAAATACAAAGTTGATCCCGATGCCGGTATTGATATTTTTTACAATCCATCACCGCAGTTAACATTTCAGGCAACAGCCAATCCGGATTTTGCACAAATAGAAGCCGATCCATATGAATTTAATATTTCACGTTACGAAGTGTTCTTCAATGAACGCCGTCCATTTTTTATTCAGGGAAATGAAATTTTTATGCCTTCCGGCAGACAACGGAATTCCGGGTTTTACCGCCCAATGGAATTATTTTATTCAAGAAGAATTGGTAAAATACTCCCTGATGGTTCAGAGCTGCCGATTACATTCGGCGCAAAAGCATTTGGAAGATATGAGGATTGGGAATACGGAGGTTTTGTTGCACGCACTCCTGAAAAAGATTATTTACTCAACGATCAGCAATTCACAGAAGAATCTGCAATTTTTTATTCCGGCAGAGTTAAAAAACAAGTGTTTGATAATTCCAGTGTAGGATTATTATTTGTCGGTAAACAAACTCCAAACCATACATACGGAGTAATTGATATAGATGGTGCATTTCGAGAATCCGATTGGCAGTTATCATATCAAATCGCAAGATCAGTTGATAATTCAAATGGGGATTTTGCCGGCTCGGCTGGATTTACACAATTCGGAAATAGTTGGGTCAATTTTGTTCGTTCAAGATATGTTGGAGATAATTTTGATGTTAATCAAGTTGGATTTGTACCGTGGAAAGGTACCTGGGAATTTGTTGGTTTAACCGGACCAATCTGGTATCCACAAGAAGGAGCAATTTCACAAATTCTAATTTATTTCGGACCAACTGCATATTACGAAAAAGTTGATGCATTTACAGATTACGGTGGTCACTTCGGTTTGAATATGCAGTTCCGCAGTAACTGGGGTTATGAAATAAATGTCGGATTCAACAAGTCAAAGGACCTCGATATTAAATATGATTCATACAGTCTAAATTTAAGTACATGGTTTAATATTGATCCGAAATGGAATGCTAATTTTTACGGTGGTTACGAAAAGACATATAATTTTTCAAGAGACTATCTTGCATTTTATTCATGGTTCGGGTCGTATTTTTCTTGGAAAGCTGCAGATATACTTCAGCTTGGAACTTCTTTCGATATGTATGTTGAAGGAAATCCTGATAACAACATTGAAGATATAACTTACAATGCACGTCCTTGGGTTTCTATTACACCGGTGAACGATCTTAATTTTTATCTCTATGTTGATAATATTTATGTGCGTTCTACAAAACAGATGGAAAGAATTTTTGTAGGTGCCCTATTCTCATATCAATTTTTACCGAAGAGCTGGATTTATTTAGCTATCAACGAAGTTCACGATCGATTCAATCAATCACGTAAAATGGAAATGAGTGACCGCGTATCGGTATTCAAAATAAAATATTTGTATTACTTCTAATAGATTCCTTTCTTAAAGGGCGAGGTTATCCTCGCCTCCTTCTTTATAAACTCATCAAACATTCTTAACTTTTACTAAAAGAATTTAATAAACATGTCTTTTCGATTTATTGAACATACCGCAGATATCGCTGTAGAGATTACAGAAGATTCTATTGAAAAATTATTTGTAACTTCTGCAAATGCATGGTTTAGTACTGCAGTAGAGATACTTAACCGGCAACTTGAAAGTTCAAAGAAATTTATTTTTATTGCTAACACCCTCGAAGAATTATTAATTGAATTTCTGAGTGAACTAAATTTTCAGCTATATACACGCAAATGGATTTTTATTTCTGTGAAAGAAATTAAACTTCAACAGACCGGAACCGGTTACCAATTAGAAGTTGAAGTGTTCGGGCAATCTTTAAATGCTGATAATCATAAACTAAAAGTTGAAATCAAAGCTGTAACTTATCACCAAATGAAAATTGAAAAAACGGACAACAATTTTTTTACAAGGATAGTATTTGATATTTGATTCTGGATACTGGATTCTGGAAGCTAGATGCTGGATACTTAATACTGAATTAAATTATTAAATAAACGATTTTTAGTTATGCAAATTCACGGAATTGAATTAGAAAAAATCCACAAGAACCTTTGGGAAATCCCAAGACACGGTGATATGCTTGTACCGGGAAGAATTTATACTTCCCAGCATATGCTTGAATCTACTTTACAGAATGATGAAGCTATAAAACAAGTAATAAATGTAGCACACCTACCCGGAATTCAAAAATACAGTTTAGCTATGCCGGATATTCATTGGGGTTATGGTTTTCCTATAGGTGGTGTTGCTGCAACTGACTTATATGATGGTGTAATTTCTCCCGGTGGGGTTGGGTATGATATTAATTGCGGTGTTCGGCTTGCTAAAACTTCACTTGTTTATGAAAAAGTTAAAAACAAAATTCAAAAATTAGTAGAGAACCTATTTAATAATATTCCAACGGGAGTTGGTGCCAGCGGTGCAATTAAAAAAGTATCTGCGAGTGAAATTAAAAATATCCTTAGTAATGGTGCTGAGTGGGCAGTCAATAATGGTTTCGGTACATTGGATGATTTAGAAATGACCGAGGAGAATGGAAAATTAAAGAATGCAGATCATGATTCTGTAAGCAGCCGAGCAATAGAACGCGGAATGGATCAAGCTGGAACACTCGGATCGGGTAATCATTTTCTTGAA
>CAYXKL010000057.1:0-17040 GCA_964464825.1 uncultured Melioribacter sp. | reverse complement strand
ACCAAACAGATCCGGGTGCAATGGCTGCAATTTTTTTATTTTGTGTAATTATCAGTTCATTTATTTTATCAAAAACTTGCTGCGGAATATTTAATTCAGGTAATATTTGCCAATTTTCGTTTTGAAAATCAAAATCAGCTAATGATAAATTTCTTGCAACTTCATGTATTCTAGTATTATACTTTACTTTTTTTTTATAAACAGAATTTAATGAAGCCGTATTAAATCCAATCGTTTCATTTACTCTTGAGAAGAAAATAATTAGCGCTGTACGAAATGACCGGTGGGGTGAATAAATATAATCATAGTCATTTTTTTTTATTTTTTTAATTATATCAAACAGAGCTGAAATACTTGTAGATTTTTTATCATACACTATTACTTCATTTATAAATTTTGAATGATTAAAAATTTCTAATGTAGTAGGAATACAAAGAATATCTATTGATCGATTAGGATTTTTTTTCTTTAAATATTGAATTAAAGGAAGAGTTAATATTGCATCTCCCAAAAACGCAGTTTGTATTATTAAAATTTTTTCCTTCATTAATATTTCCAAATATTATGCATCCAGAAATACTGATCAGGATATTGACGGACAAATTTTTCTATAAATGAAATATACCTTTGATTTAATTCCGTAATTTTACTGTTATAGTCATCAGGTAGACTATCAAAGGAAAGTTGTTCTATAATAGCTTTGTAATTACCATCTTCTTTTCTGATTACAACCGCTAAAATAATAGGACAATCGGCTTTAAGAGCAAATGAAACAGCACCTGGATATAGATAAGTATCTTTACCAAAAAATTTTACACGGACACCATCACGCGGTCCACGTTGATCGCCTACTATTCCAACAAGCTCACCTTTTTTAATAGCTTCATAAACGTGTCTTACGGATAAACCTAATTCTAATACCTTATTGCCAAAGCGTCCGCGTGCACTTTTTAACCAATCTGTTATATATTTATTTGATTGCGGTTGTGCAAGTAAATTCATTGGAATACCACCAACAGCCGCTGAAGTTAATGCTGCAATTTCCCAACTTCCTATATGACCGGTTAAAAATATCACTCCTTTATTTTTTTTATAACTATCAATAATAAATTGTGAATCTTCTGTCTCAATCATACTCGAGATTTGATCATTTGAAAGGTTAGGCAGATACATCAATTCAAAAAAAGTAGTGCAGATATTTTTATAACATTTTAAAGCTATTTGCTCTATTTCATTTAACTTTTTATGGGGGAAAGCACATTGAAGATTCCCAATAACAACTTTTTTTCTAATTGGAATAATATTAAAGAGAATATAGCCGAAAAATGAGGCAACTTTTCTTGTACCTTTAAGTCCAAGCAGTTTAAAGAGTTTTACAAAAAGCATAAAAAAGTAAAACTCAAGTTTTTTCCTATTTATCATAAATTATTATTCAGTGCTAATTCTTCTCATCCAGTTATCGTCACGTACATCCCCCCTTTTTGTAGAATGAAGTAATTCATAATTGCCGAACCCGGTTATATCACCAAAAATAAAATTTACACCGCCTTCTATTTGATTGTAGAACCAAACTTCATATGGTTTTAAATTAGGTTCGTTGGGATAAAAATCCCTTTGATCCGGTTGACCGTAAACTAAATAAACACGTCCCCTATCTGATAAATAACCTTCTTTATTTGCATGCTTAAAATTATCATTAGCGAATTGAACTCTTTTCATATAATCTTCTTTAAATTCATTTTGAGGAGTTGTCGGGTCAGTATCCCGATTTCTCCAATAATTATATAAAAATTCTCTTTTAGCATTTAGAGAATCTATCTTTCCGTATTGTTCAATTTCATTTTGAGATGAAATATATTTTATATAAGAAAACATTTTATCGCATTCTTCCTCGGAATATATTGCAAATTCACTACCTATCATTCCGGCACTCATTTTTTTAATTGCACTGGAATCAATAACATTGGGATTATATAAATAAAATCTTTTTGCAGAAATAAATGCTTCATTTGTTTGATTATTAATTAAACTCATTACAATATTATATGAATCAGTTGGATATTTAGAAAGATTGAATAAACCAATTTCTACAACAGATGATTCACTCTGTTTGATTTTCTTTTCTTGTTTATTTAGTGAAGTACCGGCACTGTTATAAAGTAATTTCTGCAATGTAAAATCACCCTCCGGATCAGATAATTTTAGGTTGTACAATTCAGCATAGAAAAAGGCAACCGGATTCTTATCCGAATAGAGCATCGATGGATTTGGTATAACTTCAAGTGTGTTTTTGTAAAATAAAGAATTCGGATCAGCACTATCCCTTTTAATGTTTGATGCAAGCTGGATATCACTAACTGCATATTTACCAGAATTGTAAGAATCAATTCTTACTCTTTCATCAATTGTCTTTACAAGATCAGGATTTTGTACGTCATAAACTTTTACAGAAAGAGCATATTCCCCTTCCGGAATAATAAAACCGAACACACCGGTTAAATTCTTAATATCCGCTTCTGAAGTAGTATCATCAATTATATCTTGAATTTTCCAATTCTTATTAATAAAAAATGAATCTGCCAAAATGTTTTTCATTTCAATATGAACTATCGCCTCAACCAATTTACCCTGATCAAGTTTTTGAAATGACATGTTTTGCGGGTTTAATTCATAATAAAACTCTATGTATGCGCTGGTCGAATCATATTTAAATCTTGCATAATCGAATTCAAAATTGAGTTCATTTTGTGCTTGAATCCCAATTTGCATAATTATAATAAAGGATAAGCTTAACAGTAATTTAAATTTCATTTATTGCTCCAATTTAGAGATAAAAGATTTATTTATAATATTCATATTCATATTTTGAATAAAATGCTTTCCTATCCAGAGCATCATATCTAATTACATCGTTAGCTAATCCGTTTTTTAAGTAACTGAATATTAATTTGAATTGTCTTTTTGTTTTTTCTATAAAATATTGATCATCAATTATGTTATTCATATCATCATATTTATACAAACGTATTTTATTCCTATCATCAGCTTTTATAAGTCTGTTTTTGTTATCATATGTAAAAGTTTTTTTGTAGTCTATAAATTTCTCTTCAATAATACTTCCGTACTTATTATATATAAATTCTACTTTATTTATTCTCTTTTGGTCGCTATTATAATAATCAACAGACTCTAATTTTCCATTTTTGTATTTATAAAGTTCTTTTACATATAGTTTGTCGTTATGATCATAATGACGTATTTGTTTAAGTTTTGCATCATCGTAATATTCAAAAACTTTCTTTTTAGATTCAGACTTACGGGATCTGTGAATTACAATTTGTGCAGTATCATTATTAGCATTATAGGTTATTTCTTTCCTATTTGAAATATTACCATAATCATCAATTACCACTTCAGTGATAAGTCTATTCATCTTATCATATTCATATTCATATTTAGTACGAATTCCGCCTAATGAATTAAAATGATTTTTTTCTATAGGGTTACCAAGAGTATTAAATATGATTTCTTCCACTAACGTAAGTTTATCCGGTAATTTTTGATCTTTATTGTAATAAGCAGAATACATCTTTCTCACTTTTACTTTAGCATCTTTTATTTTTTTTAACTCAAATGACTCGAAAGAAAATTTTTGTCGAGTAAAGAAATCATATTTTTCAACCTGAATACCACTAATAATAGATACAAAAATTAACGCAAAAATAAGAGGAGCTTTTATACGCATATAATACCCTTAAAGAAATAAAAGAAAATTTTAGAACTGCTTAAGGTAAGATATAAAAAAAGAAGCCCTCTTTAAATAAAAGAGGGCTTCTAAATTAGTGCTAAAATCTAGCTACTAGAATCCAAATTGGAGCGAAAATACGTGATTGCTTTCGAAGAATTCAGTGTCTCTGTATGCATAATCAAATTTTACGCCCATTCCGCCGCCAAGGCTATAATTAATACCAGCACCAGCAGTTAAGCCGTAAATATTTGCATCATCTTCAACACCATCAATAATAGCATAACCAGCTCTTACGAAGAAAGTATTATCATAAGCATATTCACCGCCTATTTTATACTCATCACCGTAAAAGTTACTGTTCTGGAAAATACCATTTAGCGAAAGGTTATTGCTTTCATTGATACTTAATTCATAACCTACTCCAAGTTCTAGTGTAGATGGTAATTCGAAAGTAGCAGCATCAATTTTATATAATTGAGAAGGTCTTTCGAGGTCCGGTGATGTTGCTCTTAAATATAAAGCAGATCCGTCATATTTCATTTGCGGACCTAAATTTTTAATTGCAACAGCAAAGCTAAGACCATCTACGTTGCCAAGATTTTTATAAGAAACACCAACGTTGAATGCAAAACCTGAACTACTTACTAAATCAAGTTTTTCAGTAATATAATTCATTGTAACACCAACTGAAATTCTATCACTTAATAATCTTGAATAAGTAAGTCCTAATGTAACGAACTGAGGAGTAAAGAATTGTCCGGTACCATCTGGTTTCTCAACGGTTGTAATAGCAATTTCATCCATTGAGAATGCTTTGATAGAAAAACCAAGAGCGCCAAAGCCTTCAATGTTTGTACCTACAGCTGCATAACTAACACCAATATCAGCAATGTAATTCATTTGTGAGAACATTACCGTTGTGTTGTAATCTGAACGTGCAAGGTTTGCCGGGTTCCAATAAATACCCTCAACACCTTTAGCACCGGTTAAGGTTGAACCGCCCATAGCTATACCGCGCGCACCAACAGGAACTAACAGTTGTGCTGCACCAGCTGTACCATTACGGTTGCCGCCTCCAGCATATATTACAGTGGAAGCTACCACAGTAATAATTAGTAATAAACTTAGAATTTTTATCTTATTCATTTTTTAGTCTCCTTTAATTTTTAGAATCTATCAAGGATTTGTTGTTCTTGAACGATCGCTACCTTGAGGATTTTGGTTGTACCGAGTTCAGGCATATCAATATGAACTATGTACAATCCGCTAGCAACCGGTAGATCCGCCTCGTTCGATAGACTCCACGTTGTAAAAGGACTAGAATCATCTTTAACAATCGTTCTAATTAATTGTCCAGCTAGATTGAATACACGCAATGTAGCTTTTTGCGGTAAATGACTAAATGTAATATACTTTTGATATTTGTTTACTTCTCTTGGATTTACACCATAATATGGATTCGGGAATGCATTGATCATATTTACATCTTGTTTTGCTTTTTCTAAGCTGTAATCAACTTTAGGAGCAGTAAATGCAAATTTATCAATACCAGCTTGATTCGGTTTAGTTGAAATTATTCTGAATACAGTTCCGGTTTCAACCATTGCTTGATTGAGATTTGCTGGCCAATTAGCTGCACTTACAGAACCGCCATTCCAGTTAACAATTACCATTCTTCTAATTACATCAGTTCCAGCTGTTGTAGGACCAAGATATACGTGTGCTGATGGATTAGCTTGTATATCAGAAAGAATTGCATTATAACCAGCTTGACCTGGAGTTATATCCGCTGGTAATACCCAATAGAACCAATCGGTCTCAGGATCGTTATCACCACCTGAAACGATATGATCAATAGGTGCAAAATTAAATTGTCCGTCACCTTCTGAATCAATTAAGTATGGGAATAATCTGTAATCATCTGCTGTATTATTTGGTGTATTAATACCAATATTCCATAATTCAAAAGGAACTTGTATTAATGTTCCACCAGTTCCAGCGCCAGTAACAAATGCGTTAGGTTCAAATCCATAATTTGGACCGGCTGTAAATCTAATTTCGAAATCGTAAGGAACAATTCTAGACCACCGAGCACCACCTTGTGTTACTCGATTTTTGAAGGATGTATATGATCCATCAAATGCAGATGTTGTTCCAGTAGAAATACCATATTCTGCCGGACCTACTTGCTGTGCTTCGGTTGGTCTATCTGATCCATTCAAAAATGGAAATCCGTTATTATTAAATGCGAAAGTTCCCATTTCAATTGGATTCAATGGGCCAGCTGCGTTAGAAACAACCTGAAAACTCTTGAAATCTAAAGGTGCCCCCTCAACTCTTACTTGTAATCCTTCAACAACTGGTGTAAGATCCCAGCCAAGTCCTTCAGGAGCGTTATTTATTAGAACTGTACCTGTAGTTTTATTGGTTAGATCCCAAACTACACCGCTACCATTTGGATTAGCTTCGAAAGTAACTTCATAATTATTTCCGGTTACAGCCATTGGATCAATAACAGTCACATATGCATTACCGTCACTTGCGCCAGCTATATGTGTTGATGTTACTGAAATACCAGGATCTACAACTGTGTTACCTGGATTTGGAGCTTGTGGTGTAACGTTTAATACAGTAAGGGGGGTTTCTAATACGTTAGGCACAGCATCAGGATTTGGATTATATGCATAAGCAGTAACAGCAAAGTAATATTCTGTACCGTTAACAATCGGAACTCCGCCTCTTACTAAATCATTATCTATAATAATATTTCTAAATATACCAGTATTTCTACCGAATTTTGTGAATTTTCGTGTAATTGTACTTGAAGATACATCAAATACTTGGCTTTCAATACTTTGAACAAGATCGACAACGTCAAAAGTTTCGACTAATTTAGCTGATTCAATTGTTGAACTTGCAGACGGTAATTGATAAATACAATAACCCTGAAATTTATATCCTAATGTATCATAAGATTCTGTCTGTGTATAAATATCTTGTCTAGAACCCCAATTGAGAACAATTTCGCCATCTAATGCTGTAGCAGTTACTATAGGGGCTTTGACTGATGGAGGAACTTCAAAGAAGTTATCATAAGCTTGTTGTAATTCAAGATCATAAAATTTTAGAAGACCAACTGCGCCTAATCTGGATACACCTTCAGTACCACCGGCAACAAATTGACCAACTACGATTTCTTGAACATCACCAGCAGCCATTGTAAATGTACCGGCAACCATTCCTAATCTTCTATCACCAGGACGATGGATAATACCATCTACCCATCCCCTAGATGTTATAGGATCACCAGAAAGGGTGAATTTAGTTTCTAGACCAGTTGTAGGATCAACAAAAGGTACACCGGTTGTAGAAATTTTGCCTTCCATTAAATTACGGAATTCAATAGCTCCGGTTGGATCACCTAAAGTAGGATCCTGATAAACTGGGTCGCCGTTAATGAAGAAAAAGAAAGCTGACATTTCAAGGTTTCTGTAATCATCAATTATTTCACCACCAAATACAGCCTGGCTACCTGGTGAAGGAACAATAGGACCCTGGAAGAAATCGAAACCGCCAGCTGGTACGTTTACACCATATTGAGCATCATTATCATCACCATTATAGATATAACCTAAACTAAGATCAATATCGCAACCTGTATAGTCATCACCAGCATCACCTAAGTCCGGATCGCTCCACATACAAACATACATATCGGTAATATCAACACCACTCTTATTAATAAGAGTATATTTACGGAACATTGCATTTCCTAATGCACCACCGGAATTATAACCCCAGAACGTTGCTTGCATCTCGCAACCAAGACCCAATGTACCGTAAAATTGTTGTTGTGCGGTTGGATCTAAATCATTAGCAACAAACCAAATTGTTTGATCAGCACCAGGAACACCAGGAATATCAACGGCTGGATTGTAAGAACCATTACCATCAACATCTTCATAAGGTGCGCCATATTGTGCTGGCCAAGCATTCCAATCTGCTTCATACTGAGCATAAACTGAAGCTGCAGTGCCACCCTTTGCAACTTCATTAGTAAAATCTGCATCAGGATCTTTATAATCACGTCTTACTCTATAGATTCTTACATGTTCTAGATCAGCACTTTCTGCTGTACCGTTATCTAAAATTCTACCAGGAACCTGGCTATGGTTATAAGTAGAACCGCCAATGCGGAATTCACCATTAAAATTACCACCGTATACAAAACCAGATTCATAAAAAACTGTTTTATGTGAACCTTGAGGATACTCAAAACCTGAATCCTGACCATTAAGATCGGACATACCATCATTACGTAAAATTGTTGCTACGTTATTGATGGTAAACCAGGTTGCTTGAGGTGTCCCAAGTACCTTATTAACTTGAGTTTTTCCCTTGCCACTAATCTCACCTTTTGCTTGAACGTCAGGTTGAAAAGTGATAAGAGAAATCAAGATTAGAAAATAAACTATTCTATTTACGTATTTCATTTTCATTTCTCCTATTTATTTCATTGATAATTAATATTCTAACCTGATGCCAAGTCTTATCTGGCGAGATGGGCCATATAAGAAACTAGCATTATCAATGTTCAATCCTTTATATAATTGTGCATATGCATCGCCAAAAAGTTCAATCTTATCGGCAATGTTTGTAGGATCTGTAACATAACCATCATCATCAGCAGAACCAGTACCGATAAATACGTTTCTTATGTTTTTTGTATCAAATAAATTAATAACAAATACATAAATGTTAGCTGATAAACGATCCCAAATTCGGAACGTCTTGTCAAGTCTTAAATCAACTTGGAAGTTTGATGGCATTGTTGAAGAATTCAAAGGTTCTAATGCTAATCTGAAACGAGCATCACCACTGTTCGGCTGTGTATTACCAATTTGCAATGGATTACCTTCGCCACGTGTGAATGGACGTCCGCTTTCATATGTAAGTAATACAGAAAGACCGGTGTTGCTTAAAATGCCGCCGTCATTCTCACCGAAACGATAATCGAGATTCAAGTTTGCAGTAATATCACGATTGAATTCAAGAGGAGAAATATATTTTGGAACATATGGTTGACCTGGAACAAGAGGAGCGCCAACAATACCACGGTTTGAACCAGCAAATGAACCGGTACCGCGAGCATCCTGGAATGAAATGGATCCGTTCATTGCTAAACGTTGATATCTGCGCATTGTTAAGCTAATTTCAATTCCTTTTGTTGTTGCAAAGTCACCATTTGACTTAATGTAATAGTCGCCAAATCCAGATGTTTCATCAGCTTGTTGAAGAATAAATACAACTTGGTCTTTAACATCTCTGTAATATCCGGTAATGTCAAATGCCAAGAAATCAGTTAATTGTTGAGAGAAACCGATTTCATATTGTGTTGTTCTTGTAGGTCTCAAATTTGGTCCGGTAAAACTGTTACCAAAGAAGTTACCTTGAATCAACATATATGAATATGTATGATAACCCCAATAAGATTCTGTAAGAGCCGGCTGCTGAACAAATTTACCATACTGTGCATGGAAAACAGTTTTATCAGTTACCGGGAAAGAAAAACCAATTCTCGGGCTAACAGAGCTGAATGATGGAACATCAACCCATCCGTTTTCAATCAAACTTTTATCATTACGATTGATTGATAAAGAAGGATCTTCTGGATTTACTAATTGTTTATTATCAATATCAAAGTAATCATATCTTAAACCAACATTAAGAATAAGATCTTCGTACTCAATTTTATCTTGAATGTATGCAGATGCAAATACCGGTTTACGTGGTGCATAGAAACCTTCTTCATCGGTTTCGTTGCCAAGAACGTCGTAACCATAATTATTTACACCGTAGTTAATTAATATTTCTTTTTTAATATCATCAACTGCTCTACCGGCACTCGATGCATCTTGTAATTGAATATCAAGCAGATCGGCTAAAGTTGAGGAAGCTCTAAATGGAACATTCCAAGATCTAAGAGCATATGTTTGATATTCTCCGCCAATCTTGAATGAATGTGTTTTTCCAAGTAGGAATGCTAAACTACCGTTAAAGCTCCAACCAGTATTTTCAAATTTTGCATAACTAACCGGTACTGCACCATTAACAGCAAAATTCCAATCGAAGATAGTATACGGTTGTGGTGTTTTATATCGGCCATAATTATCAGTTCTTTCATCAGGAAGACCACGGGTCCAAGTCCAACCGGCAGCAGCATTCGCAACGCTATCACCGTAGATCCATGGATCTTTTTCAAGGTATCTATCAAATGTTTCCCCTTGTTGGAAATAATAACCGGCACTTAATTCATAGAACATATTCTGACTAAGTACGTGTGTTAATTTCAAACTAAAGGTACCATTTGAAGATTCGTTTAGACCAACTCTGTTATTTAGCAAGTTGGTAATACCAAATGCACCTTGATCACTATTTGAAGCTGTATAGTTTCCGGTCAATCTTAAAAGAATAGGTTTAAAATCCATATTCAATGTACCGGTATAGGTATAATTTTGAGCTTGTGCTTTTGGACGAGCGCCAGCAGCATAAACTATATTAACAGTATCATGTGTTAATGGATCACCCAAAACTCCCATGTTTAAACCAGCATAGTTTTGTGGATTACCATCACGGTTGTATACATAGTTGATATTACCGAAGAATTTAAAACGTTGATCAAAAATAGGTCCGCTTATTACACCGCTCATTTCATTGTAACCCCACCAATAAGCGCCGAGTCTTTTTTCTCCATCATAAGCATCATCTCTGCTCTTAAAGGTTACGTTATCGGTAATGTATTCAAAGCTAGCATGGAAATCAGTTCCTCCACTTCTTAAGGACTGTCTAACTATACCAGCATTTGCATTACCGAATTCTGCAGTGTATCCGCCAGACTGAACTTGAATTTCTTCAAGTGCATCTTGAGATATTGTAACGCCTCTTGCACCGCTGATTGGATTTTTAATAGAAACGCCTTCCAAGTAATACCCAACTTCATCATTTCTACCGCCGCGGATATGAATATTTCCATTTGCGGAAATAACACCAGCAGTTAATGTAATAATATTATTTACACCTCTAACCGGAAGAGCTTCAATATCTTCCGATGTTGTAATTCTTACAGCATTAGTATTATCTTTTTGTACTAAAGGTTTTTGTGCAACTATTTCCACAGTTCCTACTTGAATATCTTCACTCGGAAGTTCGAAATCAATGTAGGTTGTTAAGTCAGCATTTATTCTGACATTAGAAATAGTAATAGTTTGGTAGCCGAGATAAGAAGCGCGAACTTGATAAACTCCGGCATCCAGGTTTTGTAAGAGAAATTCACCGCTTGCATCTGTTGCTGCACCAGTAGATGTTCCCAAAACGATAACGTTAGCACCTATTAATGCTTCTCCAGTTTGCAAGTCAACTACTTTTCCCTTAATCCTTCCCTTTGTTCCAGCAGTTAATAGTACCGGGCAAAGAGCTAGAAATAGCAAAAAGTAAAAAATCCTTCGATGCATACTTTACTCCTTAATTTGTTGATTTAATTAAGAAAGGGTTTTTTTTGAAGTGAAAACTTGTAAAATCAAATGTCAATAACTACCTCCTTCTTTAAAGGGTTTTATTGAATGTTAAGTTTTAGTTAATTACAAAAAACTTGAATATGGTTCTCAATATTTGCCCTAATTCTAACGGAACCACCAATTTGATTTCTGAGTCTAATGCTACAAATATTATAAAAGTTTATTTTTTGTCTTAGAAGCGTGTTCAAAATAACTTAATGACCTTTCTAAGTCAAGTATTTATTATTTTTTTTGAGAAATTCAAAAAGAATTCCTCATTTTTAATTAGAAAATAATACATCAAACTACTTTTGTCAAGGTGTTAAAAAAGTAGCACTTATTATTTTAACCTTCAAAATTTCAATAAAAATAGAATTTCTTTATTCTATTATTTAATACTAAACTCTATAATAATTTAGTTTCAAATGACAAATCAGTCATTTTCAATTTCTTTTTTTCTGTTGAAATCAGTTATTGAATTTTTAGCAAAAAACTGAAATTGAATATTCTACCTTCTTATTTCTTCTATTAATTAAGTCTATTTGAAATAAATTTATTATCGTAAGTATAAATTATTCGAAAAAATAATAATTCACTTATTAGTTATAAAAGTTTCTGTAATTTTTCAGTAAATATTGATTTTGGAACAGCACCAATGATTGTATCTTTTAATTCACCACCTTTGAAAAATAAAACGGTAGGAATACTACGTACTCCATATTTAATTGCTGTCTGCTGATTATCATCAACATCCAGTTTACCTACTTTAACTTTCCCTTGATACTCTTCTGATAAATCTTCTATAATCGGTGCAATCATTCTGCATGGTCCGCACCAAGCTGCCCAAAAATCAACGATAACTGGAACATCTGATTTTAAAGCTTCAGTGTTAAAATTTTCATCTGTAAAAGTGAAAGGTTTCATATCTATAAATACTCCTAATTAATTTAATACTCCATTTTTCTTTAAGACTTCATGAGCAATAATACCTTTTTGAATTTCATTCGTTCCTTCAAAAATTCTGTTAATACGTGAATCTCTATAGAATCTTTCAATCGGAAGTTCTCGTGAATATCCCATACCACCATGAATTTGTACAGCGTAATCTGCAATTTTATCTAACGATTCAGAACAGAATAATTTTACTATTGCTGATTGCCTGGAGATATCTTTTTTCAAATCATAATCAACTGCGGTTCTGTAAACAATAGATTCCATAGCATAAATTAATGCCGTCATTTCAGCAATCATAAATTGTATTGCTTGAAAATGTGCGATTGTCTGGTCAAATTGTTTCCTTTGTTTTGCATAACGGGATGACATTTCTAAAAGTTCTTTTGATGCACCCAGACATGCAGCGCCGAGTCCTAACCTTCCAGCATCAAGAGTTTTCATTGCGAGTATAAAACCGCGTCCATCTCTACCAATCAAATTATCTTTTGGAATACGAACATTATCAAATGTAATTGGATTTGTAGTACTTCCTTTTATCCCCATTTTCTTTTCCGGTGGTCCGGCATGAAAACCGGGAGAATTTGTTTCAACAATAAATGCAGTAACACCTTTCGGAGTTCTTGCAAACACACTTACAATATCAGCAATACCCCCATTAGTAATCCATAACTTTTCACCATTTAAAATCCATTCATCGCCCACCAATTCCGCACGTGTTTTAACATTAAAAGAATCCGAGCCAGCTTGAGCTTCAGTTAAACAAAATGCACCAATTTTTTCACCTTTAGCTAATGGTACCAAATATTTTTTTTTCTGTTCTTCAGTACCGCCGATATAAATTACATTCGCACCAATTGATTGATGTGCACCAATAAACGTTGCTGTTGACATACAACCGCGCGCAATTTCTTCTTGCATTAAACAATAGCCAACTTCACCAAATCCGCCACCACCATATTCTTCGGAAAATGAAACACCTAAAAATCCGAGTTCGCCAAGTTTTTTTATTAAGTCGTTTGGAATTTTTTCTTCTGCATCTATCTTAGCAGCAATAGGTTTGATTTCATTATTAACAAAATCACGCGCCATCTCGCGCAACATTTTTTGTTCTTCAGTAAAAGAAAATTCATTCATATAATATCCTGAAATTATTTGATTATAGTACTTGTATTCTCACCAATGTAATTAACAATATATTCACCCCCATCAACACCTAAAACATTACCGGAAATCCAGCTTGCTTTTTCATCACATAAAAGTAAAATTGCTTTAGCAACATCTTCTGGAGTAGTTAATCTATTTTGAGGATTTTTCATTTTAGCAGAACTCATCATTTTATCGAACATTGGAATTTTATTTCCAGCCGGTGTATCTGTAACTCCCGCCATTATTGAATTACATGTAATTTTCATAGAGCCGAGTTCTACTGCAAGCTGACGAATATGAGCTTCGAGTGCTGCCTTAGCAGCTGATACAGCACCATAATTTGGAATAACAGAATGTGAACCAGCACTTGTTAATGCAAAAATTCTTCCCCCATGTGCAAATAAATTTCTATGTATTAATCCTTGTGCCCAATAAACTAATGAGTGTGCCATTACATCAAGAGTCATACTCATTTGTGCTGGCGAAATACAATCATTAGGATTTTTTGAGATGTATGGTTTTAAAGTACCGAATGCTAATGAATGAATTAACACATGAACATGCGGATGTTCACGAGTGGAAAATCTTTCCTTAATTTCATCAAGTGTATCATTTATTTTAATTTGATCGGCAGCATTTATGTTAAAAAAAACTGCTTTTTGCCCAGTTCTTTCTATTTTCTTTATTACTTGTTGAACCATCGGCATAGTTGCTTGCCTATCAAGATGAACTCCAAATATGCTGTAACCATTTTTTGCTAATTCGATAGCTGATGCGCCACCGAATCCGCTTGAAGCACCTAATATCAGTGCCCATTTATGTTCCATTTAATATCCTCTTTTGATAATAGTGGCACAAACTTAAGAAATCAATAATATAAATCAAACGAGAACTATACTATCTTACTTTTAAATAAGAATCAAAATTCTATAGAATACTAATTATTTTTTCACAAGTGAATAATTCAATATCGATTTAATGATGTTTTTGTTTCTATCAAGCATAAAAATTTGATTCTGATATTTTGTTAATCTTATAAAATACCTTTGTTTAATCAACGGCTGATCATAATTTAATATATAAATTGTTGCATCAGGATCATCCTCATATCCTCTCTCAGTATTTAATCTGCCTTTTGTAATAATTTCTTTTTCATTTTTTCCTAAATATAATTCGGATAATTCATATGATTGAAAATCATTAGCAATTTTTAAAGATATTTTTATACCTTCACAATCAGCACAAGGAATTATCCCTTCATAAATTGAAAATTCTATTGTATCTAATTTTAATTTTTTATCTGCAAATTTTGAATCATACCTATCTTTAGAATTTTCAGTACAACTAAAAAAAAATAAGATTAGAATTATTGATAGCTGATATGTTTTTTTCATAAAGTACTCTGAAGTTCATTTCGATTAATTTGGGAAATAAATTATTGCATCATCGCCAAGTAAAGTTCTTATACTATCAATAAATTTATCTGATAAATTAACTCGATAATCAATAGTGAATTCTCTTGTTGATCCATTTTCTTTAATACAAATTAAAACCGGAATATTTCCTTCATTTTCTTCCATTAATAATTTAATATGAGTAATCACGTATTCATCATGTAGAGAGACATCGAGAATAATTCCCAATCTTTTTGTGAATTTGTTTCGAACTGATTCCAAATTAATCGCTTCGTCTACATGAAGTTTTATAGTATCGCCGCTGCTTTCTAATTTACCTTTAACCATAATTGTAGATTCGGGATAAATTATTTCACTAAAATCTTTAAATGCTTTTGAAAACATTATACAGTCGCATGATCCAGTAAAATCATCCAATTTAAAGAAAGCCATTTTACGGCCGGATTTATCTGTTTTTGGAATAACATCAGTAATAACACCGCAAGCACGGACTTGTTCGTTAAAATTGAAAGTTAATGGATCGCCAAGATGAACTGATGCAAATGAATTATATTCGATTTCAAATTTTCTTAATGGATGATCACTTAAATAAAATCCTTATACTTGTCTCTCTTTTGCAAGTAGTTCTTTTGTTTCCCACGGTCTTACATCCGGTAATGAAGGTTCTTCAAATTCCATTTCTTCTGAAGAACCTCCGAATAAACTATTACTGTGTGATTCTTTAGCAGTTTTAATTTTACTTCCAATACCCAATGCTTCTTCAATAGCTGCAAAATATTGAGAACGTGTGCCTCCGCCTAATGAATCGAATGCGCCGGCTAGTACTAATCCTTCCAATGCCCGTTTATTCACAACTCTTGTATCTACTTTAGAACAGAAATCATATATGCTATAAAAATCTCTACCGAGATTTTCGCGTGCCCTATTAATTTCCTGAACAGCTTGAATACCGACATTCTTGATTGCAGCCATTCCAAAAATGATTTCATTATTTTTAACTTTGAACATGACAGAAGGATGATTAATGTCCGGCGGTAATACTTTAACTCCAAGTTTTCTGCAATCTTCTAAAAGGACAGTAACTTTATCAGTGCTGTCATATTTGTTGGAGAGATTTGCAGCAAGAAATTCTTCCAAATAATGAGCTTTTAAATATGCCGTTTGATAAGCAAGAATACTGTATGCAACAGCGTGTGATTTGTTGAAGCCGTAGTTAGCAAATTTATCAATCGCTTCAAAAATTTCTTCGGCAATTTTATTACTGATATTATTTTTAGCGGCTCCTTCTACAAATTTTTTCCTCTGTTCTTTCATTGCAGCAAGATCTTTTTTCCCCATAGCACGGCGTAATAAATCTGCCTCAGCTAATGTCATTCCAGCTACTTTATTTGCTATTTGTATTACTTGTTCCTGATATACAATAATGCCATAAGTTTCTTTTAAAATCTCTTCTAATATCGGGTGAAGATAAATTATTTTTTTCTTTCCGTGTTTACGCGAAATAAAATCATCAATAAATTCCATCGGACCGGGGCGATAAAGAGCATTCATTGCAGCAAGATCAGTAATACTATTCGGTTTAAGTTTTTTAAGGTACTCTCTCATAGGGGCAGATTCAAATTGAAATACAGCAGTAGTTTGTCCACGTCCGAAAAGTTCGTAAGTTTTTCTATCATCTTTTGGAATATCATCTATATCAAATTCAATACCGCGATGTTGCTTAACAAGATCGAGAGTATCACGAATAATAGAAAGTGTATCGAGTCCTAAAAAATCCATTTTCAAAAGACCAGCATCTTCAAGATCTTTCATATTAAATTGAGTTACTACATCACCTTCGTCGCCATAAGTTGCAAGAGGAACATACTCACTAACATCTCCGGGTGTTATAACAACACCGGCAGCATGTTTAGAAGCATTGCGGTTCATTCCTTCAAGAATACGTGCATATTTTAGCAGTTCCATCATTATCGGGTCATCTGATTTTTTCAACCAATTTAATTCAGCTACTTCGGAAAGTGCTTGGTCAATTGTAAATACTCTTCCGAATTTTGATGGGATCCATTTTGTAATATTATCAACTTGCGGAATTGGAATCTTTAAAACACGCGCAACATCTCGAATAACTTGTTTTGATGATAATCTATTGAATGTAATAATTTGAGCTACAGAATTTTCACCATATTTTTCTCTTACATAGTTGATAACTTCACCACGTTTATCA
>CAYXKL010000056.1:0-17186 GCA_964464825.1 uncultured Melioribacter sp. | reverse complement strand
GGATTAGATATTCTCAAACAAAGAAAAGTGTTGCACTGGGAAAGAATTGTTGCCGAAACTTCTCTTGGTCTTTGACTAATTATATTAATGCTAATCCCATATTTACGACCTTCCTTAGCAATTCGTTCAGCTGATAATCTTGAAGCTTCACAAGAAGGATCACGATCATTTAAGTAGATATGGGCTTCATCACAAAATACTGCGATTGGGTAAGATGATTTATTAACTTTTTTATACCAATAACTAAAATCAAAAAGACATCTCAATATGAGTGAAATTACTGAGTTACGTACATCAAAAGGAATTGGACTTAAGTCAATTATTACAACTTTTTTAGGTGGTTTTTCTTCCCCTAAAATCTTTCTGAATAAATTCTCCATCGAAGCGGAAGTATTGTAGGTTTTGGGATGAAAAATTAAATCATATCTTTTATCGTTCAAACGAGAATCAATTCTCATTAATAATCTTGTAAAATCTCCGTGTAGCGGACCCTTAACTGGTTTTCCAGTAGAGGGCGATGTTACCATTTGTTCGTCAAGTATTCTAAACTGGTTTATAATACTATTAAAATCAAAATAAACTGGAGTATCTATAGTTATTTTAGGAATGCCTAAAGACTGATTTTCTGTATGAGCTTCTTTTGCTGCTTGTAATAGTTTTTTAAATTGAGAAATCTGATTAGGTGCAGCAAATTCTGTTCTATCTACCATTAGTCCCAACAGTTCTTCACTATTCATCAGCCAATAAGGAAATTCTAAATCGCTTATATCAATATATTCAGCATAATCACCGAAGGCATCTTTATACTCACTATGTAGATCGAATAAAACTAAGGTTGATTGTGGAAACAGAGCAATTTGTTGTAATAAGGAAGCCACAGTCCAAGATTTGCCACCACCGGTTTGACCAAGAATTGCAGAATGACGACACAAAAAAGCATCCAAATTAATTTTAGCTTCTTGATTGGGAATTAAGGAAAGTTTACCAATTGAAAATTTACCTTCCGCAAATGATTCATAAACTTTATCAATTAAATCTGGCAGAACTGCGAAAACTTCATTATTTACTGTTGGTAAAACATCTGTTCCTATTTCAAATTGGTCGGCACTATTAATTGTACCTACTGGCACAACCGTTATTGTACGCTTGCTAGCATTTAAATAAATCTCTTCGTTTTCAGTTAATTGTTTTATTTCGGATTGATTGTAAAATGATTCTTTCATAGAAATATCAATAATCATAGCCAATAATTTACCAGTTGGAATAGCAATACTTACAAATGAACCGGGTTGCCCAACCAGTAGCGGTTGAGGACCTTTTTCCGTAGTTATGGAAATACTCATATTTTCAGGAACGCCGTAAATGTTCTCATCTGTATCAGAGTAATCAAAAAGGTTTATCATTATCGAATCTCCAGAAACAGCAATAACCTTTCCTATCGTGTAATTTTGCATAATATCCTCAATAATTATTTTATAAAAGATTTACAAACTCTTTAAAATCCCAAAGATTACTTGATTCTATATGTTCGACGCCATCCAATTTATATTTTGATTCAACAAGAAAATTAAAATTTTGATAAGACTTAAATTGATCTAGCTCAGCTGTCTCATCTTTTAAAAAAGCAAATATTCTTAATGACCCATCGTGAAGTTTAGGGAGGAGAATCGTTTGATTAATATGTTGGTCTCGGTAACTGTATCCAAATGTAACAAGGAATCTACATTTCCTTCCTAAAATATTTGAAGAGTATCTAAACAATTGATCATAGGGTGAATCAAGTGTCTCAAATATTTTCTTTATTCTAGGAAGTATCATACAATGTTGATCAAGGCTAAGGTGTGAAAAATCAAATTGTTCGTTAATTCTGTTATTTTCTTTGAACCAAGAAATAGAACCGTGGAGTTTTACTAAATTAATGATAGGTTCCTTTAATTGTTGGAAAGTGTTTCCACCAGTAATCTTCCCAATAATAAAATCATAGTCGGAAATATTAAAATACCTTTTACTTATACCTTCGAAAGAATTCTTCATTCTAAAATTTACTTCGGAAGCAGCTCTTTCTAATAACAAATCATAATTTGTTGTAAAAATCCAAATTGGCTGTGGTTGATTATTTATTAATGATTTAAGGTTAGTAAAGAATTTTATGTGATATTGATAATCAATGGGAGATACATTATAAATAAAATCAAACAATTTTTTTCGTAGGTTCAACTCAATTGCTTTTAACGTTGTATCGTCAGTAAGAACAATATTTTTATATAACACATCTGATAGTAATTCAATATCAGGATAACCATTCTTAAAATCAGCAGTTATAGTTTCTTTCAATAACATTTTTTCAAGAACGTCTTTCTCTGTGTTTGTTAGACTATTAATTACAGAAATTGTTAAGTCCTTTGTGAGAGGATAGCCGGCGCATAATGAAGTACCCGCGCCAAAAAAGAATCCAATTTGAGATAGTCCAATTCTAGCATTAGGAAAAATATCTTGTAATGTAATTGACATTAATTTATCCTCAATTAAAGCAATATAACTATTAGTTAACAAGCGAGAAGATAACTAGTATTAGAACGATATCTACCGCCTTTTATTTAGTATATTATAAAAAATCGCAACTTTTTGCGTGATAACATTCCATCTATAAAATTGAATCTAACTGACTATTAATTTGGGGTCATCCGTCCAAGACATTTGTAAAATCATTGATGTTAAATCTATTCACAAAAATCCCTTGCATTTTTTGGTTCAACAGAAAAGCTGAACAAAAAATTATTTGTTTGAATAACAAGATTAAGCAGAATCGTATGAAATGACTTTACAGGGGAAGAAATCATTAATGCCCTCGAAAATCCGGCATTAACTTAATTTAAGTTAGGATTTTTGTCAACTGTGTTTCAGAAAGTTCGGTACGGCTTACTATTGTAGGACGAATCGCTGATTCGTCCAAGATTTTGTTTAATAATTAGTCTGGTCAATTCAGCGTCCCGAAAATTAATTTCGGGACAAGCTTCGACCTACATTATTCACCAAAACTTTTTCAGTTCGTTCAATACTTTGTCAGCATCGATTCCGCCGGTGCCGGCAAATGTACAACTCTTCGGATCGCCCGGACAGACTGAGCTACAGTAATCTTCTCCCGGTAAAATAATTTTGCTTTCATTACCGAGCGGTCCCCACAATTTTGGCGAACAAGCGGTAAGCGGACAAAACATTGATAAGGTTTTAACTTTTAATGCAGCACATATATGCATTGGTCCCGTGCTTGATGAAATAAGCAGATCGAGTGAAGCAAAATTCACGAATGATTCGCGCAAAGTTTTTCCAATGTTCGGATAATCAACACCTTCAATATTTTTAAGTGAATCAGGAATATTGTTATCGGTAACTATTACTTTTAAGTTGTTATGAGCTTTTAATTTATCAATCAACTCTCTGTAAGTTTCAGGTGTCCAGTTAGCGGATGAATTACCGCTTGTTGAATGAACACCAACTAAAATTTGTTTACCTCCCAAAAGTTTTTTTCTTATTTCAACCGATTTGCTTTTTTCTTTATCCGTTAAGAAAATTTCAGTATCGAGATTATTTGACTGCACACCAATTTTTCTTGCTAAATCCATACAATAATCTGCTTCGTGCCTCAAAGGGATATATTTGTTACGCGATACATATTTTGTGAAAGTGATATACTGATAAAATTTGTGCCCTACACCAACACGGAACGGAATACCGGCAATGAAGAGGAGATAATTCAATCTTTCCGTAGGAAGCAAAGTAAGCGAGTGAGTGAAGTGAAAACTTTTGATCTCTTTAGCTTTTTTGAAAAAACTTTTTAATGAACCGTCATCGTAATCATCAATTAAAATAATCTTATCTACATGTGGATTATTCACATAAATATCAGCTGTGTATTTTTTTAACAACACAGCTATAAAACTATCAGCAAATGTTCTTTTTATTTCTCTTGGCAGAGGTGTTGACAAAACAACATCGCCGATTCGATCCGGTCTAACAATTAAAATTCTTTTCTGTTTTACTTTCATCCGCGCAATAATCTTATTTTAGCTCTGTTATACTCTTCTTGCCAATTCAAAATTTTAGAAGCGATCCTTGTATTGTTTTTATATCTTTCTAAATTATTAGGATCATTAATTATTTTTTTTAAGCTTTCAATTAATTCATTAGTATCATCCAAGCCAACAGTAATGCCAACATTGTAATCATTTACAATTTTTTCCATTTGAGGAAGATTACTTGAAATAACCGGTAAGCCAGCCATTATATATTCAAATAATTTGTTGGGAAGCGCGTGATAATAACTTAAACTTATATTTTCTATCAGAGCAACTCCAATATCTCCGCCAGCTGTGTAATTAATCAATTCATTTTGATTAATAGTACCGGCAAAATGAATTCTATCATCAACTTTGCATTCTTTGGCAAAATCAATAAAGTTATTTTTCTCTTCACCATCGCCAAGCAATACCAATGATACATTATCAAGTTTAGAAACTGCATGGATAATTTGTTTAATCCCTCTTCCACCTTGTAAAATCCCTTGATATAAAAAAATGATGTGACTTTTAGGAATATTAAACATCTCCCTGAAATCAACAATTTTTGATGGTTCTTTGTAAAGTGGAATATTTCTAATAACAAGTGTATTAGTAATATGATAATAATCTTCAATGAATGCTGAATCCATTTCTCCGGTAGTCATAACAAGATCAGCAAATTTTATAAAGAAACCTTCAATGAATCTAACTATACTTTGAAGAACTGGACGCTTAGTTAATCCGCCGATAAATGCATAAAGTTCTCTACTATTGTAATAAACTTTTGCACTTTTCAATTTTCCTATTATTGTTACAAAAGGGAGTGTGTATAAATCTTCAGCAAAATAAATATCTGCTTTTGATTTGAGTAAATAATAAATCAGTTTAAAAGCAAAATCAGTATAGAATAAAAAACTTGAAACAGTTTTACTCTTAATCTTAATTACTTGTATTCCATTTTCCTCATTTAGTATTTCTTTATCAAACCAATCAAAAGAAATTACTGAAACAGTACAACCATCTTCTTCCAAAGAATTTTTTAGATTATATACACGGGAATCTTGAAATGCATTACCGAGAAAAGCTATGCAGATATGTTTATACATAAGTTATAATTTAATGTGCAATGTATTACGCATTATAGTTTTCGCGTCGAATTTTTCTTTGAACTCGATCAGACTCATACTTGGTGTCATAGGATTTTCTGCTTTAGTATCTTGCGATACACCGATATCAACATACTGGTAATTATTTTCAGTAGAATATTTCACTACCTCGTACATAACACGCTGAATTGGTTTATACATTTCATATTTATAGCGCAGCATATTATAAAAACAGAGTGCGCAAACTTCATTAACAAAAAACATAAGCGAACCGCCGATTGGTTCATCTTCATAATAAACCATAAAAAGTTTTAAACGATCAGGTAATAATTCTTTGAGTTTAATTAAATCTTCGTATGAATGAGTTGGTTTTACATCATGCCGGGATTTGTTTTCAACCAATATTGGATAGAATTGATCGTATCGCTCGTTAATTTCAACTTTCAATTTAAAATCCTTAATTGATTTTCTCACATTTCTTCTTATAGTCGGAGAAAATCTATCAAGTATATCTCTGTTTTTATCTAGTTTGATAGCGCTTGAAATGTAATGAAGTTTATAGTTGAAACCTTGCCAGAGCATTGCAAAATCTAAATTCTGGTTAGGATGTTTTTCATAAACCATTGGTGCGGCAGTTAATGTAATTTCTTTTAAACCAATATTTGAACAATATTCTTTTAATGAAGAAACTATAACCATTGCTTCAGCAAATTTAACATCCTTTGTAACTATGGAGCCATAACTTGCACCAATTGGAGATTCATACTCATAATTTTTTATGATGGAACCGGGTAGAAGTGCTTTAATCTCTCCATTCTCAAGAAAAATCAAATGATCAAATTTAAATTTACCGGGTGTGTGATAATCAAAAAATTTTTGGAGGTGAAACATTGTACCGTTGTTGGATTCTAAAACAAAACGATCCCATTTTTCTTTCCATTCGGGAGTATATTTTATTACTTCCATCTAAAATTCCGTATAACCAAAAATAGTTTTGTCAAAGATAAAAAAATAGTGTTTAACTATTTATCATTTCTTTGCAGTATATCAGATGTAATGGATAAAATGTAGAGAACGCCGAGAAGGCGCTGAGTTCGCAAAGATTTTTCAATTACTAAAAGAGTACATGATCGATATAATGTGATAATCTCCGAGATTGTAATTAATCGGTACGTAAGCGTAATCAAGCGAGATGTTATTCCACAAAACACCAAAACCGGCACTCAAATCTTTGGAGTCATAGCCGGTAATATAACCGCCGCGAAGAGAGAACATTTTATCGTAAATAACTTCTGTCCCTAAGTGAAAATGTGAATCATCGGCATCTGTATATTTTTGCATTCCGCCTATTGCAGTAACATCAAATTTGCTTTCCGGTATATCAAATTTATATTCAACACCGAACCGAAAATCTGAAGGCAGTTTTGTTGGTTGATTTCGTAAATTGTTCATTGAACCAATGTTACGTAATGAAATTCCAACAGAAAGATTCTCAATAATGTTTTTATAAGCAGCACCGAAATCAAAACCAAGACCGGTTGCATCATCAGAGAATAAATTCTCATAGATATATTTTACAGTAGCACCTATTGATAAATTCTCATAAATATTAAACGCAGTTGAAATACTGGCATTAAAATAATGAGCATCAAATTTTGATTCTACTTCACCGGGAATTGTTCTGATTTCAATATCACTTATTGTAGTAGTATTCACTCCAATCGCAAATGGCAACCCGAACATTTCAAAACTACCGGCAACCATTTCAGCATTTAAATCAAAAAAAAGATTGTTATGCGAAAAGAATAATTGGGTTGGTTTGCTTTCTGCAAGTAATGCCGGATTATAATTCAGTGCAGTCAAATTGTTATTCCCGATAACACCAAGATCACTCATGGCAATATTGCGTGCACCGAGTCCAAGTTTTAAAAATGATAAACCCGAATTACCGGCTGTTTGCGAAAAAATATTAGTAATAGCAATTAAAAATATTAAGAGAGCTTTTTTCATAATCCCGTCTTTAAAAATTTATATTAATACCAATAATATGATGATCACCAGAAGAATATGGTTCAAGCACAAATGCATAATCAATCCCAACCTTAAATGAACTAAGTGAATAAAAGTAGGAAAATCCGAAAGATGGACGCACCGGTTCATCTGTATTTGAAAAATTGAATCGGTCTAATCCGGAACGTAAATAAAGATCACTATAAATATTATACTCTGCACCGGCACGTAAATAATTTGTACCGGCATTACTGCTTTCAAATTCTACTGCTGCAATTAATTTCTGATCTATAAATTTGTAAGCAGCACCAAACTTTTTAATAAGCGGGAATCTATTGCGTGTTACGTTACCAGATTGTCCGTATAAGTTTCCGGTATCCCATTCATACTTACTGTTGATATCGGAAAGCATTAATGATAGAGTTAGTGATTCATTGAAAGAATATAGCGCACCTAAATCAAAACCAACTCCGGTTGAAGTTACCTCTTCATATAATTTGTAATAATAAAATTTGAATGCAATACCAACCGTAAGTTTATCAGAGAAACGGTTTGATACAGCTACAAAAAATTGATTTTCTGATGTTGATAAATCTGCAAATTTTTTACCTTGGCTGTCTCTTGCATCAATTTTTGAAACGCCAGAATTAATTATTCCAACACTTACGCCGGCTATTGATCTTGGTTTTGTTGTACCATCTTCATTTTCGATTTTTCCAAATTCAAAACGCTTAGTAAAATTTAAAAAATTCAGCGACCTATCAAGAGTAAGAAAACTATACGAAGTTTGGAATGAATTACCATTTTGAAAAGCACCGAGTGCCGGATTATAATACGATACTAAATTACCATCAGTAACTGCGGAAAGAGCGTTACCCATTCCAATTCCTCTTGCTCCAAATCCAAGTCTGCTGAATCCACCCGGCATACTGCTGATTTTGGATGTCTCTGTTTGTGCAGTTATTAAAGATGATATTATTATTACCAAAAAAATTATTTTCTTCAATTCACACCGATATATTTTACATTATAACAAGAATTTTTCCGAAAGATGGCTCTCCATTATCAATATCTATGCGATAAAAATAGATTCCATTCGGGACAATATTTCCGTATTCATCTTTTCCATTCCATACTTCAATGTTATTATCACTAGAAGGACGGTTTGCATTTTGAATTAAAGTCCGAACGAGATTCATTCCAAAATCCATAATTCGTATTGTTACTTTAGATTCGGATTTCAGAGAATACTTAATATTCAGAACTTCATCATCCGGAGAGAATGGATTAGGAAACGCATATGTTTCACTTGATGAAGTAATCCCTTCAGATGCTAAATAAACTTTCCATTCACCATTCCAAAAACCGGATGCTTCTTTAAAAAGAGCTAAACCATTTATTGAACCAAGCCAAATATCAAAAGAATTATTATTACGATTTATTTCAACCGCTCTAAAATGTTTTGTATTCAAAGCAATGTTCGTTTGCGAATCATAAATATCAGGAGCGGCAATCCATGTTACACCATAGTTGTTCGATCGGTAAACCCCACTTTGCGATGCAATAAATAAATCAGCACCGGAGTAATTACCAGCATTACCATAATATTTAAAACCAAAATCAAGAATACGTTCATCGGTTAAATATGTATTCCAATTTTCACCGCCATCGTATGAAGCTGATGCACCCCAATATTCAGTTGCCCCTTCGGCTTTCCAGGTTGCTGCCCATATAGAACCATCAAAATGATTATAATCCATTGCCAACACAAAATTTCCGCTTATTGGATTTAGCTGATTTGTATGATTGAATTTAACCCAGCTAATTCCACCGTCTGTACTTTTATTAATTCCACCGGCAGTTCCCACATATAATGTATTATCATCAACTGCTACAATAGAAAAAGCACGATGATTAAGATGTTCTTCGGGACCAAATGCACCGGCAACCGGTTGTAATGAAAAATTTAACGTATCATCCGGCTTAATAGAATTCAGATTATCAGGTGGAAGAACAACTCTTTCCCAATCTTGACCATTATTAGAAGATTTTCTTAAACCACCGGCAAATGTTGCAATCCAAATTGTATTATTAGTGAATTCTATATCATAAATAAAATTTTGTTCTTCAACGGTAACCGGTAATGCCCTTAAAGTATTAATTCCATAGGTAATTGATGAATCACCCGGCTCATCAACTGGCTGAGCAATTTTAATCCATGTTTCGCCATTATCGTTTGAATATCTTAATCCGCTTCCTACCGGTACGGGGTCACCCAATTGAATTTCGTAATGCCAAGTAGATACCCAGATATTTCCATTATGATAATCAATTGCAGAAATACTCTCTTCTTCAAATGCTTCTGTTTTATAATAATTAGTCCAGCTGCTGCCATTATCAACTGATTTGCTCAATCCTTTTGATGTTGCAAGCCATATTATATCGTCTTGAATTAAAATTCTTTCGATTGTGTTGCTAGCCGGAGTACTATCCAAAATTTTATTTATTTGTCTCTTTGATAAATTATAATCAAACGGTAATGATTGCCCGTTAATCAAGGTAATTGGTAACAAAAACAAAATTTTAAAAATTAAATTCTTCATCAGCACTAATTAACACTCATATTATGAATAATTAAGTTACTCAACAGATTGCTTCTATCTTTCGCTTGAAATTCAAATTTCCATGTACCGGTTTGTGCGGTAGTACCAAATAAATTTTTAAATGAATAAACACCATCGTTAGCTGTTTGATCACCTAATATCGGGTCGCCATTATCAACCATAAGGAAGTAATCAAATCCATTTTGAGGATCAACAAGAGTTCCATCGGGTCTGTATAATTTGAAATAAACTTGTGCCAAATCAATTAATCCATTTTGATCATCGGCTTTAACTGAAAATATAAATGCTACTCCTCTGTTTGCAATGAGTGGAATTGAGAGATTGGAAATTACCGGCGGAAAATTTATTTGATTATTGTTATACTCAAAAATATGTACACCAACTTTTGAAATGTTATCGGGTGATATTCGAATATTATCTTCAATAAAAAAATCTATAATATATTTTCCATTTGAATATTTTTTACTTACTGGCACTTTATTGCTGAAAATTTTATCACCCGTTTGATTATCACCATTCTGTTGAATATTTCCGTTATCAAACAATTCATAGTTTTCTGTAACAATTATATCGCCATTTATCGAACTGATTTTAATCCACACATTGGATATAGTGCTTACATCCTCAAATTGAATTGATACATCTAAAAGAGAATCCGCTTGTGAGTAGAAAAATGAAGTGGGTGCATTTATTGATAGGACATTATTTTCAACAGTACCTTGTTCAATTACATCACTCGGAATATCATCGCATGAATAGATAAATAGAACTAATGCAATAATGGTTATAAGTTTTTTCAAATAAATGTACCTACTATAATGAGGGATTTTGCCGGAAAGCATAAAAAAAAGAAAAACTAAAGAGAACTTGCTATTCATCCTAAATACTCGATTAATAAAATAAAAGTAGCAAAATCTCTATAACTTTTCCTCATTTTCTATAACAAACATAATGAATGAAGTAAACCAATGTCAAGACTTTTGGACATATCCAATTAAAATTCCAGGGATACAATAAATGGAGTTGGTGAAAATGAAAGTATAAAAATTAAAATTGCAATATATCCTAAAATTTTTCTTCCCTTACTTAATTTTTCAAAATGCGGTACCGGGGGATGTTTAATTTTTATAAAGAAGTATAATATAAATGCCCAAAAGAGCCATCCACTCCAGCCAAATCCTAAATCAACATTTAAAAAAGCTCCAACAAAACCACTAATACCGATTACACCAAGTAGTATCATCGATACACTTGCAACTGCTTCGTGGACTTTACTACCAAACATACTGTAGATTATATGTCCACCATCAAGCTGTCCGACAGGAATAAGATTCATTGCAGTAACAAATAATCCGAACCATCCGACACATAAAAAGGGATAATGATAAATCTCTGACATAGGCGGTACAAAATCATTCGGATTGGTAAATAAATATTTCATAATCTCAAACAAAAGTGTGCTTCCAAATTCAAGATTAACACTTTCCTTTCCATACTCCGGTGAAAAATAATCTGGATGAATAGCTAGAATAAAATCTGTACCGGGAAGATTTGTAAATCCATAAATTAAAACAATCAAACATGCAGCAAAACCGGCTATCGGTCCGGCAACTCCAATATCAAACATTGCTTTATTGTTTGGGATCACAGATTTCGTTTTGATCACAGCACCCATTGTTCCGAAATTGAAAAACCCGGCTATTGGCGGAAAGGGTATAAAGAAAGGTAAAGTAGCTTTTACTTTATGATAAACCGCAGCGAAAAAATGTCCGAATTCATGAATACCGAGAACAAATAATATTGAAAAAGCATACGGTAAACCCTTAGCCAAATCATTAAATTCATACGGCCCTAATTTACCGGTGGTCCATTCGGTTCCGGCTATAATTGTTGTAATCAAAGTGACTAAAAAAAGTATAATGTGAATAAGGTAATTATTCTTCCTACCAGTTGTAAAGAAATTTTGCTTTAATCGGGTGAATAGATCAGACATGTTTATAGATCCAGATTAAGACCAAAAGCTGTAAAATTTTTTCTTACATTATAATATTCGCCGTGAATACTCATTCCAGAATAATAATGTAAATAGAAACACAAACCTCTTCCATAAATTTTTCCGAATTTAATGCCGGCAGAGATAGAATTATCGGCTGTGTATTTATCAATGTTTATTAATTTAATATCATATCCAACAAAAGGAGTAATAGTTTCTGAAATTAAACCAGCAGCATAATAATCAAAACCGGTTTGAAAATTAAATTTTCCTATATCAAGCGGATCAACATGGAATAAATAAGTAATACCGGTATAAAATCTTAATGAATTAATTTTATAGTAAGGCATTAACTCAAAAAATTCTCTGCTGTAAACTATAGGATTACGACCGTCTCTCCATTGGGAATTATTTCCATCAAAATGTCCATCAACAAAATGAGCGCTTATATGACTCAATCTAACTCTCGCACCATATTCAATATTTTCTTTTGAGTATTTATAAGAACCATTTATCCCGAATAGATAATCAACAGCATCTACTGGGAAATGAAATTTTTTTTCACCCCTTAAAAGAGTATATGTAAAAAAATCAGCTCCAAAAGAAAATGTTTCATTATTATTTTTGTTGTATCTAAATATTTCTAAAGAATTACCGATATCAAGACGTAATTCATTTCTGGATAATTGAAATTGAAAACCGAGTTTGGGTTCCAAATTATTAGCGGTAAAAGGTGGAATAGTAAGTCCATCCGGGAAGAATTCAGATTTTTGTGCAAAAAAATTAGGTGTAATAATTAAAAAGATTAATAAAATTTTTTTCATCTTATACCGTTGTTATTCAGATAAATCTAATTTTCTAAACTCAACACTCTTCACTCATTTTAAAACTCCCTTCCTTTCCATTTCACTTTCCTATTGAGCAGAACAATAAAAGGAAGCAGAACTACATAAACTATAAAATAAATTTCGAATGCGATAAAATGTGATAATTTCAATTTTAATTTTAGTCTATTGAAAACCGGATAAACGAAAAAATAATCAACAGCTATTTTAAAGAGGCACAAATATAAAGCAGTAAGCGAGAAAAACAAAGGTGTAAGCAGCATTGCAATGTGAGAGAAAAATCCCCATGCCATTACTAAATAACCGATAAAATCACTTTCCGCTCCCCCAACTCCCCACCTTTTTTTCTGCCAAAATAATGATTTCCAATCTTCACACGGTTTTGATATTACTAATCCTCCATCATCCAACGGATAAATTATTTTATATTTTTTGAGTTTACGAATAGCCATCAACAAATTAAAATCTTCGGTGACAGAGAAAGGTAAATTTTCATAACCGCCGACTTCATCATAAACAGATTTCCGGTAAGACATATTATTACCGATACAACTTAATGGTTTTTTAAGATTGATAGTACCGGCAGCGACAGCAAGCAGATAGATGAAATCAACAGCTTGCATTCCAGCAAAGATGGTTTCACTTTTTTGTGTAGTAAATCCTCCAACAAATCCAACGTCATTTTGATAATATGAAGCGATAGTTTTTGCCCAATTAGGCGATACGGTACAATCTGCATCAGTAGTTAAAATAATTTCTCCTTTCACAATTTTAAGAGCATTGGCAAGGGCGTTTGTTTTACCTTTTAACGAGCCAATTGCAGCATCCGGCACAATTAATTTGAATTGCGATTTACCGTTAATATAGTTATGGATTATTTCTCCGGTTCGGTCTGTGGAATGATCATCAACTAAAATTATTTCTAACTTTTCAATCGGATAATCAATTTCTGACAGAGATTTAACACACTCTAAAATATTTTGTTCTTCATTACGTGCAGCAACAATTACTGATACAGATGGGAGTTTATCAAAACTTAACTTCGGATATTTTTTGTTTAATCCAATTATAAAAATTATTATTTCAATAAAGTAAAAAGAGACGCAGATAAGAAAAATGATTTCGAACATTTTCACACAACTTGTTTAAAGTAAATATAACAATTTCATTAATAATGATTAGACCTTATATTGACAACTGAAAAATAAATTATTACGCCACTAAATAATATTTTTAATTTTAATGAACTATAAAGTAGCACCATTAAAAAGATTTGGACAAAATTATTTAACTGATAAAAATATCATTCAGAAAATCATCGATACATTTGATCCTAAATTAGATGATGTTGTTATAGAAATAGGACCGGGTACCGGAGCTCTTACAAAATTAATAACCGCTCATATTAAAAATTTTACAGCTGTAGAAATAGACAACCGTGTTATAAATGAATTAAAAAATAATTTCCCGAGCATTAATATAGTTAATGAAGATTTTTTAAAGTTAGATCTGAATAATTTTTACCATAACTGTCATAAAATTAGAATAATCGGGAATATCCCTTATAATATTACATCTCCAATCCTATTCAAATTAATTGATAATAGATTATTGGTTAAAGATGCTTTGATAATGACGCAATATGAAGTAGCAAAAAGAATAACAGCCGATAAAGGAACTAAAGATTATGGAATCTTAAGTGTAATCATTAATTTTTTTGCTAGTACAGAATTATTCTTTAAAATATCACCTAATGTTTTTTACCCAAAACCTAAAGTATGGTCAGCTATTCTTAAGATCGATTTTGATAAACTGATAAATCAAGAAATTGATACTGAACTTTTTATTAAAGTAGTTAAAGCTTCGTTTGGTAATAGAAGAAAAACTTTAAAAAATTCGTTAAGTAATAGTATATTTAAAAATATAGAATTTGATTCGTTGAAATTTCCACTTAAACGGAGAGCAGAAGAATTATCAATAGAAGATTTTATTGAACTCACCCAACAAATAAAGAGGTTGGTAGATGGCTGAAGAAATCAAAAGTTTACACGATCTGCTTGATGAAGATCCAGAAATCCTCGATAATATCAGCGTCTTAGCTGATGAAGAAGCCGGTCAAAGTCTTATAACAATTTTTGCTGATCTTCATCCGGCTGATGTTGCAGAAATTATCAACCACTTTCCACTAGAAAAAGCACATTATCTATTCAGTCTTTTAGATACAGAAACAGCCAGCGAAGTACTTCTTGAACTTGACGAAAACATTAGAGAAAAAATTCTAGAAGAAACCGATGCATTAAAAATTGCTGATATAGTAGATGAACTTGATTCAGATGACGCAACGGATATAGTTAGTGAATTACCAGAGCAATTAGCTGAACAAGTTTTAGAAAATATAGAACCGGAATCATCGGAAGATGTAAAAGAACTTTTAAAGTACCGCGAAGATTCTGCCGGCGGTATAATGAACAGCGATTTTGTTCATGTTTATGAAAATGCCCTTGTATCGGATGCAATTGAACAAGTTAGACTTAAAGCGGATGATATTGATCACATATATCATATTTATGTGCTAAAAGAAAATGATGAATTGATCGGTTATACTTTGCTCAAATCGCTATTAATTCATCCGCTTGATACAAAAATTAATTCAATTTTAGAAGAAGATTTAGTTACTGTTAATCCGGAAACAGATCAGGAAGAAGTAGCTAATATAATGAAGAAGTACGATCTTGTTTCTATTCCAGTTGTTGATGATAAAGGTAAAATGCTTGGTAGAATTACAATTGATGATGTTGTAGATGTAATAGGTGAAGAAGCTGAAGAAGATATACAAAAATTTGCCGGATTATCCGAAGAAGAAGAAATAAGTGATAGACCATTTACAATTTCCCGTATCCGTTTACCTTGGCTGTTAGTTGCATTATTCGGTGAACTTGTTAGTGCGCTGGTATTATCTTCTTTCGAGAGTTCAATCAATAAAATTGTAATCGCAAGTTTTTTTATCCCCATAGTAATGGCAATGGGTGGCAGTTCTGGCACACAGGCAGCTATTGTTATGGTAAGAAAATTAACCGAACATGATCTGTGGATAAGAGACAGTTTTAAAAAAATATTTAAAGAATTTACAGTTGGATTATTAAACGGTTTAATCTGTGCAATAATTTTAATGTTTGCCACATACTTTATATTTAAAGCGGAAATTTATTTCAGCTTTATACTTTCAATATCTTTAATAATTATTATGGTATTTGCAACAGTGCTAGGTGCTACTGTACCTCTGTTCCTAAAACGATTCGGTGCCGATCCGGCAATTGCAACCGGTCCTTTTGTTACTACTATGAATGATATTTTTGCACTTTCTATTTATCTCTCTATTGTCACAATATTTTTGATCCAATAATGAAAAACATAATTAGATCCACCACAAATTTTAATCCGGCAGATTTAATAGTTGTCATTTTTTGTATTCTACTTTCGATACTCAACTTTATATTCACCAATAAAATTGAAACATGGTACTTAAATGTGTTAATGAATTGTTTGATTATTCTATTTGTATTTTTCATTTCAAAAAAAAGTAATATATCAAATAATATTTTCTACAGCCATTTACATTATTGGTATTTTGTACCATTGATATTCCTTTTTTTCAAAGAAATCTATTTGATCGTTGATCCAATACGAGGAATTACAATTGATGATCATCTTATTTTGATTGACAGATTTATTTTCAGGGCTGATCCCACTGTTGAACTTTATAAAATTGCCAATCCGATTCTTACAGAATTGTTACAAATAGTTTATGGAACTTTCTTTTTTCTACCAGTAATCCTTGGAATTGATTTTCTGTTAAGGGAAAAAACAAAAGAATTTCAATATTCAACTTTCATTATCGTTTACGGTTTCACCCTATCATATATTGGATATATTTTGTTTCCGGCAATAGGACCGCGTTTTACACTTCATAATTATGAAATGAATAACATAGAAATGCCGGGACTTTTTTTTACTAATATTCTTAGAGAAATTGTTAACTCCGGTGAATCAATTCCAACCGGTACATTAAATCCGGCAGAAGTTGTTCAAAGAGATGCATTCCCAAGCGGTCATACTCAAATGACTTTATTGGTGATGTATTTATCAGTAAAATTTAACAGTAGACTTAAACCATTTTTCTTGATCAATGGAACTCTTTTAATTTTTGCTACTGTTTATCTTAGGTATCACTATGTCGCAGATCTGATCGGTGGTTTTATTTTTATGGTGATAACTTTATTGAGTGGCAAATTAATTTATAATTGGTGGTATAAAACAACAAATAAAACCGAGAATATAATCAGTGGTTAGTGATGATGAGCAAAGTAAAATTCAATTATTGCTGTCAACTTTTTTTATTGTTTCTATAATCAAAGAATAATAACGATCCAGAGAACAATTGGCATCTTCACGTAAATAGCAATTACCGTCATTATCTTGAGCTTTACAATTTGTACATATTTTCTCTTTGATCATTTTATGTATTTCGTAAATATCATCTGTTTCTGCAG
>CAYXKL010000055.1:0-17259 GCA_964464825.1 uncultured Melioribacter sp. | reverse complement strand
TGAATCTTATAATAAACATCATTCATAAATATTGCCCAAATTTGTAATGCTGCACGATCACCTTTTCCATAATCACCGTTAAAAGAAATTCTATGATCAACAAAACCAACCCAAACACCACCGGTTAATTGAGGTGTAAAACCAATGAACCAAGCATCAGCATATTCTTGAGTTGTTCCGGTTTTTCCGGCAGCCGGTCTCAAAAAATTATATCTGTAACGAGCTGCAGTACCGGTACCATTATCAATAGCAGAACGCATCATATCTGTAACTAAATATGCTGTTTCTTCCGGAATTGCCTCACTTGCATATGTGTTGAATTTATCAATCAGAATCCCATCTTTGTCTTCAATTCTTAAAATAGATATCGGTTCATTATAAACACCTCTATTAGCTAATGTAGCAAAGGCAGAAGTCATTTCGAGAGGTGTAACTAAAGAAGTACCAAGTGAAATGGATGGATATAATTCTAATTTACTTTTTATTCCCATCCGTTCTGCAAATCTTCCTATCTTCCAAAGAGGTGCGTAATCTTCAATAATCAATCTAGCTGCTACAAGATTTACTGAATGCATTAAACCTTGCCGTAATGTCATAAATCCACCCGTAGAATGGTCAAAATTTCTTGGAATCCAACCATTAAAATCGAATGGCTGGTTAATAATAGGGTATGCCGGATATAATCCATTATCAATCGCTACAGCATAAACAATTGGTTTAAAAGCAGAACCGGGTTGACGTTTAATTTGAGTAGTATGATTCAAACCATATAAAAATTTCTGATCCCTACCGCCAACCATCGCTTTTATTTCACCATTTTTTGAATCAAGTACTACAAATCCAACTTCAATTCTTTTAGCTATATTTTTAACCGAATCAATAAAAAAAGGATCATTCTTCAACCTTGAATAAATCGCCTTCTTTTCATTCTGATCTGTTGCACTTCTGTATTCAGGTCTTTTCTTAATTGCCTTGTCAATATTATCATTTAATACTGATTGATAAGAATTCCATTTCCAATTTTTATCAAATTGTTTTTGAAATTCATCAAGATGTAATTTAACAGAGTTGTTTGCAATCTTCTGCATACGGCTGTCTAGAGATGTGTAGATATTCAAACCATCCTGATAAAGATCATATCCATATTTTGAAGAGAGTTTTTCCATCTGTTGTCTTACATACTCAAGAAAATGTGGAGCAATAGTGCCTTTAATTCCTTCTTCAATTCTTTTATAAGAGAGTTTAATCGGCTCAAGTTTAAGTTTTTCGTAACTCTCTTCACTTAAATATCCATCGTTCACCATATTGTTAAGGACAATATTGCGACGTGCGAAAGAATTTTCATATTTATCATACGGGTCGTAGTAAACCCATGATTTTAGAAGTGCAATCAAAACGCCGGCTTCAGATACTGTTAAATCTTTTACATCTTTATCAAAATAAACTCTGGACGCCATTTGTATTCCAAAAGCACCGTGTCCAAACCAGGAAATATTAAAATACATTTCAAGTATTTCTTGTTTGGTGTAAGTTTTTTCAATCTGTACAGCTGTTATCCACTCACGTATCTTTCTAACAATAGTATCAAAGATCGATTCATCTCTTATTTTTAACTCATATAAGTTTTTAGCCAATTGCTGAGTAATTGTACTTGCACCTTCACGTCTCATCAAAAAAATATTTTTTAACATTGCTTTAATGAATCTTTCAACATCTACACCCCAATGATCGTAGAATTTTTTATCTTCTGTAGCAATCAGTGCATTTATAACATGCTTCGGGATACTATCTATCCTTACTGCAACACGATTTTCTTTAAAAAATTGTCCGATTAGCTCACCGTCTATACTGTAAACATTGCTTGCCAATTGAGGTCGTGGATTTTCGAGTTCATCTAACGATGGCAGCCCTTCGAATACATATTGCATGAATAGCACAAATGCTGCAATAAAAGCAACACCAACAAATAAGGTAATATAACGCAATGTTTTTTTCTTTGGAGGCTTTTTGTTTTTTTGTTGTTGTGATGATACAGTATTGTTCATTTTATTCCCAATCAATCATCTTAAATTTATTTTTGAAATCTCCATAGCAAGGTTTATCCAGCCATGTGCCGAGATTGATATAAATTCCATTATTATAATTTTTCAGTGTCTGCACATGCGAATGCCCGAAAATCACATAGTCATAACCGGAATCAATTTTGAGTTTTGCGGTTTCGAATAGACCGTCACCTATTCCATAATTTTTATTAGCTGTATAGTCTCTACTTTTTTTACTGGTAGAACTTGCAATTTTGATACCGAGATCCGGATGAATAACAGAATATAATTTTTGAAGCCAGCGATTACGGAGAATTTTCTTTAATATTTTGTAACCCGTATCATTTTTAACTAATCCATCACCGTGTCCAATATAAAATTTTTTATTATTTAATTCGATACTTAATACATCGTGATAAAGAGCCGCCCCAATTTCTTTCTCAAAAAAATCTCTATGTAGAAAATCATGATTACCAATAAGATAATGGATCTTTTTCCCTTCTTCTGTAAAGTTGGAAAGAGCTGTTAGTGTTTTATAAAATCCTTTTTGAATTACTCTTTTATACTCAAACCAATAATCAAATAAATCGCCAATAATAAAGAGTTCATCACAGTTGTTTTTAGCATATTCCAAAAATCTAATCAGCTTTTTTTCTTTCTCTTTTTCAATATCTTCAGATTGAAGACCTAAATGAATATCGGATATAAAGAAATATGTCTTTGAATTACTCATCAATCTTTATTATTTAATTCGAAATTAGCCAAGAGCCAGTTTTCTGGATCTAACAATATTTCTATTGGCTTGTCTTTTGTGGATATTTTAAAATTTTGATTTTTATTATCAACAAAAAATGTTTTTATATCAAATTTTCCTTCAGAATTATAAACTAATTTTACATCAATAGGAAATTTATAAATATCATATCCATTTTGAACTTGATTGATTATTAAATCCGTTACAAATCGACCTTCAGATTCTTTAACTTCCCATTGATAAACTGCTTCAACTATTCCTTCTCCTTTATAAATCCATTGGTCAAAAAAATAATCCATATTTTTATTCGCTAATTTTTCACACACTTTTTTAAAATCATTTGTTGATGCATTTTTGTACTTATAAGTTTGATAATAGTTCCTCATCAAATTAAAAAAATTTTCATCTCCAATATCTTTCCGAAGCATATGAAGCACCCAGGCACCTTTGCTGTAAACCAAATTTGAAAATAGCTGGTTCGCTGGATTATATAAAGTACCATTTGAGAAATTTCCTTTTCTTGGTATCATAGTTGTTTGAAGAGCATCGAATCCGGACTCTTTTTCCCAATATAACGCTACTGAATATGTAGCAAATCCTTCGTTCAGCCAAATGTCTTTCCATGTTTTCAAACCGACCGCATTCCCCCACCATGAATGAGCCAGTTCATGAATTATCATATCCTGAAATAACCTCATCCCTGAAATAAAATTCGAACCAATCCCAGTGATAGTTTGGTTTTCCATTGCACCAATTTTCCATCCAAATTCAGCAACTGAATATTTTTCATCTATAAATGGATATTCTCCAAATAATTCTTCGAATATTTTCAGATAATTTTGATGATTGGAACAATCTTTTAACAAATTGTCAAATTTTTCCGGTGTAGCATAATACGACAAATCGAGCGTGTCTTTATTTATTGAAATATATTTTTCAGAATACGATTTGTACACAGCAGAATTTATTGATACTAAATAAGTAGAAATTGGGTATAAAGTTTTCCAATGATATGTTTTTTTATCACCTGATTTTTTTATGCTCATCAATTTACCGTTTGAAATTGAAGTGTAGGATGAATCGTTAGTAATATAAATATCAACTAATGCTTTATCGTCGGGCAGATCAACACACGGAAACCATGTGGATGCGAAAACCGGTTCATTCAATGTATAGATCATATAATAATCACCTTTTTCATCAAAGTTGAAAGAACCAAACCCCAAATTTTTCGGTTCACCTTCATAATTTAAATTCACAAAAAAAGTATCAGTACTTATACTATTGTTTTCAATTATCAAACTGGTTTCAGTTCTGGAATAATTAGCTTCTTTACCATTCAGCAATAATTTGTTTATATCTAAATTATCATAAAAATTTAATTCGATATTTTTTAAATTCATATTACTGCCAACCATAGATATTTTAACATCCCCAATAATTTTTTTCTCTTCGGGAATTAAATTGATAGAAATATTGTAATGTAGTACATCTAATCTACTTTGTGATTGAGGATTGTAGGTTTTAATAAATTCTTCGTCAATTTGTTTAAGAGCATTATTTAATGATAAGTAATTTCCTGAATTACTAAGAGCGGATATTAAAATTTTTACTTTTGGATAAAAATAAATTACCAACATAGAAATCAATATAAGAAGGATTGCAGCAATAATTAAGATTTTATTCGTTCTATTCTTCATTAAATAAGATGAATGGTCTAAACTATATTCAAAGTTAATAATTTCATCAATTGCCAATCAATTCATAATTAGATATTTTTCAAGTAAAAGATGAGGTCCGAAATGGCATATACCGGTTCGACAATACTAAGAAAAACCTTAACAATGGTTTTAGCCGGAGGTCAAGGAGAAAGATTATACCCGCTCACAAAAGAAAGAACAAAACCTTCAGTTCCGTTCGGCGGTAAATATCGAATACTCGATTTTGCACTTTCTAACTGTTTAAACTCCGGTTTCAGAAAAATATTTGTTTTAACACAATACAAATCCGATTCATTAAACCGTCACCTATTTGAAGCGTGGAGTATTTTCAATCCGGAACTAGGTGAATTTATCTATTCAATACCGCCGCAATTTAAAACAAGCAACAATTGGTATTTAGGAACAGCTAATGCAATCCAGCAAAATTTTAATTTACTTAGCGATGCACCATATGAATGGCTTCTGATATTATCAGGAGATCATATTTACAAAATGGATTACTTAAAAATGGTTCAGCATCATATTGAAAAAAATGCTCAACTTACCTTATCAGCAATTGAAGTTCCAAAATCACAAGCATCGCGTTTTGGTGTTTTGCAGATTGATCCAAGTTACAAAGTAGAATCATTTGTAGAAAAACCTAAAAATCCTCCGGTAATTCCTGATAACCAAGCTTATTCCTTTGTGAACATGGGAATCTATGTTTTCAATATTAATACGCTTAAAGAAGTAATGGTTAAAATGGATCAGGAAAAAATAAGCAATCATGATTTTGGAAAAGATGTAATTCCTTATATGATTAAAAATAATTATAAAGTTCAAGCTTACCGTTTTGTTGATGAGAATAAAAAAGATGAACCCTATTGGGTTGATGTTGGCACAATAGACAGCTACTATGCGGCAAGTATGGATTTAATAAGCGTCAATCCTCATTTTAATTTATATGATAACGACTGGCCATTGCGCACACAGCAGCAACAATTTCCACCGGCAAAAACTGTCTCGCACGAAGGTGAACGTGTAGGAAGAGCGTTTAATTCTCTTATATCCGATGGTACAATTATTTCCGGCGGCTTGGTAGAAAGATCAATCATTGGATTTAATGTCCGCGTAAACAGTTATTCTTACATAACCGATTCAATTATTTTTGATAACTGTAAAATCGGCAGACATTCAAGAATCCGCAGAGCAATTATCGATAAAAATGTTTCAGTGCCCGAGGGTACCGAAATCGGATTTGATACCGAAGCTGATAAAAACCGTTTTACAGTTTCTGATACTGGTATTGTTGTAATACCCAAAAATTATGTTTTTAAATAATGCTTATCCACCAAACTAGCGGCAAGCAAGCCTTCAACCCCTTTCTTAAGGAAAGGGGTTTTAAATAAATATGAATCCCTTACTTGAAGACAAATTAAATAATCTTCCTTTGATGCCCGGCATTTACCAATTTAAAGATGCCAAGGGAAAAGTAATTTATGTTGGTAAAGCTAAGAATCTGCGAAGCCGTGTTAGGTCATATTTCCAGAATAAAGTTGATAACACAAAAACATCAGCCTTGGTCTCTAAAATTGAAGATTTAGAATTAATTGTAACAGATAACGAAATAGAAGCATTAGTACTTGAAAATAATTTTATAAAGGAACTCAAACCACGTTATAATGTTAATCTAAAAGATGATAAATCATTCCCTTACATAAAAATTACTAACGAACTTTTCCCTCAAATATATCCGACAAGAAATATTGTAAAAGATGGCTCAAAATATTTTGGTCCGTACACTGAAGTAAAGAATATGAAATCTTCATTAAGATTAATTAACAAAATATTTAAAATAAGAAGCTGCAAATACGATATAACTAAAGAATCCATAGAAAAGAAAAAATATAAAGTGTGTCTCGATTACCACATAAAAAAATGTGAAGGACCTTGTGAAGGTTTGGTCACATCAATTCATTATAACAAAATGGTAGATCAGGTAATAAAAGTTTTGAGAGGTAAAACAGACAATTTAATTGAAGAATTAAAAAATGAAATGAATCATGCTTCTGCAAGTCTTGAATTTGAAAAAGCTGCGGAATTAAGGGACCGTATTGATCAACTGCAAGTTTACTCATCCAAACAAAAAATTATTACATCAGATTTTGAGGATAAAGATATAATTAGTGCAGCATTCGAAGGGAAAGATGCATCTGCAACAATACTGAATATTCGATCAGGTAAATTGGTAGGCAAACGGCAATTTAGTTTAACAACAAATGAAAACGAGGAAGAAAGTAAAATCTATTCTGCAATAATAAAATTTTATTACAACGAATATGTGGAAGTGCCGAAAGAAATAGTTCTCGAATCAAATCCGGATGATGCAGATACATTATTGGAATGGCTCAACACAAAGGCATTAAAAAAATGCAGATTTGTTATACCGCAAAAGCAGAGCGAAGCAAAATCGTTGGTGATGATGTGCAAACAGAATTCAATTTTACAGTTAAAGGAAATCCAACTTCAAAAAATGAAAAAGGAAGGAAATATTCCTTATGCCCTATCGGCACTTCAAAGAGATTTGAGATTGAAATCTCTCCCGAGAAAAATTGAATGTTTTGATAACTCAAATCTGCAAGGAAGCGATGCCGTTGCAAGCATGGTTGTTTTTGTTGATGGAAAACCAAAGAAAAGTTTATACAGAAAATTTATTATCAAGTCTGTTGATGGTCAGGATGATTTTGCGAGCATGCAAGAAATTATAACTAGAAGATACTCAAGATTAATAGAAGAAAAAGAAACGATGCCTGATCTAATTATGGTTGACGGAGGCAAAGGTCAGTTATCTAGTGCAATTAAATCACTCGATAAGCTCGGGTTAAAAAATTATCAAATAATTGGATTAGCAAAAAGATTGGAAGAAGTTTTTCTTCCGGATAATTCCGAGCCGCAATCAATTCCTAAAACTTCATCAAGTTTGAAATTACTGCAGCATGTTAGAGATGAAGCCCATCGTTTTGCAATTACATTCCACCGTGAGCGACGAACCAAAAGAACTTTTACAACTGAACTTTTGGAGATTAAAGGTATTGGTGAGAAAGTCGCACTAAAACTTTTAACTGAGTTCAAAAGTTTGGACCAGATTAAGAATGTTTCCTTAGAAGATTTAAAGAAAGTTATTGGTGAAGCAAAAGCAAGGTTAATATTTGATTATTACAGTGCTAATAAAAATGCCAAGCTTGCTGATCACCCAAATTAGATACTAACCGCTGCTTCCTTCCGGACCTGACGGAGTTGGGTATTAATTTGCCGATCAGGGCTTGGCAAAATTGAGGTGCAAATATAAAAATTTTCTGATTAATCTTTGTGTGTGCACAACAGAACACTGTCCCGTAGGGATTCCTTAGGGAAAAAGCCAATGCCGATTCTTATTAAGAACTGAGTTTACTTAGCTACATACAAAGAGCAATTAACTTGAGTACTAATACAAATAGTTATCAATCGTTGTAAACATTAAAACAGTTGCTTTGATTTTCTGGTTATATGCAACTATTGCTTGTCATCTGGTTTTCTAAAACGAAATATTTCTTTCTCTTCTGGAACTTTCCGATTCGCTTCAATAAATAATGAAACGCCATTAACAATATCATTAACGGCTTGGATGGTTTTCCCAATTAACCAATCAACCGCATAATTTATCATAATATTATTTTCTTTTGATAGCTTTTTTAGTTCTCTAAAATTTCTAACAAATTTATAAGGAGCTTCAAAGTATAAAAATCGTTTACCTTTATCTATGTCAAAAACATAAGATGTATTTCCAGAATCCATTGAATAATGTATGATATCTGAACGATGGTTAATTAATACATCTATAAAATCGTTATTCCACTTTTGAACTATTTCCTTCAGTTTGGAATTTGATAAATAGTTTTGTGAATCAAAAGATGTTTTTACAATCCCATTCCACATTATTCTACTTTCATATTTACCACTACACGAATAATTTATTAAACACGCTATGTAATCAAAAAGAGAAACGATGTGAAATACAATGCTATCAAAAACAGCATATTGTTGATTACCACCTTTAATCAAATAATCTATTGATTTATCTTTATCAAATGGTGGTTTGTTAATTTCAATATGATAGTCTTTTTGAATATCGAGCAATAGTGTAAAATGAAAATAGATCGCATTCAATCTGTATTGAATACTATTCCGAATGTATAAAAAGCGTTTATTTTTGTCTGAAAATAAATCTCCAGCCATTTTATTTGTAAACTCAATTCCTATACCAATCATTCTCTGATTAAAAAATTGGAAATCTTTACTTATTTTCTTAAAACTTTGATCAATGCTTTCCAAATCAAGTCGGGGTAACTTATTATTTTTTTCTTTTTTCATTTAATAAGCACATAACGGTATGCAAATAAAGCGATGCCCATAACTACTATGACGCTTTTTGCAACTACCTTTTTTGTTTTAAAATCTACTTCGTTTTATAAATCAACTTTAATAACAAACTTACTCTGAAATACTAAACTCAATAATCTTATCAAACGAATACATCATAATGCGGTCGCTTTGAGTCCACCATAATGGTGTTGCCATAAAGTTTTTATTTAATGAACTTTCCAACACACTTAACAAGTAAATGTGACAGACCCGCGAATTGGTGCATTAATTGCCCGAGCTTGAGTCTTGTTCCGAAGCTCGTGTAGTTTTTATTGGTGGTAGAATCCCGACCATGTCGGGACTCTAATCCCGCTTAGCAGTTTACAACTTTTTACACCTTCGGACTTGTTAAGACCTTTTTCTATTCACAAGTAAAAGGAGTTAACATCATGGCAAAACCAAAGAACAATCAGACGCGACGGATTCATGTTGTTAATAACAACACTGCCGGTATTGATATCGGCTCAAGAAAAATCTTTATCGGTATTGCTGATAAACCTGTTGTTTCATACGATACGTTTACCGATGATTATCTTCATGCCGTAACTTACTTAAAAGAAAATAATATTACCTCTGTAGCAATGGAAGCTACCGGTGTTTATTGGATTTCTCTTTATGACATCCTTGATCAATCCGGTTTTAATGTTGTCCTTTGTAAAGCTGACCAAGCTAAAAACGTTCCCGGCAGAAAAACCGATGTTGCTGATTGTCAATGGATTCAGCAACTACACAGCTATGGTCTTCTTCGCTCTTCATTCATTCCTCCGCAACATATTCGATCGCTAAGAACTTTTGTAAGACAAAGAAGAACTAATCTGCAACTTGCAAGCGATCATATACGCCGTGCTCATAAAGCTCTGGAGTTGATGAACATAAAACTTCAAAATGTAATCACTCAAATCAACGGGAAAAGTGGACTTGCAGTGCTTACGGCAATTATCAACGGCAACCACAATCCAGAAAACCTTGCCGCTCTTTGTGAAGAAAGCATCCTTAAGAAAAAGAAAGAAGCAGTTATCAAATCCTTAAAAGGTAACTTCTCTCAGGAAAACATCTTCCTTCTTAAACAAGCTGTTGATGCATATCTTTTCTATATGAAGCAAGTGGATGATTGTGATAGAAAAATTAATAACCATCTTTCTTTGCTTACACAAAATTTAGAAGTTCCGAAGAAGATCAACAAACCAAAACCTATTCGTCATCACAAACCCAATATTGATGATCTACATCTTAAGCTTATCAAACTTACCGGCGGTAAAGATCCTTCGCAAATAACCGGGCTTACTGACTCTACTCTTCTTCAGGTTATCTCCGAAGTTGGTACTGACCTATCTCGATTTCCGACTGAAAAACATTTTACTAGTTGGTTAGGTCTTGCACCTAATTCTCACCAATCAGGTTTAACAAACAAAAAGAAAAAGTTCAAACGCCATACTTCTGCCGGGCAAATCTTTCGCCTTGCGGCTCAAGCTATTGCACAAAGCAAACATCTTGCACTAACTTCTTTTTATCACAGAATCAAAGCACGTAAAGGTTCTCTTGGTGCCATTAAAGCTACTGCACGGAAGATCGCCGTTATCTTTTATAATGTTATGACCAAAGGAATTGAGTTTGTTGAACAAGGTATCAAACAATACGAACAAAAAATCAAAGAACGGCAAATAAAATATTTACATAAACAAGCACACCGTTTTGGGCTTACACTAATTGCCCAAGTAGAATGAGTTCATTAGCAGACGCTTGTTATAACGCATTCGATTTCTTTTTAACTTTCCAAAGAAAATATGCAGGATGATTCTTTACCTTTTCGAAATAATCATTCCAATCTTTATACCCTTTTGCTACTGCAATTGCAGAACCGATAAGACTCATACCACTAGTTTGGATTGTGCCTAATAAACCACCGATTAGTATGCTTGAATCAATCTTAATATGCTTCTTTAATTGATTGAATTTTTGATTCACATCATTAATTTGCACTTCTGTTATTTCATGAATTGCATTTTCAAATTTTTTCTCTAACAAAGAAACGTCTTCTATTCCTCGCAATTCCTTAAAATGTCTGTCAATGTTAGTTCTAAAATTTTTAAACGCTTCTCCATCATTTTTTCTGATCTCTAAAACTGTATTGATATCAATATTATCAAAGAATGGTAGATCAAAATTCATTAACAAGTTTGCAGAATTAGTTTTTATATTTTGCTTTGTCTCGATGGATTGTTGCATTAAATTAAACGCAAATTTATTTGATGCCATATAAGAGGCATCATATTTAGCCGCTATAATATTTTCTAAGTATATTTCATCAAAAACGTTTTTAGCTGCTTGATTTATTGATTGCATAACCCACAACTCAAATTGTTCAGCGTCAGGTGGAGTTTCTGGAAGATGTTGGATGGAATGAACAGTTCGTGTTTCTTCCTCTACTTTTATAACCTCGCTCTCGAATAAACTATAAAATCTGGTATAATCTAATTCCTCTTTTGGGAAACTTATAAATATTGATCGACAAGGATAGAGTTTGTTTTCTACGGCTAAAATATTGCCGTTTATTTTCATCGATTGCACTTTTACATTTTCGTGAAAGTATTTAAGAACATTTTTGGGTAATACATCAGAAAATAGATTTTCTGAGTATAACATCGGGATTTCATCAGCTGGTTCATGCAGATAACTAATTGGTAATATTTTCACATAATCACATGCAACTAAATATGAAATACTCTTCAAGTATTTTAATGTGTTTACTAGACCAACTATATCAAATTTATTTTCGGCTTTATGATATTCCATAAAAGCTTTGCTTGATTCACTCTCTTCGTGCGTATATGGGAATAATGGATCATATATAATATGCTGATCAATATAAAAAGCAGCACGCTTCAAATTATCTAGATGCATTTTTTTGATACCAGCAAGAACTTTCAATTCTGACTTATAATCATAAATTTCTTTTTCTATTGTATTAATGTTTTTAAGAATGAATTCACGATACCTACTAAGTTCTTTCTTTATTTCTATTTCAGTAAAAGAATTAAAATTATTACTTAGAGAATCATCATCGAACAAAAAACTTTCTGTTAAAAAATCATACACTATAGAACCCACAAAGTCTCCTTGCGTTATAACGACGTTGCCGCTAACCGGCAGCCCAGAACAGCATTACCAATTAACCGCAACAACTTTTATTTATAATAATATTTTTTAGAACAACCTACGTTAAAGAGCAACTATAATTTGTAAACACAACTTTATAATTTTACAACTGCCGCACTGAAAACGCTGTCCGTGTTGAGCGGCGGGTTATGTGCGATTATTATAATATATTATTAACAATAATTATTACCGCAACCTTTTATCAACAAGAGCCAAATATTTCATACCAGATTGGTCAAAAACATCTTCAGCTTTTTCAATTTTTATTGCCGAGTATATTGCAGATGCAAAACCAGGTAGACCACCTATAATAGCTCCCGGTGTTTCGGCAGTTGACAATCCTTGTATCGCACCAATAATTCCGCATATTGAACCAAAGATTATACTTCCTAATTTGCTTTCATTCATTTTTGCAGATAATTCGGATTTATGATGCTTCAACTCGTCAACTTTTATTTTAAATAGCTCGCTACCTTCTTCTATTGAATCATCAAGAACGATTTGCTCAATTTTATTTTTGAAGACAAGCAATAGTTCAGCATATTTTTCTTTAAATCGATAAAATTTCGTTAAATCTAATTCACTTGGAAACGGAATTAATTCGCGTAAAATAATTTCTCTTTTTCTAGTATTTCCATCAGGTTCTGCGACGAATCTATTTCGGTTAGATTTTATAACAATATCGTCAGTTATCGGTTGCAAACTAAGTTTTGAACTAATAAGTGTTGCTAAAAAAGTCATTAGAAAACTTGCAGTATGATACTCAACTATATACCAACTGTGATCCATTCTTTTTGCTAAACCCATTTGTTCTAACTGATAAAATATCTCGCCATCAAATTTATCTGAATGTATCCATGCACCTCTTGGTTTAAATTTGTCAACGTGAATTCTACCATAATTGCCAGTCCCAAAACTCTCTCTCTTTGCTTCAATATTAAACTCTGGGTTTTGCGTATATTCAATAAAGGGTCTTGTTACTTCCCAAGGATTAGAAAGTGTTCTTATTGGATCAACTGGAACAACTAACTCATTTCGAACTAACTCCAACATATGTGGTTCATAATGCCGTTCTGGATTATAAAAATATTCTTGAGGAACAATGGTGGCAAGTTTTTCATAATACAAAAGAGTTCTGATCGTCCAATCAGAATGAGGTAAGTTGATATAAGGATAATATAATAAATCATTCATTCCATCACCTTACTAATTTTTTGTTAAGCATATAACGACGTTGCCGCTAACCGGCAGCCCAGAACAAGAGTGCCGAATAGTTTCAACTACTTTTATTTATAAAAATTGTTTCTAAGAACAAACTACCTTAAAGAGCAACTTAGTATTGCAAACACAACTTAATAATTGCACAAATGCCACACTGAAAAACGCTGTCCGGTTGAGTCCACCATAATGGTGTTGCCATAAAGTTTTTATTTAATGAACTTTCCAACACACTTAACAAGTAAATGTGACAGACCCGCGAATTGGTGCATTAATTGCCCGAGCTTGAGTCTTGTTCCGAAGCTCGTGTAGTTTTTATTGGTGGTAGAATCCCGACCATGTCGGGACTCTAATCCCGCTTAGCAGTTTACAACTTTTTACACCTTCGGACTTGTTAAGACCTTTTTCTATTCACAAGTAAAAGGAGTTAACATCATGGCAAAACCAAAGAACAATCAGACGCGACGGATTCATGTTGTTAATAACAACACTGCCGGTATTGATATCGGCTCAAGAAAAATCTTTATCGGTATTGCTGATAAACCTGTTGTTTCATACGATACGTTTACCGATGATTATCTTCATGCCGTAACTTACTTAAAAGAAAATAATATTACCTCTGTAGCAATGGAAGCTACCGGTGTTTATTGGATTTCTCTTTATGACATCCTTGATCAATCCGGTTTTAATGTTGTCCTTTGTAAAGCTGACCAAGCTAAAAACGTTCCCGGCAGAAAAACCGATGTTGCTGATTGTCAATGGATTCAGCAACTACACAGCTATGGTCTTCTTCGCTCTTCATTCATTCCTCCGCAACATATTCGATCGCTAAGAACTTTTGTAAGACAAAGAAGAACTAATCTGCAACTTGCAAGCGATCATATACGCCGTGCTCATAAAGCTCTGGAGTTGATGAACATAAAACTTCAAAATGTAATCACTCAAATCAACGGGAAAAGTGGACTTGCAGTGCTTACGGCAATTATCAACGGCAACCACAATCCAGAAAACCTTGCCGCTCTTTGTGAAGAAAGCATCCTTAAGAAAAAGAAAGAAGCAGTTATCAAATCCTTAAAAGGTAACTTCTCTCAGGAAAACATCTTCCTTCTTAAACAAGCTGTTGATGCATATCTTTTCTATATGAAGCAAGTGGATGATTGTGATAGAAAAATTAATAACCATCTTTCTTTGCTTACACAAAATTTAGAAGTTCCGAAGAAGATCAACAAACCAAAACCTATTCGTCATCACAAACCCAATATTGATGATCTACATCTTAAGCTTATCAAACTTACCGGCGGTAAAGATCCTTCGCAAATAACCGGGCTTACTGACTCTACTCTTCTTCAGGTTATCTCCGAAGTTGGTACTGACCTATCTCGATTTCCGACTGAAAAACATTTTACTAGTTGGTTAGGTCTTGCACCTAATTCTCACCAATCAGGTTTAACAAACAAAAAGAAAAAGTTCAAACGCCATACTTCTGCCGGGCAAATCTTTCGCCTTGCGGCTCAAGCTATTGCACAAAGCAAACATCTTGCACTAACTTCTTTTTATCACAGAATCAAAGCACGTAAAGGTTCTCTTGGTGCCATTAAAGCTACTGCACGGAAGATCGCCGTTATCTTTTATAATGTTATGACCAAAGGAATTGAGTTTGTTGAACAAGGTATCAAACAATACGAACAAAAAATCAAAGAACGGCAAATAAAATATTTACATAAACAAGCACACCGTTTTGGGCTTACACTAATTGCCCAAGTAGAATGAGTTCATTAGCAGCGGCGGGTTATAAAGCGCTTTTATTTTTATCTACCATTTAACTGATAAATCAAGTTTAGGGCCCTCATTATCAAAAGAAATCATAACAGCACATTTGTATTTTTCATAATCTGTCCACATTCTTCCAAACCAAAAACTATGTGTTGTGATTTGGTCAAAATCGTCATCATTAAATTCACCTTTGCCCATTGAATCATTACCAAAAATTTTGTAGAAAATAGAAACCAAATCTTTCATATTATTAATACTAAATGTATTCGTAGAATAATTAAATGACTTATGTATTTCGGAATGATCAATTAGTTCCAAATCTTCAAAAAGTCCAAACTCTTTTGAAGACAGTTTATAATAATATTTACTCCACATTTCATTTTTCCCATCTCCCATATTTTCCATTTTTTCTATATTGATATAATTTGGTTCGGGAAATAATTTTAGATCACTATTAAATACCTTTAAAACTTTTTCTAAATAATCCATTTCGGTTTCCTTTGAAATTATATTCTGAGAAATATCTTCTTTTGGGCGGCCATTATTTCTCTGATATTTTAGATTATGTGAAGAATTGTTTAGACGAAAATCCTTAAAGTATTTTTTCCTTTTAAGTTCTTTTCTCAAATCAAAATTTACACTTCTTGATGTTCCATTTTCCTTTTTGATGCGTTCGAGGTAATTATTGATATCAAAGAAAGTCTCAGTAAGCCACCAACCATATTGATGGAAACGACCAGCACCAGAAACAAATGCTGTAAAATTTAAACCGTTATTAGTAAATATTTCTCCAAAATAGTTTGCTGAAGTAATATCTTGCTGGCTAGCTGATAAAACTGCATTTGGGTGATTGTGAAATTCCAAAACCATATCCGCCCCACCATTCTCGGCTATTTTAATTATATCATCAGAACTAAGATTTGGAGCAACAGATTGATTGTCATTTCCCTTGTTTGTATAAAAGGAATAAACCATTTTGTTTTTAGCAAACGCAAAAATAATCCATTCGTGCTTTTTACCTTTAAGTAATGCTGATGCAATAGAGGGAAAATTATTTAAAGCTTCATTACAATTATACAATTGCCCATTTTTATTAATTGCAGATTTGAATTCTTTATTTACTGCAAATTGTGATTCAGTAAAACCAAGATAATTATATATATCCCAAAATCTCTGTGAACTAGCCAATTCATTTATCTCATCATCGGTAAGTATTTCAGAATTTGCCCAAAAATAGAACAGATATAAAAGTGGAACTAATACTATGATTACAATTATTAATGGTACTGAATCCATTTATAATCCAATATTATAGAAAGAATAAAAGCTTTATAACTATTAATTAACCAGCGAGAAGATATCTTGTCTTGGAATGATATCTACCAGCATTTATTTAGTTTATTATAAAAAATCGTAACTTTTTGCGTGATAACATTCCATCTATAAAATATTAGATATAACATAGCTTTCAGAAATATTTATGTCAATAAAAATTATTTAGGATAAGAGGTGGAAATAAAAAATAGTTATAGGTGATGAGTGGTCGGTTATCGGTACCACCAGAAAAAAACGGACAGATATCGGTGATTTAGTAAAGAAGGTCGGATATATCCGACCCCTACGATAAATATGTTATGATAAAAAAACTGGTTGGTATTCGATGTGTAACGGTGTTGCAAATAACCGGCGCCCCAGAACAAGGATGCCGATTAGAAAGACAACACCAAAGATTAAGCAGACGGTGCGTAACTTTAATCGTACGTGCCGGCTGCAACAATTTAATTTAGAACGTTACTGCCGAACAGCATCCTTACATTTATTACAAAAATTAAGAACAACACAAATACCGCTTTGAAAACGGCGTCCGGTTGATTTGCTTGTTAGTTTGCGTTTTTATACTTCTTGTTTTCTCCAAGCACTTAATACATTTGCAACATCAATTTCTGAATATGTTTTATTCCATTCATTATAAAATGAAGTATCATCACTTTTAGGTTTGGGATCTGGTATTCTGATTCTAATTCTTGTAGGCATAATAACAGAGTCGCCTAATAAAATACATTCGCCCCTTCTCAAACTTGCAAACATACTTACGATTCCACGAACAGAATCCGGTAATAATGCTTTTACGTAAGATTGATCATCAGGATTAGAT
>CAYXKL010000054.1:13218-17287 GCA_964464825.1 uncultured Melioribacter sp. | reverse complement strand
CTATCGGGCCATGTTGAGGGCCAGCTTGTTGGGTCATCACTTCTTGCCGGGATACTTGAATACGGCGCCGCATAACCGGGTAGGGGCCACCAGCCGTATGTTACACCGGTTGCCGGGTCGTAGCGTGTAAACTCGTAATAATTTGATTCGAGTGGATGGATCAATCTGCCTACCGGATCTTTTGCTTCAGCTTGAACTATCACCGCAACTCCGTCTACATAAGTGTGATTGGTTCCTTTGGGCCATACACCGCTTCTACTCGGCTCATTCAACCAATCTGCTATCTCGCCAAAATTATAATAAACAGTTGCAGCAAGATTACCATCCATGTAACCTTTTCTTGTTTGATTATGATCGCCCTTATTTTTATCAACGATACTTTGCGAAAAAAGTTCTGTGTAAAAAAATATAGTTAGGAATAAAATTAGACCGTATAAAATTTTTTTATTCATCTGAACTCAGACCTCCGGATTGAACACCCATCTTAATCCTTCCCACTCATTGGCAATGCCAGGGGAAAGGACTTTTAAAATTGATTAAAACTAAAAGATGCACCAAGGACTATTTGCCGTGGTGACGAATAGAAATCTGGCCGAGTGAAATATTCTTCAAGGGTATTAACACCTCGAGGTGCTTCTTGCGCACGTGTTAATTCGAGAGTGTAACCAGCTCTGCCAGTATCGCCGAAAATTTCAATTTCATTTGCTGTATCTAAGAGGTTGTACACTTTTACGAATACAGAAACCTGGTTTCCTAACAAGCTGAAATATTTTGTTAAGTATAAATCAATATTAAAATAAGCCGGACGGCTCTCGCTGTTTTCCAAACCGGTTCTTTGATTTTGCAAAGAAGGTGTGTACGGCAAACCCGAACCAAGTTTCCCGATTGCACTCGCAATAAAATTTCCGGGTATTCCGCCGGTAACTGTAAAGTTGAACGAATGCCTTCTATCCCAATTAAGCGGCACAAGCTGTTTATTCGATTCAATCGGCGGATTGGCTTGTGCTTTGTTGAATGCATCGTTCGGATCGGATGCGTTTCCTTTTGCAACTTGAAAAGTATAATCCAAGCTTGCACCAATTCCATCACTGAAGCGCTTCTCGAAAGAAATTGTAAATCCTTTTACCGAACCATAATCTCTATTTATCAACTTACTAAATTTTCTAAAATCATTTTTAATATGAATTTCTGTGCCGAGTAGATTCCTAATATCTTTGTAATAACCCGTTATCGTAATTCCAAAATTTGTCGCAAGTTCTTGCTGAAGACCGATTTCGTACATTATTGTTTGTTGAGCATCGAGATCAGCATTACCAATTGTATTACCGATATTTTCAGGGTAATCGCCTGTTAACGGAATTCTGAAATTCGGATTGCGGTACAAATACTCGAAAGGAGGAATCTGAAAAAAGTGACCGTAAGAAATATGAAGTGCTCCTTTATCGGTGATTGGATATGATAAACCAATGCGTGGACTAAATTGGTATTTGGTTTTTGCTTTCGCCATTAATGAATCCGGGAACGGCGGCTGTAAATTATCGAGCGAAGAAATTTTGTTTGGGTCTTTCAGATAATATCCATCTGGTTCAAAATAATCGAACCGTAAACCAAAATTAACAACAAGATAATCAAGTTCAATCTTATCTTGGAAATATGTAGCGAACTGAATCGGATTTGCAGTGTACTCATTAAAATTGAACGCACCGGTATTAGGAAGAGCCGGTTTATAATTCGTAATAGCATCTATCACAATTTGAAAATCTTTGTAATCTATGCCGTTGTATTTATACTCGAATCCGGTTTTAATTTGGTGAACATTGTTTATCTGCCATGTTAAATCTACTTTACCGGTATATGTTCTTGTTGTATGATTGAAATGCCAATTTTGAGTTCCCCCGGTTAAAAAAGCATTGCCGCTTACATCACGCATCCGTTCCGGTTTTACATAGCGCGGATCGAGCGGATCTTCATAAACAAACTGTTTGTATTTAGTAGTGAATATCGAACCGAGCAAATCTATAAATACCGAATTGTTTAAAACATAGGTGTAACTCAAACTTGTCAGGTAACTCTTCTGAAATTTTTCGTAATCTCCGTCAGGATTCAGTTTAAACCGGTGATCATAATTTCTGTATTGCTGATCTTGGTACATACCGCTCAAAACAATTCCTCTTCCACCATCGCCGACATTTAATGATAATTTCCCTTGTAGTGTGTACCGCTTGTTGTCGTTCATCGGAACATATTTGTTATCGCCGGTAGCACCGATGTACCAGTCTTCTGAATTATTCGCAGAGAAGTTTGATGAATCGGAAGGATTGAACATCCTTCTTCCGTAAATTGCGCCGGCATCATAGACATAACGACCTGAGATAAAAAATTTTAATAGATTTTCCAAACCCGGCACCGGACCACTCAAACTTCCTTGGAAATTATGCACATCAGCCGGAGTAATATTATTTATGTTTTGATACAAATTTTTTCTTTTCGTGAAATAATCACCGGTATATATTGAAAAATCACCTTCGATGGTACTGCCGGCAATTTTAGTAACCTGATTTACAACTCCCGAAAGCGCTTCGCCGTATTCGGCATTAAACGTTCCGGTTAAAACTTGCAATTCTTCGATACTGTTTACTTCAGCCTCAAGTGCTGAAGAACCGGAATAAGCATCATTAACAGCAACACCGTCAATTAAATATTTTACTTCACTGCTTCTGCCGCCCCTGAAGTGTCCATCAACAACTCCGGCTTGAAGATTAACAACCGATTGCACATCTTCGAGCGGAAGCATTGCTATCTGCGAACCACTTACTTTTGCTTCGGTCGATGTCAAATCTTTTTGCACAATTGGTTTTTGTGCAGTAATAATTACATCCCTCATCTCGACTGCTTCTTCCGAAAGTGAGAGATCGATTTTAGTTGTCTGATCTACAGACACTCTAACACTCTGAATAATCAAAGCCGAATATCCGATCAACGAAACTTTTAATTGGTAATTGCCGGGTGGGACATTGATAATAAAATATTCCCCGTCAACATCTGAAGCGGCACCCATCGTTGTTCCAACAAGAATAATGTTAGCACCAATCAGCGGTTCACCCGTTTTTGCATCTGTAATTTTACCGGAAATCTTTCCGGTTGTACCGGCAAAAATATTTACCGTAAACCAGCAAAGTATAAGAATAATTAAAAATCTTATTCGTTTTCTTTCAGTGAACATGAAATTCACCCGTTAGTTTAAAGTCACGATAATAAAAGTAAAATCAAGGGCATCTTATTCAGATGCCCTTTAAGAATTCAAAGTTAATAATTACTTAAGTAGAATCATTTTTTTCGATTGTACAAAATCCCCGGCTTCAATTCTATAGATATAAGATCCGCTGGCTACTTTTGTACCATAGTTATTTTTACCATCCCATTCAATCTTGTAAACACCGGGACCTTGTTCCGAATTAAGCAAAGATCGAACTTCTCTTCCGAGAATATCATAAATTTTAAGCGACACAGTACTCCGCTTCGGTAAAGTATAACTAATCAAAGTAGTTGGATTGAATGGATTTGGATAATTCTGAAACAGTGTAAATTGAGCTGGAATTGCTTCAGAAGTTTCGACATCAACCAGATCTAATTTCCTAATCTCAAGAAGATCGCAATAAACCGTCCCCTTAAACCTTGATAATGGATGCATTCTTACGGATATTGATTTAGCTCCCTCTTGTACTACTACATCTACATAAAACTGCATCCAGTCAAATGATGAAACTGCCGGCAACTTCAACGGTATATCTCTCGACCAAAACTCTCCCCATCCTTCGTTGTTGCCTGATGTGTTGTGAAAGATTGGTGTTATTCCAAAACTTGCTTGATCTCCTACTAAAGCCGCTTCTACCGGGTCTAAGTTTTCTCCTTTTAGCCAAACTGAAATTCTAAGCATATCACCAGCTTTAGCTTGTAGGGTGGTTACATCATAACTACCTGGTACTTTTTTGCCTGAAGATGATGGTGATGAATCTATTAAATATCTTCTTGTTCCCACAAAGCCATCGTGTGTTCCGGGTAGGTTCCC
>CAYXKL010000054.1:0-13118 GCA_964464825.1 uncultured Melioribacter sp. | reverse complement strand
CTATTAAATATCTTCTTGTTCCCACAAAGCCATCGTGTGTTCCGGGTAGGTTCCCAAACTTCAAACTGTACTTCCCTTGATAGGCTTCTTCATCGGTTATCCTTGTGTTCTCATATCCATCACTTAATCTTCCATCATTTCCTCCGCTCGGCGGTAACCAGTAAAACCAGCCAGTCGGTACTCCTACCTGGGTGTTCCAGTTTTGACCAGCCCACGCTCCCCCTCTTCCGTAAAACATAAAATCATCTGCCCATACTGTACCCGTTGCATTCTTTCCGCCTACAAACTTTATGATTGTTGTGTATGAGTCTTCAGGTAATATTGCACTACCTACTGCATTGGTATCGGCTAACCAACCACTGCTGCTTGCTACACTCTGATCTATCGGTAATTTTACTTCGCCGATTAAATTTCCGCTCTGTCCGTAAAAACTATAACTGATCCACCACTTATCATCATCACTTGCCGGATTCGTGTTTACTCCTTCGGTCCTTACATATGCACCCAAAAATATATCTACATCCTTACTGTGTTTCTCCGACCACAAGTCGCACATGTTCTCACTTTCCCAGTAGGCTTCTTCGCCAGTACTAGTCTTCTCGATCTTCAAGCTTCGTCCCATCGATCTTGACTGATCTGTTGCCCAACTCAATGTCGCTCCGCTTGGTTCGGACCCCTTATGCCAATACGATGGTAACTCTTGTTCAAAACTACCAATAAGATTAACACCGGATTGTGCTATTGCTAAATTAGCCCCGACTATAAAAAACAGAAACAACCAGAACCAACTTCTAAATTTTGTTTTGTTAATTATCATAGGTTCTCCTGTTAATGATTATGAAATTGATATTTTAATGAATTAAAATTATTACCAAGAATAAATAGATTTTTCAGTTCGTCCAGATTTACTTTTGTAACGGTAAAAGAATCAACACTTATTTTTTTACTAACTAATAATTCAACTGATCTCCCGAAAGTGTATGGATTAAGAAAAGAGGTTCTGATCGAAAGTTCTTTTCGGAATACTTCATTCAGATTTAATTCTATTTTGGAATTCACAGGTACAAGACCAAAAATGATAACCTTTCCACCACGTTTTGTTAGATTGATACCAACTTCAACAGCTTCGGGTTTTCCTACACATTCAATAACTGTATCAGCACCACCATTAGTAATATCCATTATAAATCCAAAAAGGTTTTCTTCTGTCGGTGATAAGGCAAAGTCGGCGCCAAGTTGTAATGCTTGTTCGCGTCTATTTTGAACCGGTTCAATAATAATTACTTTAGTCGCTCCTGAAATCTTTACGAGCTGCAACATCATCAAAGCAATTGCACCTCCACCAACTATAACAATTTTTTCACCGACTTTTATTTCGGCTCTATCAATTCCCCGGATGCAACATGAAAGCGGTTCTGCAAAAGCAGCATAGTCAAGTGGAAAATCTGAAGGAATTTTATAAGCTTGTGAAATTGGAATAAGTACATACTCTGCAAAACCACCATCTTGCGTTACACCTAAAGCTCTATGTTTTACACAGAATTGAATTTTACCTTCTCTACAATAAGAACATATTCCACAATATATATTTGGATCTACAGCAATTTTTTCTCCAATTTGAAAGTCGGAACAATTTTCCCCCTTTTCGGCAATAATGCCGCTGAATTCGTGACCGAGAATTACATTTTTATTAGCTGGTGATGTACCATGATAGATATGAAAATCAGTTCCGCAAACACCACATGAATCAATTTCTATTAAAAGTTCTCCCTCTTTGGGTTGTGGGAGATTCTTTTCGATAATTTCCAAGTAACCAGGGACTTTAAATGAAACTGCTTTCATATTTTAAATTTTTCTTGTTGAGTTACGAATTATTAACTCGATTGGTACAACTATTTTTTTTGCACGATAACCGGATTTATTTGAAAGGAGGTTTACCATAACATTCATCGCTTCTATACCTAATTCAACTTTAGGAACTCTTACTGTAGTAAGAGGCGGATTTAAAAGTAAGTCGGCTTCTACATCATCAAAACCAATTAAAGAAATATCTCGTGGAATATTAACGTGATTATCGGAACAGAATTGCATAATACCGATAGCCATTGCATCATTACAAGCAAATATTGCAGATATATTTTTATTAGCTTCGAGTAATCGTTTAGCAGCTTTATATCCATTTTGACGATCAGGGTAATCTTCATCGATTATTAAATTAGATTGTTTTATCTCTATCCCGTTATTGTCAAGGGCTTGTTTATAACCAGTTAAACGATCAAATATACTTGGATGAGTGATATCAGCTCCAATAAAAGCAATTTCTTTATGACCCAGATCGATAAGATGTTGAGTTGCCAAATTACCGCCACGAACATTATCTGCCATCACTACACAATGATCTCCCACCGTTGGAAAATAATCTACAAATACTAATGGTATATCATATTTTGAAATTTTCTGAATAAAAGGAGTTGGTGTTTTACCGGCAATGATAACACCGTCAACACTTCTTTCAAGTATAAATCTTGGTAATTCATCCTCTTCCTTAAAATCTTTATTGATTGTTGCTAGAAGGACATAATAGTCGTTACCACGGGTGATAAATTCAGTACCCAAAAAGATCATAGTGTAAAATGGTTCGGTCTTTAAAAAGTGATCATCAGTTAGAACAAATCCAATATTGCCGGTAGTTTTTGTGACAAGTCCCTTAGCTGATCTTGACGGATGATAATTAAGTTCTTTTATAGCACGAATAACTTTATTACGAGTAATAGTTGAGATTCTATTATTATTATGAATTACAAGGGAAACCGTGGCAATTGAAACACCAGCTTTTTTTGCTACATCTTTAATAGTAGTTGACATGGTAAGTATAACGTTTAACTTATATCGAACATAATATATTTAAATACTTTTGTCAAATGTAAAAAGTGGTTAAATTAGTTAAATTTATTAAATATTTTAGAAATTTTATTCCTTAATATTGCTTAAACGTTTTAACATAACTATATATTTTAAGAAAATAAACATTCAATTGATACTAGGTTTTAGTTAAACAGATACTAATAATTGACAGTAACTTTAAAGGATCTATATTTAATGTCCCCACAACTCCCGATCGAGTGTGCGGTATTGGATTGCCTCGCTGATATGCTGAGGTAAAATATGTTCAGAGTTTTCGAGATCTGCAATTGTTCTGCTTACTTTTATAATTCTATCGTAAGCACGTGCAGAAAGACCAAGACGTGTCATTGCCATTTTCAGTAATTCTTCGGAAGCGGAATCGATCTTGCAAAATTTTCTCAATTCTTTTGAACCCATATCTGCATTGCAATAAATATTTTTCATTCCTTCAAATCGTTTATGCTGAACTTTTCTCGCATTTACAACACGTTCCCTAATAACTTCTGATTTTTCACCGGTCGTACCTGATGATAACTCTTTAAACTTAACAGCCGGAACTTCTATGTGTATGTCGATTCTGTCAAGCAATGGACCGGAAATACGTGCCATATATTTTTGAATTTGAGAAGTATTGCAAGTGCATTCTTTTGTAGGATCTGTAAAATATCCACAAGGACAGGGATTCATTGCAGATGCTAACATAAAGTTTGCTGGAAATTCTAATGACATTTTAGAACGGCTGATTGTAACTTTATAATCTTCCAGCGGCTGGCGTAAAACTTCTAAAACATTTTTTTTGAATTCCGGTAGTTCATCTAAAAATAGAACTCCATGATGAGCAAAAGAAACTTCACCCGGTCTTGGAATGCTTCCTCCGCCAATTAAAGCTGCATCGCTAACAGTATGGTGAGGACTCCTAAATGGCCTTTCGGTAATTAATGCTTTATCCTTTGGAAGGATACCGGCAACCGAATGAATTTTTGTTGTAGCAAGAGCTTCTTCAAAAGTTAATGGTGGCAGAATGGTTGGTAATCTTTTTGCTAGCATTGTTTTACCGGAACCGGGCGGGCCGATCATCAAAATATTATGACCGCCGGCAGCGGCAATTTCCAAAGCACGCTTTACATTTTCCTGTCCTTTTACATCAGAAAAATCAAGATGATAAGTATTAACCAGTGAAAAAACTTCTTCTTTATCAGTATATACTTTTTCAAATTCTTTTTCATCATTAAGAAATTCAATTACCTCTTGTAAATTTTCCAATCCGTAAACATTAATATCTTCAACAATAGATGCTTCTTTTACTGAATCTTTTGGCAAAATAAAATTTTTGATACCAAGTTTTTTTACTTCAACAGCAATGGGCAAGCCGCCTTTTACTTTTCGAAGGGTTCCATCAAGTGATAGTTCTCCAAGCAGAAGAGTCTCTTCAAGTTTATCAGATTTTACAATTTCATTTGAAGATAGAATACCAATTGCAATAGGAAGATCAAATGCGCTACCTTCTTTTTTAATATCAGCCGGTGCAAGATTGATCGTAATTTTTTTAAGTGGTAATTCAATATTAGAATTTTTGAGTGCTGCAGTTATTCTTTCTTTACTTTCTTTTACTGCATTATCAGGTAAACCAACAATGGTAATAGATGGGATCTGTTTCTCGCAATGTGTTTCCACTTCTACTTTATAAGCATCAATTCCAAATGTTGAAGCAGAATAAACCTTAGAGAACATTAATTCCCTCTTTAACAGATTTTAATTTCAACCTACAAAAAATATTTTAAAACAAAAAGCCCCGAAATTTTCGGGGCTTTTTCAATAAATAAAATTCTATTTGAACTTCCTCAAAAATTCAAGACGATCTTTAAGTTTATCTACGGGAGTAAGTAATTTATCTTTACTATAAATTGCATCCTCACGGTTAGAAAAAACCAATTCATAATCTTTACTCATAACAATAGCTTCTTCGGGACAGACTTCTTCGCAGAAACCGCAGAAGATGCAACGCAGCATATTAATCTCAAATTTTTGTGGATAGCGTTCTTTCTCTAATTCTGTTTCTGCAGCTTGCACTTCTATCGCTAAAGCCGGACATACACGAGAGCATAAACCGCAAGCAACACATCTTTCAACACCATTGTTTTCCTGAACCAGAACCGGTCGTCCGCGGTACGATGCAGTTGGTTCAAATTTTACTTCTGGGTATTCCATTGTAACTTTAGGACGCAACATATTCTTTAAGGTTAACAACATACCTCGGGCAATTTCTGCTATGTAAATTTTTTCCCAGAAATTTAAATCTTGTTTTCTCTTCTTTGCCATAAATACCTTTTAATTTACGAATTCAACGGAAAACTTTTATATATTGAACAACATTATTAATACAGCAACCCATACAATGTTTAAAAGTGATAAAGGAAACATAACTTTCCAGCCAAGATTCATTAACTGATCATAACGGAATCTGGGGATACTCCATCTAACCCACATAAAAAAGAATAAAATGAATATTACTTTTAAAATAAAAGCGCCTATCTGTAAGAGAGTGGTAATAGTAAAACCCAAATCTAATTTATCAATATATGGTATCTGCCAGCCGCCGAGATATAAAGTAACAATCATTGCGCTTGCAATAATCATGTTAGCATATTCAGCTAAAAAGAAACCGGCAAATTTAAATGAGCTGTATTCAGTATGATATCCGCCTACCAATTCCGGTTCTGCTTCAGGTAAATCGAATGGAAGTCTGTTTGTTTCTGCAAAAGCTGAAACTACAAATGTTATAAACCCTATCGGTTGAACAACTGCATTCCACATCCAGCCATATTGTGCATTAACAATTTCTATGGGTCTAAGAGATTCCGATAAAAGTAGAACACCGGCGATAGAAAAACCCATCGATACTTCATAAGAAATCATTTGTGCAGAGGAACGGACACCACCGAGCAATGAATATTTACTTCCAGATGACCAGCCAGCGAATGTTATTCCATATACACCTAAAGATGTTAATGCTAACACATATAAAATTCCAATATTTACATCGGCAACAACTAAATTAATATCATAACCAAACAAATGAACAGCCGGTCCGAATGGGATTACAGCATAGGTAGCAAATGCAACAAACAATGCAATAATCGGTGCTAAAGTATGAAGCGGTTTATTTGCTGCATCAGGAACAATATCCTCTTTTAATAGTAATTTGAAAACGTCGGCGAAAGGCTGAAGTAAACCATGAAACCCGACACGATTAGGACCAATTCTGTTTTGTGCCCATGCACTAATCTTACGTTCAAAATAAACTAGATATGCAACCGTCAAGAGCATCACAATTAAGATTATAACTATCTTGATCAGTGATATTATTACAATTTCCAAAATACTCATCGCTGCTCCTTAAAAACAAATATCAATTCAATTTTTATAATGTAAATTTATATCCAAAAAAAATTTTAGGATTTCATATTTCCAACTAAGTACGGTTCTGAATAAATGTTTTTTAATTGTATACCTTGTTCGCCAATTACATCATAATCTAATCCTTTGAATGCACCGATTGAATTTGAAATATCTGTAAATACATCTTCAGCCATATCATATTTCATTTTCCCATCAAATTCTTTGGAAAGTAATGTTAGAATTTTCCAACTCGGTCTGGCATTATATTTATGTCCTTGCATCCATCGATCGAACTTAGTTCCGAATTTATCCCAACGGCTCATATTCATACCGTCTAGTGCACGATCCATTTCTTCTGTTGTAACTGCCGGACGAATTCTTTGCACTCTACCTTGAAAGTTTACAAATGTGCCGTGTTTTTCAGCATAGGTCGAAACTCCAAATAAAATATCAGCAAGTTCAGCAGTTTTATTTTTATTTGTAGCGTGTACAATTAATAGGTCTAGTTTTCCAAGTGTGCTTTCCCATTCATCATTGATTGATATTACATCTTCTTCCATAACATACAATGCTTTTATTTTTCCTTCCTTTATAGATCTTAACATTCCATTAATATTCAATCCATTTAATCTTGGTTTAATCCCGATTATTTCAGCACCTAAAGAATTTGGAGACTTATCTTCGCGGATTAATATATCATCCTGATCGCCAATAATTTTATGATCAGCAAAATCAATATTTGATACTCCAAGTGATTTAGCAAATTTCATCATAACAAAATTATCTTCACATGTAGCGTATGGTGAACCGATAAATGCAATTTCTGAAGCTTTAAACTTTTTGAGTTCTTTAGCTGCTGCATTTAAAGCATCATTCCATTCTATTTTTATTAACTGACCATCTTTCCGAATGTAAGCACCATCAATTCTATCTTCTGAATTCACAAATTTGAAAGTATTTAATCTACCATTATCACACATCCAATAACTATTTACATCATCATTTTGTCTTGGAGTTAATCTTAAAATTTCATTGTTGCGTACCCAAATTTCTATGTTACATCCCCTTGCACATCCAATGCAAACAGAATTGGTCGAAGACATTTCCCACACACGGGATTTGAAACGGAAATCATTATTTGTTAATGCACCAACCGGACAAATATCAACAGTGTTGAGTGTATATGGATTATCGAACGATTCACCTGGGAATGTATTTATAGTAACTCTATCACCGCGCTTAACAAATGTAAGCTGGTTTGCTTTTGCAATTTCATCCGAAAAACGGATACAACGCGAACAACTTATACAGCGTTCACCATCAAATTTAATTTGCGGACCAAGTTGCACACGTTTTTCTTTTCTATTTTTAATTTCTTCGAACCGGCTTTCACCTTTGCCGTGTGAATAAGCATATTCTTGAAGCTTACATTCTCCGGCTTCATCGCAAATGGGGCAATCGAGAGGATGGTTTATCAAAATAAATTCCATTACTGCATTTCTTGCTTCAAGAGTTTTTTCGGATTTTGTATTTACTACCATACCTTCAGCGGCATAAGTAGAACAAGCGATTACAAGTTTCGGCATTTTTTCTACTTCAACTAAACAAACTCTGCAATTTCCTGAAATTGATAGACTTGGATGCCAGCAAAAATGTGGTATATCAATACCGGATTTTCTTGCCGCTTCAATAATAGTTTGACCTTGTTGAAATTCGATTTCTTTACCATCAACTATAAATTTAGGCATTTCGGTTCCTTTTTAGGCTGCGCAGTGAAACAATAAATTTTTTGGACTTAAAATTACTCTTGTTAAAGTACTATTTCCAATTTTTTCTGAAGAAGAATTTAAATTAATTGATTCAAGATAGTTCAACGGATTAAATAACTCATTTGCAATTTCCTGAATATTTTCACGGGTAACTGAATGAATTTTTTTTATGGTTTCTTCAACAGTTTTTATCTTATTATAATAGATCATTGATTGAGCGATCCTTAACATTCGGTTAGTTGTGCTTTCTAAACTCATCAGCATATTTCCAATCAGATATTCCTTGCCTCTGTTGAGTTCTTCATCACTAACTTTTTTGTCTCTAATTTTTTTAAGTTCATCAAAAATTAATTCCTCAGCTTTATAAACAGATTTTTCATTTGTAGAGAGATAAATTCCGAAAGTAGATATATCATAAAAAGAATTTAAAAATGAATTGATCTGGTAAGCTATTCCATTTTCCTCTCTAATTTTTTGAAACAGTCTGGAGCTGCTTCCCTCACCTAAAATGTGTGAAAGAACACTTACCGGAATTCTCCGTTTATCATTAAATCCGTATGTTGTTTTACCAAGTATATAATGAACTTGTTGAGTCTCTTTTTTTACATAAAGATCGGTAGGGTTCTGCAATTTTAATTCTTGTCTTACATAATTATTTATTTTCAAATCCTTGTTTATATATTTATTGGTGAATTTTAATAAATCAGAGTGATTGATATTTCCGCAAGCTACAATGTAGAACCGATCGAAAGTGTAATTTTTATTAACAAAATTTTTGAGTTGTTTCTGATTAAATGATTTAAGATTCTTTTCAGTTCCAATTATAGGCATTCCTAATGAATTACCTTGGAAAATATTACTTTCAAATTTATCGAAAATCAATTCATCAGGTGAATCTTCAATATCGTTCAATTCATCAATAACAACTTTTGCTTCCTTTTCAATTTCTTTTGGATTAAAAACAGAATATTGAATCATATCAGCAAGAACCTCAAAAGTTTTTTCGATATGCTCGCTCATTCCCCTTCCATAAAAACATGTGTGTTCTTTTGATGTGAATGCATTCAAATATCCGCCGAGTGACTCAATTTCTTCTGATATTTTTTTAGCTGAACGTGTTTTCGTTCCCTTAAAAAACATATGCTCTAAAAAATGGCTGATACCGCTGTTAGTTGGATTTTCATCTCGCGAACCAACATTGAACCAAAATCCGAGTGAAAATGATTTTACATGAGTAATCTTTTCTGATATAATTTGCATGCCGTTGGATAACTGGGTGATCTTAATATTTTTCAAGTGGGATTTATCTTTAAATGTCAGAAAAATGTTGAACAAATATAGAGAATGGTTTTTAACCAATCAAACTAAGTTGAATGACACTGAATCACAAATCAACTTAAAACTGAAGAATATTTTTTACGTACATATTTCATCATAGGAAATATGAGTATTGGCGAAAATTTTGCAATCCACAGATTAATTATTGAAATAGGTATTGCAATAAGAATTACAGTTGGGATGATGAACGCACGGAATGAATAAAAATTCAATAGTAATTTGTTATTAAGATGTTCTGAAAGGTTGTTTTTTGAATTATCAAGATACCTCCATAACCAAAAATTAATTAATCCGGTTGTTACAATATTGAAACAGTAAACAATGAATGATAGATTTACAAAAATATTTTCGCTGTAGAGCGTACTGCTGAATGGCATAAATACAATAGTTAACAGAAAAAATAAATTCAGCCATAAAAGTGTAGTATTGTAATCCTTCACAAATCCAAAAAGATTATGGTGAGTTATCCAATATTGACCAACTACAAAAAAACTGACAAGGAAACCGATAAATTTGGGAGTCATATTAAGCAGCTGATTCAACAAAGTGATATCATTTCAATCATCAGAGTGAGGCGGTTTTATTTAAATAATTTGAAGAGTAATTGCATTTGCAAAAACTGCATCGCTAAAAAGGATCATTCTTTCAATTTGAAATTCTTTCTTTAATTTGGATTCAATATTATTCATTAACAGTCAGTTTATTTGTGTGTTTTCCGAAAACTTATAAAGAATATTAAAATTTTTACTTAGCACCAACTTTCTCGAACTTCTCAACATACTTTTTATGAAACTGTGCAATTGCTTTGTAAGCCTTCTCTAAAATATTTTCGGGAGGAAGAAAAACTATTCTAAAATGGTTTGTCCCGGGCACTTGTCCAAATCCGCTGCCGTGAACAACAACAACGCCGGTTTCTTTGATAAGTTCTTGTGTCCAATGTGCATCATCTGTAATGTTGTGAATCCTTGGGAAAGCGTAGAATGCACCTTCGGGTTCAACACATGTTATACCGGGAATTGAATTCATCATTTCAACAGTAAGATTTCTTCTTTTTGTTAATTTCTTCATTGCAGTTTCGAGGTGGGATTGATCTCCAAGCAATGAGGGTGCTATTCCATACTGCTCAGGATGGTTTGCAGATAAACGTGCACGCAATAGTTTATTTATTGCTTCAATGTAATCTTTAAGTATAATTCTATCACCGCTAACAATTCCCCAACCAATTCTGAATCCTGGTACCATATAATTTTTAGATAATCCCCCAAATGTTATCATCGGAGCTTCGGAATTAAGAGATGCAATTGAGGTATGTTTTTTCCCATCCATTAAAAGTTTATCATAAATCTCATCAGCAAAAATTACAAGATTATGTTCGACAGCAATTTCAATAATCTGTTTTAATGTTTCCGGTGAGAAATTAGAACCGGTTGGATTATTCGGATTGATTAAAATTATTGCCCGTGTCTTATCATTTATTTTACTTATAATATCTTCAATACTCGGCTGCCAACCATTACTTTCATCCAGATAATACGGATTTTCATACATCTGTAATTTACTTTGGATTGCTGTGTAAAGAGGATATCCGGGAGTTGGGGTAAGAACATTTTCACCATCATTAACAAGAGCAGTCAAACAAATATCGATTGCCTCGCTAGCACCGGTAGTAACAAAAATATCCTGAACATTTTTAATACCTTTCTTATCAGCTTCCATTGCAATTGCATCTATTGCTTGCTTAATTCCCGACGAAGGTGCATATCCATTTAAATTTTTTAACATCGCTTTATAAGTTTCTTCCACCAAATGTTTCGGCGGCTCCCAATCAAATAAATTCGGATCACCAATATTCAAATAGAGCATCTCTTTGCCAGTCTTGGCTACCTGATTTGCAAGTACAACTATATCTCTTACTGCATAGGTTACGTTTTCTGTTCTGACAGCCGGTTTGATTATAAAATTTTTCATTACAACTCCGAATCTTAAAAAAATATCAAATTTTAGTTCGATAAAAATTAGCTCATTTGCAGACGAACTTCAATGAACTAATTTGAGTTAGAGGGTTTTAAAATGATTCCCTTACTTCTATGCCCGTTAATTTTTATAGAAATTGGTTTTTCTAATCTTATATGTTTTATTAATCCTTTATCATCTATCACTTTCTGCTGTGTCAGCCAATCCCAGTTAATTAATCCTTGCTGAGAATATTCATCCACTGTAAAATATCCGATTTTGAATGAAGTAAGATTCTGAAAAAAATGTGAACCTTGAGAAGGGGCTACATTAAAATCGGGAAAGTTGGATTCAATAATAGCTTTTGCACCATTAATAGATTCCCAAGTTACTGGGATTCCAAGCCAGGGATCTAAAGTGCCCCATCTGCCCAGCCCGATTAATAAATATGGTAATGATTCATGCAAAAGTTTAGAATTGAACTGTGAAATTTCGTGTGCGGCATCCATAGTATATTTTCTATCGAACTTATTTATATCCACAAAAACTATATCTCTTATATCATTAATGACACCATGCCCCAAAACTAAATCACTTTTACATATTAAATCATCCTGGTTGTAATTTTCAAAATCGAGTTCTTCAATTTCATTGCTGATAACTAACGGACGCATTTGTAGAAGAGCAAATTCTTTTGGTTTTCCAGCCGGTACACTTAGATTTACAGCAAATTCTATTTCTATCGGGTTACCCGTTCCCCAATTTCCCATTTCTAAAAGGAGTTCTAAAATTTCTGGTAAAGGAAATACTCTGTGTTTAAGAATAGGTGAGAGATTAAAAAGTTTTGGACCGGGGCGACTGACACCATCATATACTATGTTATTATCTGCAGAATATGTTGAACATGTTTGTTCTAATGTACCATCTTTCAGTGCATCTGCTAAATTGTATCTTTTGACTAGTAAATCTTCGTCAATATTGTGATCCTTAAATTTTTCATCCAAATCCAATGCATAAAATTCATGTGGAGTATATTTCAAAATATCTTGTATTGTTGCAAACTGAAGAATATGCTGGGGATATTTTGGACAGAAACGGAAAGTCAATCCGCCATCAACAATGTATTTTCCCAATCCCGGTGCAACTGATACAATCCCATCTGATGATTTTAGCGGAGGTGATGGATAAAAATTATAGGATTTTGCTACTCCGGAAAATTCGGGATAATATTTACCATTATGTACCGCACCAACTAATTTTTGAATTATCACCGCCATCTTTTCTTCTTCCAAACGATAGGTTGTAACTTTGATGTAATCCTTTGATCTTTGGAAGTAAATGGACATATAAATTCTTTTGATTGCATGAATCAATTGCTGCAATCTGATTTCTAAATCAGGATTATTATTGGGAAGCATGAAAGTATCGTACACACCGGCAAACGGCTGTCCTTGAGAATCCTCTAATAAACTTGAAGAACGGACAGCAATCGGTTCATTTACAAGATCCAAAAAATCACGAAGATCATTAAGTACATATTGAGGAAATTGTTCTGCTTCCAGAAATTTTTGTTTTATTTTTTCATCATCATTGGATCTTAAAGCAAAATCAAATAGATTATTTTCTGCCATAAACTGATCGAATACATCGGTAGCAATAACAACAGCCGGCGGAACAAAAATTTTAACACCTTCAAAACGGTACCTGATTTCAAAATCACTAAGAAGTCTATTAACAAATCCCAATCCTCTCGCT
>CAYXKL010000053.1:0-17562 GCA_964464825.1 uncultured Melioribacter sp. | reverse complement strand
CAATAATAATATAATGGAGGATAAAATGCGTAAACTAATCTTTTCAGTTTTATCGGTTGCAATGCTGCTAATTTCCCAAAGTAGTTCACAAGCACAAATGGGTAGAAAACCATTCGATAATGGAAAATTCGTTCATAAAAATATTGTAAAACTTCTTGAGTTAAGTCCAGAACAAGAAAAAAAATTCAATGATATTAATTACAACCACCAAAAAGAAATTATAGAGCTTCATACACAAATTCAAAAAAATCGTTTAGAATTTAAAAATTTATTAGCCAATAAAGATATTGATGAGAAAGAAATAATATCTTTAACTGAAGATAACAGCAGACTACGATCAGAAATTAAAAAAATAACAGTTGAAAGATGGCTTTCTGTTTATAAAATTCTAAATGATAATCAAAGAGAGAAATGGATATTGCATCTTGAAGGATTTGATGTTAGAGAGAGAATGAAAGAAGGTATGAAGGAACGATTGATGGAACGAAGAGGTATTGGAAGATAAATTATAAGCCGGCAACACCGGCTTTTTTTTATAATAAAGTCATATTTATAAATCACCTTGAACTGGTCTAATAGTTATATCTTCTAAAACCATATTTGATTTAATTGAATAAATATGAAATATAAATTCTGCAATATCTTCAGGGGACATCATTCTATTTGAATATTTCTCTAATGTACTATTTGGCCATATATTAGTCCTTGTGGCACCTGGAGAAATATTAAATACTCTAATATTATGCTTCCTAACTTCTTCCCGAAGCGAATTTGTATATGCCATGAGACCAGATTTTGAAGCTGAATAAGCAGTACTACCAGTAAAAATTTTTTGTGTCACAACAGAAAGAATATTTATTATGGATCCGGAATTGGTTTCTATCATTTTCGGTAAAACTGTTTTAATAGCATATATAGAACCGAGTAAATTTGTATCAATTATTTTTTTTATTTCCTCAAAAGTATCTTTCTCAGCTGTATTAAATGATGTTAAACCGGCATTATTTATTAATGTAGAAATAAAATATTTATCATTAATCCAATCTTGGAATAATTTGAATGAATTAATATTCGATATATCAAATTGATATGGAATTATATTTTCTGAATAATGTCCAATTTCACTTGAGATTATTTTATCAGTAAGAATTCTTCGTGAAGTAGCTATAACCAGCTCACCATTTTTTGCAAATTGATAAGCAATCGCTTTGCCGATTCCAGAACTTGCGCCAGTTACCCAGACAGCTTTTTGAAAATCTGACATTAGATAGACTTTTGAGAAATTAAATTTAGAAATTCACTTCTAGTTCTTGCATCATCTTTGAAAATACCATGCATAGCACTAGTAGTAGTTATGGAGTTTTGTTTTTGAACACCTCTCATCATCATACACATATGGTATGCTTCAACGACTATTGCCACACCACGTGGAGAAAGAAATGTTTCTAAAGTGTCAGCAATTTCTTGAGTCATTCTTTCTTGAACCTGGAGTCTACGTGCAAATACATCAACAATACGGGGAAGTTTACTTAAACCAACTATCTTACCATTAGGTATGTAAGCAATGTGAACTTTCCCATAAAACGGCAGCAGATGATGTTCGCACATACTATAAAAATCTATGTCCTTAACAATTACCATTTCATCATAGCGTTCGGTAAAAATTGCCCCATTTAGGACATCCTCAATTTTTTTACGGTAACCTTGCGTTAAAAATTCATATGCTTTTGCTACTCTGTGAGGAGTTCTTTTTAATCCTTCCCTATTAATGTCTTCTCCAATTTCGTTCAGAATATTTTTAACGTTATTTTCTAAAACTTCAAAATTCACTCTTTTACCTTTCCTTTATATTCAACATAATTATTTTCTGTTTCCCTAATTTTTACTGAGTAGAGTTTGCCGCTTGGAATTTTATTCTCAAGTTGATCCCAAATGGCAATTACAATATTCTCTACTGTTGGAATTTTGCCAGATAGAAAATCAACATCAAGATTTAAATTTTTATGATCAACTTTCTGAATAATATTTTTTTTAATAATTTCTTTAAGGAGTTTGAGATCGATTAAATACCCGGTTGAAGGATTTACTTCACCGCAGACTGTAACTTCCAAAGTATAATTATGACCATGTCCGTTCGGGTTACTGCATTTACCAAAAATTTTTTCGTTTTCTTCATCAGAAAGATTTGCATCAAACAATCGATGGGATGCACTAAATACTTCTCTCCTTGAAACATATAACATTAGTTCTTTTTTCCTTATGTTTTCAATACTTTTTTAACTTCTTCAACATGACCATCAACTTTAACTTTCGGAAAGATTTTTTTAACAATTCCATTTTCGTCGATTACAAAAGTAGTTCTTTCAACTCCCATATATTTTTTACCATACATCTTCTTTTCTTTCCATACACCATATTTTTCTACCACATTTTTCTTTTCATCACTCAATAATATAAAAGGAAGGTTATACTTATCAGAAAATTTTTTATGAGATTCAACCGAATCCGGACTAATACCAATAACTGCGGTTTTAATTTTTTTAAAATCAGGGAATTCGTCTCTAAAGTCACATGCTTCTTTTGTACAACCTGAAGTCATATCTTTTGGATAAAAATATAATACAACTTTCCACCCCTTAAAATCATCCAAAGATATTTTTACACCATTACTATCAAACAAAGTAAATTTTGGAGCTTTTTTCCCTTCTTGTACCATATACCCTCTTTTATAATTTAACACTTAAAATTGTTACGATAGTTCCATTTAAAAGAAAAAAGGGACAAACATATAGTTTGCCCCATATTATTAAAATATCAGATTAAATATTTTTTAATACTTCTTGAATTGCATTATAATTTGGTTCTTGACCAGCATTTTCAAGTACTTCTGCATATTTAATAATTCCATTTTTATCGACAACAAAAGCAGATCTTTTAGCTACACCTTTTAATCCAAATTTTTCTGGCAACCAAACATCGTAAAAAGCACCGTAAGTAGGTGCTACTTCTTTATTAAAATCACTTAGCACCGGAAAATTAAATTGATGTTTGTCAGACCACAATTTCTGAGCAAATGGTCCATCTACACTTATAGCTAAAACTTGAGCATTTAAGTTTTCATAATCTTTCATTCCATCTCTTGTAGAACATAGTTCTTTTTCACAGACAGAAGTTCCAACTGCCGGGAAAAAAAGAATAACAACATTCTTCTTTCCTTTGAAATCAGATAATGTATAGGTCTCATTTGAGGCGCTTTTAAGTGAAAAATCAGGTGCAATATCACCAACTTTTAACTGCATATCTAACTCCTTTCTTTAATCGTTTATTTTTCTACCGATCTTAACTTTTACTTGAAATTCAATTTTACCATCAGAAGTAACTCTTCCACGTTGTTCAACAATTTCGAACCACGCAAATTTTTTTTCGTTATTAGCTGTGGATAAAACAGATTTTACTGCATCACTTATTGATTCTGTTGAAGTACCGACTCTTTCAATTACTTCAAATTGGACAGACATAATTTCCTCTTAGTTTTTTGAAATGTATAATTAGTAAGCGAAATATAATTTTTATATGTAACATAATTGATATTAATTAGTTCAAAAAAGTCGAAAAAAGACATACAGATTTCTTTTGATTTTAGTAATAAAACTTCCTAATTTTATATAGACTAAATCTAAATAAATGGTAAAAATAATTGAATCTTAGTGCCGCACACGATGAATTTAGAAATTTTCTGAGAAAAGAAAGCCATAGAATTACTCCTGAAAGGTTTGAAGTTCTAGATTATGCTATCGGCTACGAGGGACATTTTGGTGCTGACGAACTTTACCTAAAAATGAAAACCAATAATTCTAATGTTTCGCGAGCAACAGTATATAATACATTAGAATTACTAGCCGCTTGCGGATTATTAGCAAAAAGAAATTTTGGTGAAAATAAATCCCGGTATGAATCTAACTACGAAAGGAAAAGTCACGATCATTTAATATGTATTTCTTGCGGTGCAATAAAAGAATTCTCAGAACCAAAAATTGAACAAATAGTTGATGAGGTAGCTAAAAAATTAGGTTACGATGTAAGCGGTCATTCATTCAACATATTTGGTAAATGTACAAATGCTAATTGTAAATTGAACAAAAATGCCAAATAGCACACTTGATAAAGCAAAAAAAGGAACCGCTGTTACAATTTTGAAATTACCAACTGGTAATGTCGGAATACAACTAATAAGATTAGGAATTACTGAAGGTGATACAATAAAATGCATAGAAAGATTACCGGGCGGTACAATAGTAATACAAAAAAGTAGACAAGAAATAGCTGTTGGTTACGAACTTGCAAAAAAAATTAAGGTCATTATTTTTTAATAGGGCAAAATGAAATCTGATAACATCATCAATCTCAATAGTGATAATTCAAATCTATTAATTACTCAACCTCTACTTTCTGAGTCAGTAAGTCAGAAAATTGTTTTAGTTGGAAATCCAAATGTTGGAAAATCTTGTATTTTTAATTATCTAAGTGGTATGTATGTTGATGTTTCCAATTACCCCGGTACAACAATATCATTAACAAAAAGCATATATAAAGAAAAACTGATTTACGACACACCTGGAATTTATGGCGTTTCTTCTTTTAATGATGAAGAAAAAGTTGCAAAAAATATAATCTTAAGTTCGGATATTGTTCTAAATGTAGTTAATGCACTTCATCTTGAACGCGATCTTTTCTTAACATTGCAATTAATTGATATGGGTAAAAAAGTTACTCTCATATTAAATTTTTCGGATGAATTAAAGAAAAGAAAAATAAAAATTGATAAAATTAAACTTTCAGAATTACTTGGTGTTGAAATTATTGAAACGTCGGCAGTTAACAAAACCGGTTTTGATAAACTCGATGAGGCAATTGAATTAGCAAAAATCGGTAATCAACAATTAGATCTTCATTTTATTCTAAATCAAGTAATGGAAAAGAATATCCCTCAATCAGAAGCACTTTTGATTTTGGAAGGTGATGAGGATACATCAGCGAAATACAAGATTCCAGTTGGTACTGCAGATGAAAGAGAAAGAATTTATATCGGGAGAAGAAATCGAGTTAATGAAATTGTAGATATTGTTGAATATGAAGATTCAAAAAAAGGAGAAATTTTTAACACTCTCGGCAGACTATCATTAAATCCAATAACCGGTATCCCGATTTTAGCAGTTATGCTAGTCTTAGTCTATTTTTTCATTGGCGATTTTGTTTCACAACGAATTGTTGATTTTACTGAAAATGTTTTAGGTAAAGAATTATTCGAATTTAATGTTAAATCTTTCATCGCTAACTACACGACAACAAATATTGATGTTCAGATATTTAATCAAAATGAAATATTAATCGATCAAAAAACATTTTCTTTCCCGGATGGTATTTCTAATGCCCCTATAGAGCAAAAATCATTTGAAGTTTATTCAAAACAGCCGGGTGCGGTCTCAGATTTCAATTTTTCAAATCCGATTGTTCGGTTGTTCTTTGGCGAATTTGGTGTAATAACGATGACGATTACATATCTTTTATTTTTATTGACACCTCTCGTTATCGGTTTCTACCTTGTGATGGCATTCTTAGAAGACAGCGGTTACTTGCCAAGATTAGCTACGATGCTTGATAGAGCATTCAATAAAATTGGTTTGAACGGACGTGCAGTAATACCAATCATGCTCGGTTTCGGATGTATTACTATGGCAAACATTACAACTAGATTACTAGGCACCGAACGTGAAAAATCCATAGTAACAGCAATATTACAATTTGTAATACCATGCTCAGCCCAGCTTGCCGTTATAACAGTTCTTTTAAGTGGTGCTGGTTTGAAATCATTACTGATATTTATAAGTGTAATTTTTACAGTTTTGATTACACTTTCAACAATCTTAAATAAAATGCTTCCCGGTGAAAGTTCTCCATTATTAATTGATCTTCCGATGATGAGAATTCCAAGATTTACTAATGTTATCAAAAAAACTTTTTATAGAAGTTATGGTTTTATGAAAGAAGCCGGTTTTTGGTTTTTTATTGGTGCATTAGGAATTGGAATTTTTGAATTAACTGGTATTCTAAATGTATGGCAAGATATTTTAAATCCATTTACAACACAATGGCTAAAGTTACCTAAAGAAGCTTCAAATGCATTTGTAATGGGCATGGTTAGAAGAGATTTTGGTGCTGCCGGTTTATTTGATATGAGATTAACTGCCGAACAAATTACTGTTGCTATTATTACTATAACATTATTTGTACCATGTATAGCTTCTTTTGTAGTAATGCTAAAAGAAAGAGGATGGAAAGAAGGTTTTACAATATGGTTTGGAACTTGGTTAACAGCATTCTTCATCGGCGGTCTTGTAGCACAAATAATAATTTAAACTAAATGAAACAAAGCGATCTTCATAAATATCCATTAATCTGGCGCAAAGACGATTTCTTTATTAAAATCTATTGCTCAATCCCAAACATAGCAACGGGAATATTATTAACAACAAGTAATACTGCTTTTATAATCGATCCGGGTGATGGCATATTGAGAGATTTGAACAAAGATGTAGGTGCAGAAACTATTATTCGTGTTTCTGATATTTTTATAAGTCATGGTCATCATGATCACGTAGGCGGTGTTTGGTCGCTGCTTACTTATTTATCAGTACTCAGAAAGCGTTCCCCACTTTCAATTTATTATCCAAAAGGATGTGTTGAGATTGAAAGCATTTATAAAGCATTTATGAGTGTTTATAAAGATGAATTATCATATAAAATAAATTTACATCAAATCGATCAGCAGAAACAATTCACAAGAAACTCAGTTAGAATTAAACCATTTAAAGTTAATCACCGTGAGCCATCATCTGATAACAATTCATCGATCGAAATTCCATCACTCGGTTTTAAATTTTATTATGATACAAAATCAATTTGTTATGGCGGCGATACAGCATATTGTGATAATCTCGTAAAATTTGCAAAAGGATCCGACTTAGCAATTATTGAAGCCGGAGCTGAAGATGAAACTTCATCAGATCTGCATATGACAATTGAACAAGCTTCTAAAATAGGCAAGACAGCTAAAGAATATTTTTTGGTACATGTACCCGAATAATTTTATTTTACAATTAACCATTTTTACTTTTTGAGGAACAAATGAAGAAAATTTTCATCATTCTTTTTTTAATTTCAGTTAATTTTATATCGGCTCAAAAAACTTGGAAAGATCCGCAGATAACCGCGAATGATATAAAAGCACATATATTTTATATCTCATCCGATGATTTCAAAGGAAGATTTACCGGTACTGCTGAAGAAAGATTAGCTGGTGACTATATTGCTGAACAATTCAAAAATTCCAAATTAATGCCTTTATTTAATGGGAGTTATTTTCAAGAATTTAAGTTTATTGAAAGTGTTGAATTAACAAATATTAATAGTGCAAAATTTACTTTTAATAACCAGACACGATCATTAAAACTTTATGAAGAATTTATAACTTCACCATTTTCCGGAGAAGCAAAAATAAAATCAGAATTAGTTTTTGCCGGTTATGGTATTTCTGCCCCAAAACTAAATTATGATGACTATGAAGGATTAGATGTTAAAGGGAAAGTTGTGCTAGTGATGAGGTATCATCCTGAACATGATAGTTCAAAATCAGAATTTGACAGATATGCAACTTATAGACAAAAAGCAGCAGCAGCAAGAGACAAAGGTGCTACTGGAATTATTTTTGTTAACGGATATTTCCCTGAAAACGATAAAGATCAGTTAATGGAATTACGTTATGACGGTGCTGCCGGAATTAAAGACTTTCCGGTTATTCAAATTAAAAGAGATGCTGCTAATGAAATACTAAAAACTCAAAACATAGAATTCACAAAACACCAAAAAAATATTGATACAAATAAAAAACCTTCTTCATTTTTAATTAATGGTGTTACCGTTGAAATTGAAACAGCAGTTAAAGAAATCGAAAAAATTGCCCGAAATGTTGGAGGATATATTGAAGGTAATGATCCAGTTTTAAAGAAAGAATATTTAGTTGTTGGCGCTCATTATGACCATTTAGGAATTGACCAATTAAAATCTGCATCTATGTACAAAGGAAATGAACCGCAAATACATAATGGTGCTGATGATAATGGATCAGGGACAACCGGATTGCTTGAACTTGCAGAAAAGTTCGGTTCTGAAAAAAATAACTTAAAGAGAAGCATTATATTTTTAGCATTCAGCGGTGAAGAGCTTGGATTACTTGGTTCTTCTCATTTTACAAATAATTCACCTATTCCCCTTTCTGATATTACCGGAATGTTCAATATGGATATGATTGGAAGACTAAATGATGAGAAAAATCTTACAGTAATTGGTGCCGGTACATCATCAATCTGGAAAAATATTTTAAATGAGCAGAATAAATATCAACTCAAACTGACATTCAATGATAGCGGCTCTGGCGGAAGTGATCATCAGGCATTCACAAATAAAAATATTCCAGTTCTATTTTTCTTTACGGGTACCCATACAGATTATCATAAACCATCCGATGATGCCGATAAAATTAATTTAACCGGTGAAGAAGAAGTTGTAAAATTTGTTTACGATGTAGTCAACTATACCCAACAGCTAGAGAATAAACCCGACTTTGTAAAAATTGAAGAGCCGACAAACCGCGGTGCTTCAACTAAATCACGAGTAACTGTAGGAACTGTCCCCGAATTTGGTTATAACGGAAGCGGATATAAAATTTCCGGTGTTACTGAAGGCGGTCCCGCTGCTAAAGCCGGGATGAAACCAAACGATATTATTATAAAATTCGGTTCCAAAACAGTAAACAATATATATGATTTTATGTATGCAATGGGTGAGTTTTCACCAGGTGATAAAGTAGATGTTATTGTACTTAGAGATGGAAAAGAAGTTACTCTTAATTTAGAATTGATTGCAAAATAAATTGTTAAAACACCTTGAAGGTCATTAAGACCTTCAAGGTACTTACTTCATTTATTTATTCGGTCCTATCATTTTTTCTGGTCTAACAACCTCATCAAATTTCTCAGCAGTTAAAAGACCTAATTCCATTGCAGCTTCTTTTAGAGTTTTATTTTCCTTATGAGCTTTCTTCGCAACTTTAGCTGCGTTATCATAACCGATAACTGGATTTAATGATGTAACAAGCATCAAAGAATTTTCAAGATGTTTTTTAATATTTATTTCATTGGCAGTAATACCAACGACACAATTATCCGTAAAACTTTCGCAAGCATCTGCCATTAACTTAATTGATTGAAGAATATTAAAAGCAATAACCGGCATAAATACATTCAGTTCAAAATTACCGCTAGCACCGGCAAAATTAACTGTAACATCATTACCAAATACCTGGGTACATATCATTGTAAGAGCTTCTGATTGGGTTGGATTAACTTTCCCGGGCATAATTGAACTGCCCGGTTCATTTTCTGGTAAAGAAATTTCTCCTATACCACATCTTGGCCCTGAACCAAGCCATCTTGCATCATTAGCAATTTTCATTAACGATACAGCTAAAGTTTTTAGAACTCCATGCATCTCAACTAAAGCATCTTTTGCTGCCATTGCTTCAAATTTATTTGGTGCAGTTTTAAATGGTTTACCGGTTATATCAGATATTTTCTGTGCAACTTTTACCGCATAATCCGGATGTGTATTTAATCCAGTGCCCACTGCAGTACCGCCAATCGGTATTTCGTATAACCGTTTTAGTGAATCACTAATACGAGCTAATCCATTTGTTAATTGCTGTGCATAACCAGAAAATTCTTGACCTAATGTTAATGGAGTAGCATCCATTAAATGTGTTCTGCCAATTTTAATAATATCTTTAAACTCTTTCGATTTAGTTTCTAATGCATCGCGCAGTTTTGTAACCATTGGAATCAATCTTCGATGAATTTCTTCAACAGCAGCTATATGAATTGCTGTAGGGAAAGCATCATTTGTCGATTGTGCTTTGTTCACATCATCATTTGGATGGATTGGTTTTTTGCTTCCTAGAACTCCGCCAGCTATTTCAATTGCACGGTTCGATATAACTTCATTAGCATTCATATTTGTTTGAGTTCCGCTGCCAGTCTGCCATACAACCAATGGAAAATGATCATTAAGTTTACCTTCTATTACTTCATCGGCTGCTTTAATAATTAAATCACATTTTTCATTTGGTAATGTGCCTAATTCATTATTAGTAAGGGCAGCAGCTTTTTTAACAATACCAAGTGCTCTAATCATTTCTGCTGGAAATCTTTCGCCTCCAATTTTGAAATTCATCAATGATCTAGCTGTTTGAGCACCGTAATACTTATCATTTGGTACTTTAATTTCACCCATACTGTCGGTTTCAATTCTGTAATCCATTATAAACTCCAATTAAATTTAAATTTCAGAAACAAATTAGTTCTTTGAATTTAGATTTTCAATTTGCTTTAAAATATGGTTTGTTAAATAGAAGTAATATAACGGATGGAATGTATTTTATTGAGTTTGAATATCACTGTATCTTCGCGCACCAACATATCTATTCTTATAATATGTTGAAGAAAGTGAAGAAACCGTAACGCCAAGTTTTCTGCTTGCATGAGCAAACTGATTTTCCCCGAGATAAATTCCAACATGCCCGGGAAATGATCTTTTAGTTGTATTAAAAAAAACAAGATCACCAAATTTCAATTCATCAATGTCAACTTCTTCGCCAAGAGAATATTGCTCACGTGCAGTTCGTGGTAATTCGATTAAAACAGATGATTCGTAAATTGTTTTAGTAAATGCTGAGCAATCAATTCCTTTATCGGAGTTGCCTCCGTATTTATATGGTGTATCTAAATATTTAATCACTTCGAAGAGCATTTTTTCACGCGGTGTTAGAGCCACATTAAAATTTTTCAGTTTGTCATAATTTGCAACAAATTTTGTCTGATCAATTGTTATATCTTCCACCGGCAATTCATCAAATTCAGTTTGAGATGTATCCGGTAAATCATGTAATACAAGAATTTCTGAATTTTCTTTTGATTTTACTTCTTCATTTTTTCCGTAACGTGGAGATTTGGAAGGTTCTTCGATTTTAGGTTTAGATTGACCGTATCTTTGAGACGATGATGATGCACTACACGCAGTAAAAGTAAGAATTGAAATAATACCGAATGCAATAAATTTTAAATTTTTCAATAAATTATCCACATTAACCTAAATATGATCTTAAATTTTTACTGCGTGATGCATGACGCAGACGTCGTATAGCTTTTTCTTTTATCTGTCTTACACGTTCACGCGTTAGGTTAAATTTCTCTCCGATTTCTTCAAGAGTAAGGGAATGTTCTTTCTTCAATCCGAAATATAATTTTATAACTTCTGCTTCCCGTTCGGAAAGTGTAGAAAGAGCTCTTTCTATTTCACTTTTTAATGATTCAGACATTAAAGTGAAATCTGGTGCTGGAATTTCTTCATTTGGTAAAACATCAAGCAATCTATTTTCTTCACCTTGTGAAAATGGAGCATCCATGGATACAGCACGTCCAGATATTTTTAGTGTATCTGAAACCTCAGCAATATCCATTTCTAGCTCTTGAGCAAGTTCTTGTGCACTTGGTTCCCTTTCAAATTCTTGTTCAAGATTATTATAAGCTTTACCAATTTTATTTAAAGCACCAACACGATTTAATGGAAGGCGAACAATTCTTGATTGTTCAGCAAGAGCTTGTAGAATAGACTGCCTTATCCACCAGACAGCATAGGAAATAAATTTGAAACCGCGGGTTTCATCAAATCTTTTAGCAGCCTTAATCAAACCAAGATTTCCTTCATTTATTAGATCACCTAAAGTTAAACCTTGATTTTGATATTGTTTGGCAACCGATACAACAAATCTGAGGTTGGCTTTGACTAGTATTTCAAGAGCTTTTTGATCGTTCTTTTTTATTCGTACAGCTAATTCAATTTCTTCGTCTGGTGTTAAAAGATCAACTTTTCCGATCTCTTGTAAATATTTATCTAAAGATAAATTATCTCTATTTGTAAATTGTTTTGTTATTTTCAAAAAAAAATACTCCTACAGATTTTCTACATTAATAGAATCAACAATGCCTACAATAGAAGCATCTACAGGTGCCATATCAACATCAAGAGGAATAACTGCTTCGCTTGCAGTAACAAAATAAATTATTTCACCGGGTCCGGCTCCAACAGTATCTAATGCAATAATAGGATCACCAATTTTAGTAAGGTTTGCATTTAACGGTTGAACAAACTGCATTTTGTAACCGGTGACAGCATCATACTTTTTAGTAGCCCATATTGTACCAATTACTCGGCCTAAATACATTATTTTTTTTCCGGCTTAGGTGGTAAATCCTTTACGGCAATATCAAGTTTATCGACAATTGCCATAATTACAGCATCAACAGGTTTATTTTTTGTAAAATTGGTTTGGCGTGCAGAACTGCCTTGAGCAACCAACACTACTTCGCCCACTCCGGCACCAACGGAATCCACAGCAACAACAGTAGATTCTTTAGGTGTGTAATCCAGATTTAATTGACGCACAATTAAAAATTTTGCACCGACCAAGTTTTCATCTTTTCGGGTTGACCAAACTGTACCAATTACTTTTCCGAGTATCAGATTAACCTCTCAATTCTAATGGATTAATAATTTTTATTCCGCTATTTAAATATCTTCCACTATCTGATGTTAATATTGGAAGTTTATTAATTTTTGCAATAACACATATCATTGCGTCACGTGTGGTTGCAACTTTATTAAAAAAATCTGAAATCTTCAAACTGTATCTTGAATTAATTCCTAATACTTTTAACGAATTCATTACGCTGTTAATTCTATTTTTTTCTTCTTCTGTCCAACTATTAAAATAAATTTCTGTTGAATTCAAAACAGTAGTAAAACAGATACCGTTCATCATTGCCAATTCAAGATTAGAAATTATTTTTTTATCTGATAATAGATGATCAATAATTATATCCGTATCAACCAGATACTCTACATTCTGTGCCATTAGTATTTCAACTTTAATATAGAATTAGAATTGGCCATACTTCCTTTAGATTTTAATAGATCTAGAATTACGACATCAGGTAATCCTTGTACTTCTTTTATTTTTTCAAATAAATCAATATTTATTTTCAAATGTTGTGCTGTGTTTTTAGCGCTGCCATACAAAACAACTGATATTTCATTAAAGCCATTTTTCTTAAATTCCATTAATTTATTGATAGGTAAATTAATACTCCCATCTTCATTAATTTTTGTTTCAAATTCATAGATTTTAGTTTGATTTTCATTCATACAAAAAACTCTTTCCGAGCAGACTATTATTAATCCTGAAATAATTAGCAGCAGTTTGAGCAATATCAGCAAAAGTATCTCTCACACCTAAATTTTTACCTGGAATATTTTTTCTGTAAAATAATAACGGTACATATTCTCTACTATGATCTGTGCTCGGTGTAGTAGGGTCATTCCCGTGATCTGCCGTTAATATCAAACAATCCGTCTCATCTAGTTTATCAATGATATCCGGTAGTTTACCATCAAATTCTTTTAGTGCTGCTGCAAAGCCAATAGGATCGTTTCTATGTCCATAATAAACATCAAAATCAACAAGATTGGCAAATATAAAACTCCCTTTTGAATTAGTTAATTCAGAAATTATATAATTAATTCCTTCCAGATTCGATTTTGTTTTTAGTTTTTTTCTTATACCGCGATAATTAAATAAATCGTTAATCTTTCCAATTGCAATTGTTTCGATTCCAGAATTAGAAGCATAATCAAGTATTGTATCAGAAAATGGATCTAATGAAAAATCTCTTCTATTAGTAGTTCTTGTAAAATTTCCTACTGTACCAATAAATGGTCTTGCAATAACTCTACCTACAGCAAATTTATCAATAAGTATTTTTTCCCGGGCAATTATACAAATTTCATAAAGTTTTTGAAGCGGTATTATTTCTTCATGTGCAGCAATTTGAAATACAGAATCACCGGAAGTGTAAATAATCGGGAATCCGGTTTCTAAATGCTGTTTACCAAGTTCTTGAATTATTTCTGTACCCGATGCCGGATAGTTGCCAAGAATTCCTTTTGCCCCCGTTTCATTGATAAACTGTTCGATAATATGATTTGGAAATCCATTTGGAAATAGCGGGAACTCTTTTTTTATTTCCAATCCGCCAAGTTCCCAATGACCGGTTGTAGAATCTTTGCCGGCTGATACTTCTGTTAATTTACCGAATGAAGCTAACGGATTTTTTTGGGGTGTAATACCTTTAATTTGGATTATATTCCCCAATCCAAGAGTTTCGAGATTAGGTAAATGAAGTCCGCCGACAATATTAGCCGTATTAGCAAGTGTATTGCTTCCTTCATCCTGATATTTATATGCATCAGGAAGTTCACCTACGCCTACACCATCAAGTACTATTATAATAAAATTATTCAATGGAATTAATTGATGCTTTTAACAGTGTTACCACCCTTTTCGAGAGCTTTCTTAAGTGCAAGTTCCGCATTGTCCAGTACTTCCTGTACATCAGTTTTGTTGGTTGTTGATGCAACTCCAATAGAAACAGTAAAAGTAGTCTGTTTAGTTACAACCGAAATTGGTTTTCTAGCAATTTTAATTCTAAGTTTTTCTGCCCATAGAAAAACGTCTTTTGGAGATGTATTAAAGAAATAGATGGCAAATATTTTTTCACTCAATCTTCCTAAAATATTAAGTGGAGTCATTTCATCTTTAATCATTTGTCCAATTGCACGCAACACTTTAGGAAATGGATCACCTTCAAATAATGAATCTTGCTCTAAGAAATCATCTATTCTTATTAAAACAACAGCGCCACTAATTCCAAGTTCTTTACTTCTTACAAGGTCTACAGATAATCTTTGAATGAATGCATCGTAATTTAGTGCTCGTGTTTCAATATCAACAGATAATAAACCTTTTAAAATACTTATCGTAGAATATGAATGAAGAATAAAGGCAAAGATCTTCGTTGCATTTTTGATAAAATTTACTTCGCTGTTAGTATAAATATTTTTTTTCAAACTCTCAAAACAAAGTACACCATAATTCTGCTCGTCATATACTAATGGGATAGCAAGGAATGAACCATCAAAACTTACATCTTCATTTTTTGAAAAACGTGGATATTCAGTTAGAGATGTATCATCAATTTTTACCGGTGTAGCACTAAGAATAGATTTTCCTACTATTGTTCCGGTTAGATCAACTTCTAAATTTTCACCGACGTATTTCAGCGAAGTCTTATTTATTATTCTTACCGTTTTAAATCTGCTTTCATTAGGGAAATATGAAACAAATGTAAATGCATCCCAATCAATTAAATCTTTAACTGCATTATCTAATGCAGAGTAAAGATCGGATTCCGATTCAAATTTTTTATCATAACTTAGAATACCAATCAATGCTTGCAGACGTTTTTCTGCTTGAGTTTCCGAATATTTTTCTTCAAATAGTGAAATGATTACTGAAATAACACGGACAATTTTACCAAGTGAATATATCTGTTCGATACCAAATGCATCATTGATTTTTGAATCTAAAGTCAAAATTCCAGTTAATGATTTTCCATAAAAAAGAGGAACACCGACAAAACTTTTTATTCCTTGAGGTGCGCTATAATAACGTATAACATCGATCTCGGCATTGGAAGCAATATCGGTTAGAAGTTCCGGTTCTTCTTTCTGAATAATTTTCCCTAGTATATCATCTTCTAAATCAAATTTCTGTTTTGAAATCTGAGTGGCACTTGAAATATACTTTTCTAAAGTAAGTCGCCTTCTATTTTTATTATACCAAAAAAATGCAGCCGTGTGTGCCATAAAAGAATCTTTGATTACACTCAAGATTTTTTCAAGAACAAAACCAAATTCTTCATCCTGACTTACACCTTTTGGTAATTCTTCATGAACAATCTTTTCAAAATTCTCTTTAAAATTTGGCGGTTTGAAAAATTCTTTATTACTCTTATGCATAGATGACAAGAATGAATCGGCTGTTATTACTTCTATGTTTTTATTTGGTGATATAATATGAAAATCTTTTTCTTTTTCCGAACGGTACTTCTCTAAATTAGACTCTTCATATTCTTCTTTTTCAATTTGTGGAAAATCATTTTCTGTACTTATATCAGGCTTAGCAGAATCACGCAGAAATATTATAAAAGCTGCGTAGATGATTAATATTAATCCAATTAAAATTTTGATTAGAAAATCATCTGTCAGCAAAAGGAGAGCAATTAAAATTGGAATGAAAATGAATGTTAGTAGACGCTTTCTGTATTTTTCAGATAAACCCATCATTCCATCCGTAAGATGTGCACAAAGATTAATTACTACAAATTTTCACTCAATAATAAGAAAGTTTTGTGAATTTTTCATAAATGGAATGACTGAATTAGACGAATTATTTCTTTTTTACCGATACCTTTAATGGCAGAAAAGAAGAATAAATTTCTATCTGCTTTGGCTTCCGGGAAGAATGAAGCAATATTATGCTTTAGTTTAACAAATTCAGACTGTTTCAATTTATCTATTTTATTAAAAACAAAATAATAATCAATGTTTTTTAATTTTAGAAACTCATTTAGCTGATGGTCTAGAATTGTTGGGTCATATCTACTGTCAAGTATATGAAATGCTGAGACTATGCTTTTATTTATAGTAAAATAATCCTCAATCAATTTCTTCCAATAATCGCGTTCTTTTTGGGAAACTTTTGCATAACCAAATCCGGGCAAATCAACTATATAAAATTTGTTATCAACTAAATAATAGTTGATTGATCTTGTTTTACCAGGTGTTGAACTTGTTTTGGCAACTTTAACCGGTGCGAATAAACAATTGATGAATGAAGATTTACCAACGTTAGATCTGCCGCATAGTACAATTGCTGGCAATTCCTTATTTGGTATTTCATTTAATTTATATACAGATTTTTGGAATTGAATATTTTTCATGTGTTTAAAATAAAAAAAGAGTAACCGTTAATACGATTACTCTTTTATAAAAATCTAAAAATAATTTATTTATCACCGGTCTTTCTAACTGTAGATGTTTTACCTTTAGACGGTGCTTTCTTTTCTTTTACTTTCTGATCATCAGCTTTTTTTGCTCTTGGAGTTTTTACTTTAGCTGCTTTCTTTTCTTCTTTCTTTTCTGTTGTTTCTTTAGTTGTTTCTGCTTTCGGAGATTCAACTTCAGCTTTTTCTTTTTTAGCTTTTTTAGGTTTTACCATACCGCTGTAATCAACTAATTCTATTAAAGCTAATTCTGCTGCATCTCCTTTACGTAAACCAAGACGTACAATTCTTGTGTATCCGCCTGGTCTATCTCCAATTTTGGGTACAATCTCATCAAATAATTCTTTGATTAAAGTTCTATCTTTAATTTCATCATAAACATATCTTCTAGCAGCAACAGAATTTGTTTTAGCTTTAGTAATAATCGGTT
>CAYXKL010000052.1:0-17990 GCA_964464825.1 uncultured Melioribacter sp. | reverse complement strand
ATGTTACTCTTGGTGAAATGGTTGAAGAATTGAAACAACATTTCGGAAGCTATGATGAAGCGATTGTCTTCTAAAACTTATCAATATATAAGATTACTACGGGTTTCAAGCTGGCTTAAAAACATTTTTGTTTTTGTTCCCTTAGTTTTCTCCAGACATTTTCTGCACTGGGATTATATCTCTACCGTGTTAATAGGTTTTGCAGCATTTTGTATAACTTCAAGTTTTGTTTATGTTCTGAACGATATAGCTGATTCTGAAAGAGACAAACTGCATGCACTCAAAAAAGATAGACCGATTCCAAGCGGTTTAATCACCAAAACTGAAGCTTTTATAATTATTACATTTCTATTAATTCTTGTACTGATCTTTTCATTTATAATAAAAAATAATTTTGTAATACTTCTCTGGTCATACATAGTTATAAATATTGCATACACATTTTATCTAAAGCAGATTGTAATTGTAGATATTTTTTGTATCGCTGCCGGATTTATTTTAAGGGTAATCGGAGGTGCTGTAATTATCTCAATTTATATTTCAAGCTGGCTGATCTTAACAACAATATTTCTATCTTTATTCTTAGCAGTTATGAAACGCAGAGTGGAAATTGCTACGAGTGATAATGCAGTCGGTCAAAGATTAGTATTGCGAGATTACTCACTCAATTTCATAGATCAGATTTCTGCAATAACTGCCGGCGGTGTAATAATTTGCTATGCTCTTTATTCAGTGGCTGAAAGAACTGTGGATGCATTCGGTACCGAGAATCTGGTATTCACAACTTTATTCGTTGTCTTTGGAATATTCAGGTATATGTTCTTAGTATATAAAGGAAATAAAGGTGAAAATGTAGCTGAAGTAATATTAAACGATGCACCAATGATAGTTAATTCACTTCTTTTTATCGCAGCTACTTTTTATATAATCTATTTTTAGTCAATATTTATGCTTACTTATCTTATCATACTGATTATTCTTTTGTTAATGATTGCATTTTTATCTGCATCAGAAGTCGCTGTGGTTGTTGCGCATAAAATGAAATTGGAGATAAGAGCACGTAAAAACAATATCAATGCAGTTAACGCTAATGAAATAATTAATAATCCGCATAGTTTATACTCAATCATAAATTTTTCAAATATTACACTTGTTGTTTTGTTCGTTGCTGTATCGGCAATAGTAATGATATCAAATAAATTCTCGATACTAACTATTGTATTTTTTATAACATTTACATTATTGATATTCGGAAAGTTGATTCCCAGATACATAGCACGTGTTTATGCCGATAACATTATTCTGTTTGCGGCATTTCCTTTGAAAGTTCTTGTAGCGGTATTCAAACCATTTGTAAACACAACAAAAAAATATTCCCATATCACAAATATCATAAGGAATAAGGAAGAGGAATTAATTCTAAAATTATCTGATAAAGAAGAAATAAAAAATTTAATTGAAGAAAGTTCGGAAGCCGGTAAAATGGACGAAGAACAGACAGATATCATTAATAGGGTGATAGAAATTAGTGATCAGCGGGTTTACGAAGCAATCACTCCGCGTACTGCCATTGTAGGAATTGATATCAATGCTTCAATCCAGGATTTGATAGATCTTTTCATTGAATCCGGTTATTCCAAATTAATTGCTTTCGAAGATAATCTAGATAATATAAAAGGGATATTTCTTTTAAAAGATTTATTTAATCAACCAAAAGATCTTAAATCAATTATCAGAGATGTTGTTTTTGTCCCTGAAACTAAAAAAAGTCTTGATATGCTCAATGAATTTCTGGAAAAACAATTTTCGATTGCTGTTGTTGTTGATGAATTTGGCGGTACTGCTGGAATTATTACAGTGGAAGATTTAATAGAAGAATTGTTTGGTGAAATAAGCGATGAATATGATGTTGAAGAAAAAGTTATACGCAAGATTAATGATAATACTTACATTCTTAGCGGTAAAGTGGAAATTGATTATCTTATAGAGGAATACAATATTTTTATTCCAGAAGGAGATTATGAAACTATCGCCGGATACATTACATTCAAGTTAGGCAAGATTCCTATGAAGGGTGAATCATTTAAGATTGATAATTACTCCATTCTAATCCTTAAATCCGATCGAACTAAAATTGATCTCTTAAAACTCACATTAATTGCTGAATCCGAATAGAATATTTTTTGTTGGTTCAGCATCATATCATAAATGGAAAAATAAATGAATAGATCTTTCAAAACACAAAATCAATTATCATTCAATTTGGATTCATCAGAATTCGAAAAGAGAATTAAAGAAAACAAGGATTCTATTATCTTGGATGTTCGCACTCGGGATGAATACAATAAAATTAGAATTCCAAACTCAATTTTGATAGATATATACAAACCTGATTTTGCACAAAAGATTGAACAACTCGATCATACAAAAAGTTATTTCGTTTATTGCAGATCAGGGGTTAGAAGTTTAAATGCGGTGATGCTAATGATAAATATGGGTTTTGAAAATGTGTTTAATCTTTCCGGTGGAATTATTGAATGGGAAGGTGAAGTTGAATCAGATGAGAAAAAATAAGTTGTCATTTATTTCATCATCTAGTTACTATAGTGTAAAAGTAAAATTGTCCATTTACAGTACTTTTTAAAAAATATCATAGTTAAAATCATTTACGCTTAAATGGAAGATATTCAGATTTTGCTTATCTTTTTACCATAAATATTTAAGAATTGTCTATTTGAAGTTTACTGTTCATCACACTGATAAAAATTCCAAAGCACGTGTCGGAGAATTCCATACCGATCATGGCATAGTTAAAACTCCGATTTTTATGCCGGTCGGCACACAAGGGACAGTTAAAGCGGTAAATCAGAAAATTTTAGAAAATGATATAGATGCGGAAATTGTTCTTTCAAATACTTACCATCTTTATTTAAGACCTGGCACAAATGTAATTGAAAATGCCGGCGGACTCCATAAGTTTATGAATTGGCAAAGACCGATTTTAACTGATAGCGGCGGGTTCCAAATTTACAGTTTGACTGATTTGCGGAAATTAAAAGATGATGGTGTTGAGTTTAAATCTCATCTTGATGGATCATCACATTTTTTTTCACCGAAAAAAGTTATTGAAATACAGAGAAGCATCGGTTCGGATATTATGATGCCGCTTGATGAATGCACTCCATTCCCTTGTGAATACGAGTACGCAAAAAAATCTAAAGAACTTACATCGCAGTGGGCTGTAAAAAATAAAGAAGCATTTGATTCTACAAATCCTTTATATGGTCATCATCAATATTTGTTTGGAATTATTCAAGGTAGTGTTTATAAAGATTTAAGAGAATCATCTGCTAATGATTTAGTTAAACTCGATTTTGACGGATATGCTATCGGCGGATTAGCAGTCGGCGAATCGACTGAAACTATGTATGATATTGTAAATTTTACAATTGATTTTATGCCGTCAGATAAACCGAGATATTTAATGGGAGTAGGCAGACCCGAAAATATTCTCGAAGCAATCGCACGTGGTGTTGATATGTTCGATTGTGTCATGCCGACACGTAATGCCCGTAATGCTTATTTGTTTACTTCTGCCGGTATAGTTTCTATCCGGAATACTGCTTATAAAGATGATAATAGTCCGTTGGATTTTAACTGTTCTTGCTATACTTGTAAAAATTTTTCTAAAGCATACTTGCGTCATCTTTTTAATGCAAAAGAAATACTGGCACTTGAATTAGCAACTATACATAATTTAACTTTTTATTTAAATTTAGTCCGTGAAGCAAGAAAAAGAATTATAGATGGTTCTTTTATAGAATGGAAAAATAATATCAGCAAAATAATTTCAGTAAACATACAATCAATTAAGGAGGAATAAGTGGATCTTTTATTAGCAATGGCACCACCGGATGGACAAGGTGGTGGTGGTGGAAGCATGATAAGTACACTGATTATGTTCGGTGCTATCTTTGCCATATTCTATTTTATGATAATCAGACCTCAGCAGAAGCGTGCTAAGGAACGTGAAAAACTTCTTTCTGCAGTCGAAAAAGGGGATAAAGTAATTCTTAGTAGCGGACTCTATGGAACAGTAGCTGGTTTAGAAGAAAAAACAATTTTACTCGATGTCGGTAATAATGTTAAAATGAAATTTGAACGTTCTGCTATAGCTTCTGTTGTTAAAGAAAAGGAAGAAAAGAAATAACTTCTATAAGTCCTCCCATTTAATGGGAGGATTTCCTTTACTCCTTCCTTAAATTTTATTTGATAAATTGTAACTATTTGAGTAATTAACTCCTGATATTTTTCCAATCAATGGTATAAAATGAAAAATTTAATCCTTCTATTAATTATCGCAATTTCTTCTAATCTGTTTGCCCAGCAAAAAATTTATCTTGCTGATATTGAAGGGGATATTGATTTAGGATTGGCTCCTTTTGTAAAACGTGTTATTGATGATGCAGAAAAAAATTCTGCTGCTGCAATAATTTTTAAAATCAACACTTTTGGCGGTAGGGTTGATGCTGCGACACAAATAAAAGATGCAATACTTAATAGTAAAGTAATGACTATTGCATTTATTGATAAGCGTGCTATATCTGCCGGAGCATTAATCGCTCTCTCATGCGAAAAAATTGTAATGGTGCCCGGTGCATCGATGGGTGCTTCTACTGTTGTGGATCAATCTGGTGAAAAACAATCCGAGAAATATCAATCGTATATGCGTTCTGAAATGAGAGCAACAGCAGAAAAAAATGGAAGAAGAACAGACATAGCCCAGGGTATGGTTGATGAAAGGATTGTGGTTGCTGATGTTCAGGATGATAGTACTAAGTTAATTACTCTTACAACTGAAGAAGCTGTGCAATTTCAAATGGCTGATGCCGAACTGAATTCTATCGAAGAGATTAAAAAATATTTTGATTTTGAACAAGCGGATATTATTAATATTTCTTCCAACTGGGCAGAAGATGTAGTTAGATTTTTAAGCAATCCGATAATTTCTTCGTTACTGATTATGATTGGTTTAATTGGGATTTATACAGAGATTAAAACACCAGGTTGGGGACTTGCCGGTACTGCCGGTTTAATTGCTTTAGGTCTTTTCTTTGGCGCCGGTTATATTCTCGAGCTGGCATCAATTATAGAAATAATTTTATTTATTATAGGATTAGTTTTATTGATTGTTGAAATATTTATAATCCCGGGATTCGGAATTTTTGGAATCTCAGGTATTTCATTGATGGTGGTTGGATTATTCCTCGGTCTCCTCTCTGATTTTAAAATGATCGATTGGGATATTATTTCAATTGCAATAATTCAATTAGCTTCAGTTTTTGTCGGTTCATCAATTATCATTTTCTTTTTGTTAAAATATCTACCAAGAACAGAAATGTTAAATAAACTAATTTTAAAAGAAAGCGTTAATGCTAAATCGGGTTATGCAGCAAAAGAATCTCTTGCAGATTTTGTTGGTAAAGTTGGAACTGCGTTGACTGATTTGAGACCTTCCGGTACTGCAATGATAGAGGGGAAACGGATTGATGTTGTTACAGAAGGTGATTATATAAATCATAGCTCTGAAATTATTGTTATATCTGTTGAAGGATCTAAAATTGTAGTGGAAAAAAAATAGCACAGAAATATTTCTGTGCTATAAACTGCTATTGTAACTATAGAATACTTTTGTATCTTATCGTCAAGTCCATATCTCGATAAAACATTAAAAAGAATTACAATAACTCAACAATATTTTTGTTCGTAGAAACTTCTTTACGCGTGGTTCTTTGAATTTTCTGCATGGAATCTTTTGCTTGAATTTCAACTGACATTTCTAACCGGGTTGATGTTTCAGCTTTTACTAAATTTCCTCCATCAACATTGAAAAGAATAGTACCGCCTCCGCTGGCTTTGGGATCACTGAAATTATATTTCACACCGTTCTCTTCACCTTGTTTATTGCCAGACCATGTTACATTAAGATCGGCTTTGATCTTTGCAGCTTTTTCACCTTCGTAATCTACAAAATCAAGAACAGTAAATTTTGCTTTGTTATCAAGTTGAAATACACTCATTTGTCCCGGGTATTGTTTCATCCAACTGGAATCTTTTGCAACCGGATTTTGCGGTAATTCTCTAAACAATAACTGGGTTAGCGGTCTAAGTGCAACATCACCAAGATTCTTTGAGAGCTGTGCTTTTTGATCTGCAGATAGTTGTTGTGGCTGCGGCTGCATCGAATTCATTTTATCAATCATTTTATCCAATCTTGTTACCTCGATTACTTCACCTTTATCTGTAATACGTGCTCTAAAAGGGATGTTGTAAATTGTTTCATATTCCATAAATTTTCTTTTTTCTTCGATCGTATTATCAGATTTTGAATTATACGATATTTTCTCTCCATTTATAGTAACATCAACTTTAACAGAGGAAATGTTAATTGATACTTCAGCAGTTTTATCATTGTCCACTTCAATTACATTTATATCAAAAATATATGATACATTTTGATTGGAAACGGATTTTATGATAGAATCTGCCTGAATGGTTTCTTCTGCATCAGTAATGGTTGTTAATCTGTATTTATAATTATCATCTTTTTCAAATTTATAAAGTAGTTGAACTTTTTCTCCTTTTAAATCAACCGGTGATAAATTATCAAAAGATTGAGAATCAGATGATTCCTTTTTTTCTTCATTCGATCCGCAGCTTATAAATATGAGTGTAAATAGTACAACAAAAAAATAATTAATGAATTTAGATTTCATTTTTTTCTCTATTAAATGAGTGTTATTTCCCAAAAATGGGGAAGTTAATTACCAGCCGTTGATTTCCAATAATTCTTTTCTCGAAAAGAAATGTCCGATTTCCTTTATTGCATTTTCATCTGAATCAGATCCATGAACAATGTTTTCCTGGATGTTATCAGCATATAATTTTCTAATAGTACCTTCATCGGCTTTCTGCGGATCAGTAGCACCAATTAATTTTCTGAAATCTTCCACCGCATTTTCTTTTTCCAATGCAATTGGCACACACGGTCCGGAGGTCATATATGTAATCAGATCATTAAAGAAAGGTCTTTCTTTATGAATCTCGTAAAAGCCTTTTGCAGCATCGGGTGTTAATTTAATCATTTTCATAGCCCGGACTTTAAAGCCGGCATCCTGTATATGAGATAAAACTTTTCCGATTAGATTTTTACGAACACAATCAGGTTTTAATATTGCGAGTGTTTTATTGCTCAAATTGTTCTCCGTTATTTTTTCTTTGATTTCTTGTTTGATTTCTTTTTGTTAACCGGTTTTTTTACAGCTTTTTTAACCTTTACTTTCTTTACAGCTTCCTTTTTTGATTTACTTTTTTCTAATGCTTTCTTCATTGTAATTCCAATTTCAGCCGGACTTTCAACTACATGAATTCCAGCTTTTTTCATTGCAGCCATTTTTTCTGCAGCAGTTCCTTTACCACCCGAAATAATTGCACCGGCGTGACCCATCCTTCTTCCTGGAGGTGCTGTTCTACCGGCAATAAATCCAACAACCGGTTTCTTTACATATTTCTTTATGAATTCGGCAGCTTCTTCTTCTGCGCTTCCTCCAATTTCACCAATCATAACAATCCCTTCCGTACTGGGATCATCATTGAATAGTTTGATGATATCGATAAATCTTGAACCTATTATTGGATCACCGCCAATTCCAACACATGTAGATTGACCGATACCTAAATCTGATAATTGTTTTACAGCTTCATAAGTTAAAGTTCCGCTTCTGGATACAACACCAATCTTACCTTGTTTGTGAATAAATCCGGGCATAATTCCAATTTTAGCTTTTCCGGGTGAGATAACTCCGGGACAATTTGGTCCAACCAGTGTTACACCTTTACCTTTAATAGAATTATAAACAGCAATCATATCGCGAGCTGGAATTCCTTCGGTAATACAAACTATAAATTTTATTCCGGCATTAGCAGCTTCTAAAATTGCATCCGCAGCAAAAGCCGGTGGAACAAAAATAGCCGAAGCATTTGCTTTTGCATTTTTAACTGCTTCTGCAACTGTATTGAAGATAGGTACATTTGTTTCTTCAAATTTTTGTCCTCCCTTTCCTGGAGTAACACCGGCAACAACATTGGTTCCATATTCAATCATCTGTTTTGTGTGATATGATCCTTCGCCGCCGGTAATTCCTTGAACTGCTACTCGTGTTTTTTTGTCGAGAAGAATACTCATTTTAATTCCTTCTATAATTTTCAAAATTTAGTGTTTCAAAGTTAAGAAAGGTGAGGGAAATTTACTTGGTAAAAATTGTTATTTAATTCTAAATGATTTGTCGTCAATTGCTCTTTGAGTGGCAAGTATTCCGTCGAGATGGTCATATTCATGTTGTATCAATTCTGATAAAGAATCCTCTAAATTCCAAATATGTTCTTTCCAGTTCTTATCTAAAAATTTTAGTGTTAATGATTTATGGCGTTTTACTTTAACATACAAATTTGGAAAACATAAACAATCATCCCACAGTTCGAACATTTCATTACTAAGATTTTCAATTATTGGATTGATTATTATTGTTGATTTACCATCAATATTCATATAAACCAATCTTTTCAAAACTCCAATTTGAGGGGCAGCAATTGCTCTTCCGAATCCGTATAAATTTCTAAATTCCATTAAAATATCGTCTAGATCTTTTACTACTGAATTTAGATCAGCTAATTCATTCTGAAGGATTGGTTCAGAAATCTTATGGAGAACTGGATTGCCGAGTTTTAAAACTTTCTCAATCATCTTTTTAGATTGCTTGGATTAATTTACTTAATTGAAGCAGACTTAATTCATCAAATTGCTGTGCCATTAACTGCATCCCAATAGGTAATCCTTCGGAATTTTTTCCGATAGGTATATTTATTCCCGGAATACCAACAAGATTTGCAGATGTTGTATAAATATCCATTAAGTACATTTCAAGTGGATCAGAAGATTTCTCGCCAATTTTGACTGCAACTGTAGGTGTTGTTGGTGTCAAAATCATATCAACAGTTTTGAATGCATTATCAAAGTCTTCTTTTAATAATCTTCTAACTTTTTGAGCTTTACGGTAATAGGCATCGTAGTATCCAGCAGAGAGAACATAAGTACCAAGCATAATTCTTCTTTTTACTTCAGTTCCAAATCCTTCTGTTCTTGAATTAACATACATATCTGATATATTAAATGCATTTTGTGAACGGTAACCATAACGAGCTCCATCGAAACGTGCAAGATTGGATGATGCTTCCGCTGTTGCTAAAATATAATAAGTTGCTATTGAATACTCACTACGGGGGAGTGAAACATCTATAATTTCATGTCCTTCTTGTTTCAATTTTTCAATTGTATTATTAATGCAAAGTCGGATCTCTGAATCTAATCCATCACCAAAAAATTCTTTTGGTATCCCGATTTTGAATTTCTTTTTTGTTTCAATTTGATTAGGATAATCCGGTACATCAATCTTATGACTTGTAGAATCATTTTGATCATAGCCTGAAATCATTTGAAGAATTAATGAAGTATCAAAAACATTTTTTGAGAATATACCAATTGAATCAAATGAAGATGCATAAGCAGTTAGACCGTAGCGTGATACTCTTCCATAAGTTGGTTTCAAACCGAATAAACCGCAGAATGCCGCCGGTTGTCTTACTGATCCGCCAGTATCGGTACCTAAAGCAGCATCACAAAGATCGGCAGTTACAGCAACAGCTGATCCGCCGCTAGATCCGCCCGGTACACGTGTATTATCTATAGGATTCAAGACTTTGCCGAATGATGAATTTTCATTAGATGAACCCATTGCAAATTCATCACAGTTGGTTTTACCGATTATAATTGCATCCTCATCAAGTAAATTTTGGACAGCTGTTGCGGTGTATAACGAAATAAAATCTTTTAAGATGTTGGATGAACAAGTTAATGGTTTATCTTTTAATGCAAGTACATCTTTAATGGCAATTACCATACCGGCTAATTTACCATAACTGCCTGATTTAATTTTTTGTTCAATTATTTTTGCTTGTTCAATGCAATCGTTAAACACAAAATTAAAAGCATTAAGATATTTATTCGTTGTAATCCGGTCTAAGAAATAGTTAACATTTTCTTGCAAAGAAAGATTACCGGATTTAAGAAGTTCGAGTTTTTGAGAATGATTTGAATAAGGCAGCATTATACTCCGAATTGAATATTATTTATTCTCTTCTTTTTTGTTCTCTGGTTTATCGGTTATTTTAATGTCTTCCTCTACTTCACGCATAGCTTTTTTAAATTCCCTCATTCCTTTACCAATACCTTGAGCAAGTTCGGGAATTTTTTTAGCGCCGAAAAGTATAAGTATAGCAAGTACAATTAATATTATTTCTGTTGAACCTAAATTACCAAACATAGATACCTCTTATGTAATATTTTAATTTTAGAAAAGTGATTTTACGACCGATTGAAAAATTAATGCACCGTCAGTTTTACGTAGGATAGGATCGCAAGCATTCTCAGGATGGGGCATTAGACCCATAACATTTTTTCTTTTATTGATGATTCCGGCAATATTTTTTTTAGAACCGTTGGGATTATATTTTTCTGCTATTTCACCTTTTGATGATGAATATCTTAAAAGTATTTGATTATTTTGCTCGAGTTCCATTAAAGTTGCATCATCAGCAAAATAATTTCCTTCCCCATGCTTTATTGGAATTTTTATCACATCTTTATCTATGTACTTTGTAAAGATTGTTTCCTTGTTCTCTATTTTTAAGTAAATATCTTTACACACAAATTTTAAAGATACATTCTGTAGCATTATCCCGGGTAATAAACCAATTTCTAACAAAATCTGGAATCCATTGCAAATGCCTATAACAGTACCGCCATTTTCTGCAAATGAGTAAACAGAATCCATGATAGGGGAGAACTGTGCTATTGAACCCGTTCTTAAATAATCACCATAAGAAAAACCTCCGGGTAAAATAATTATATCACTCTTTTTTAAGTCTTTATCTTTATGCCAAAGAAATTCTGCATCATAACCAAGAATTTTTTTCATTGCATAATATGCATCATAATCGCAATTAGAACCAGGAAAAACTACTACACCAAATTTTGGCTTCATTTTACATCGTCCTTTGTAGGTGTCCATTCGGATAATGTAAATTCAAAATCTTCCATTATAGGATTTGACAATAATTTTTCTGAATATTCTCTAACTTCTTTTTCAGCGGAGATTTTATCAGTTGTATCAACAAAAAATTCTATGTATTTACCAATCCGTGTATCTTTAACATTATTAAAGCCAAGCAGTTTTGCACCTTGCTCTACAGCTTTCCCTTGGGGATCGAGTATAGTAGGACGTCTTTTTACAATTACTATTGCTTTGAACAATTTGATTCTCCAAAATATTATTATCTATTTTTTATCGATAAATAAATAAAAGAAATGTCTTAAAATTCCAAATATTACTATTGAGAATAGGATGTATAATAAAATTTCTCCATTAGTAATTATAGTTAAAGCCAACGCAACTAATAAAGTAATAAATAACAAGATTTTTTCTTTAAGATTACGGTCTTTCAAATTAGGTAATGCATTATAGCGTATTTTACTTACCATAAGAATTGATAGTAATATTATTAATGGTAAGAATAGACTATCGTATGGTTCAGTTAATTTCCCATTATCATAATAGGTTATCACTAATGTTGATATTGTAATTGCAGAAAGTGGAATAGGTAACCCGGTGAAATCACCTTTATTTTTAATATCATCTAACATAACGTTGAAACGTGCTAATCGTAAAGCCCCAAAAATTAGAATCAAAGAACTGATTATTATTCCCCATACACCAAATTGATACGCATAAGCTTTGTAAACTAAGAATGATGGTGCTGCTCCAAAACTAACAATGTCTGAAAGTGAATCTAGTTCAACTCCAAATTTACTTGTTGTATCAAGAAGTCTGGCAACAATACCATCCATTGTATCAAAAATTGCAGCTATGATAATAAATATAGCTGCCATTTTAAAATCAGCTTGCGAAGTATATAGAATTGATAAATATCCGCAAAAAATATTAAGTGAAGTAACACTATTCGCAATAAATGATTTTGAAAATGGTATATTATTCATCTATATGCTCAAAAAGAATTGTTTCTCCGGCTTTTACTTTATCACCCATTTTTACTTTTAATTTCCAATCCTTTGTAACAACAACATCGGAACGGCTTCCAAATTTAATCATACCGAAACGATGACCTATTTTTACAGTATCACCAATTTTAATATCGTATACAATTCTTCGTGCAATAAATCCGGCAACTTGTGTAAATAACATTTTCCCAAATTTATTTTGAATACCAATCTCTGATCGCTCATTCCGTAGATCAGCTTTTTCGTGAAATGCTACTAAATAATCACCTTCAACATAATTTAAGTAATCAATTGTACCGTCTATTGGAATACGGTTAACATGTACATCAAGTGGTGACATAAAAATAGAAACTTGGATTGCATCACTTTCTAAAAACCTCTTCTCAAAAACATCTTTAATTATTACAATTTCTCCATCAGCCGGTGAAACAATTACATTTTTTGCTGATGGCGGAATTCGTTCCGGATCCCGAAAGAAGTTGATATTGAAGATTAAAAAACCAATACCGATTATTAATAGAGGGAATTTAACCCAATAGTTATTTATGAAGAATGATAATATAATTAGGATTAGTGATACAAATGCCAGTATTAAGAATGTATTTAAACCGTATTTAGTGATCATTAAATTCGAAAAGTGTATTAAAAGTTAGCACAAATGTAATATTTTCTCTCTTTAATTTCTTGTGAATGATTTTTTTGCTAACTTTTCAAACAAATTATTTAGAGAAATAATTTTTAGACTTTAATTATTTATAGGAGGACTGATGAATTTCAACATGCAAGGCATGATGAAGCAGATTCAAAAAATGCAAGCCGATATGGCAAAAGTTCAAGATGAACTTGGTAAAAAAATTGTTTCAGAAGAAAGCGGCGGAGGCATGGTAAAAGTTACTGTTAATGGGAAAAAAGAAGTAATCTCATTATCTATAGATGATGAAATTGCAAAAAGCGGTGATAAAGAGATGCTGGAAGATCTTATTGTTGCAGCTGTTAATAAAGCCATGACTACAGCCGGCAAAATGGCTGAAGAAGAAATGCAGAGTATAACAAAAGGAATGCTGCCTCCAGGTTTAAACATTCCAGGATTATAAATTGTTAATTGCCGAACCTCTACAAAAAGCTATTGATGAATTAAGTAAGTTACCTTCTATTGGGAAAAAAACTGCCCAAAGATTAGCTATATACATTTTAAAAAGTAAAAATGAAGATGTTGAAACTCTTGTTAATTCATTATTAGAATTAAAAACTAAAATTCAATTCTGCGAAATTTGTTTTAATATATCGGTCGGGGCAGTTTGTGATGTTTGTTCCAGCAATAAAAGAGATAAAACAACCATATGCATTGTTGAAGAAGCAAGTGATATAATTGCAATTGAAAAGACAAATGAATTCAATGGTCAATATCATGTACTTGGCGGAGTATTGAATCCTTTAGCTAATGTTTCTGCGGATACATTAAAAATTAAAGAATTGGTTGAGAGAATTAAAAAAGGTAATATAAAAGAGGTTATTCTAGCACTAAACCCTGATGCAGAAGGTGATGCTACATCACTTTATATTACCAGAATTTTAAAAGAATACCCGATAAAAATCTCACGAATTGCTCGCGGACTACCGATAGGTGGAGACTTAGAATTTGCTGATGCTGCTACTATTGGCAGAGCCCTTATTGGTAGAATTTCATTATGATTATATTTTAATTTTATGAAAACTGATTGGTTTAGAGATTGGTTTGAATCCAAAGATTATTTAGATGTTTATAATCATCGTAATGAAAAAGATGCTCAATTATTAATAGAGTTAATTCTAAATTCAATAAATCCTACTAAAGATAAAATATTTTTAGATGCTGCATGTGGTATCGGTAGACATTCATTAATACTTGCATCTTTTGGTTTTAAAGTTATTGGCTTTGATTTAAGTAGAAATTTACTCTTTAAAGCAAAAGATGTTGCTATTAGTAAAAAATATAATATTGATTTTTTGTTAGCTGATCTAAGAAATGTTCAATTCAAAAATAGGATTGATATTATTCTTAATTTATTTACTAGTTTCGGATATTTTTCAACTGACGAGGAAAATTTTAGATTTGTAAAAAATGCTTCAGAGTTTATCAAAAAAGAAGGATTTTATGTACTGGATTTTTTGAATCTAGAATATTTAGCAAAAACTTTAGTCCCGAAATCAGAAAAAACAATTGATGGGAAAAATATTATTGAGCAACGTGAAATAAGAAATGGCAGAATTATCAAAACTGTTATAATCAATAATGAAAACATTACAAAAAAATTTCATGAATCTGTTAAATTATACAATAGTAATTTTATAATTAAAAAATTTAATTCTTTCGGATTCAAATTATTCAAATCTTATGGCGATTATTTCGGTAATATCTACAATGAAGAAGATTCTCCAAGATTAATTTTAATTTTTCAAAAATGAAAATTAAAACTCCAATATTTATAATTCTTTTAGCGGTGATGATATCGTGTGATCTTTTTGTTACTAGAGAGCCGGAAACACCCCAAAACCCGAGTAACAATTTAATTCCAGCAACTACACCTGATATACTTTTCAGTAATTTAAAATCGTCAATTGAATCAAAAGTTTTAGAATATTACCTATCATGTTTTATAGATCAAACATATTTGCAGAAGGAATTTTCTTTTATTGCATCGGGAAGTGCTATTACACAATATCCGGTTTTAAGTTTTTGGAATTTGAATTCTGAAAGACAATATTTCAATAACTTGATTGCAAATTTGAGAGAAGGATCAACGATTGGATTAACTTATTCGAACCAGACAAATAATCCGCAAGGAGATAGTGCTATTTACAGTTTAGATTATAGTTTGAATATTACTTCTTCAAATACTACGATTGCCGGTAATTATCAGGGATCAGCTCAATTTAAAATATTTTTAGATTCTAGAAACCAATGGGTAATTGTTGAATGGCAAGATATTAAGAAAGAAAATTTTGCATGTTGGAGTGATTTAAAGGGTAAAGTATATTAAAAAATTATTTATATATGGTTTGTTGATTATCCTAAATAGCTGTGTTAATCCATTTGCTCCGGAAATTGATGAGAATTTAGGAATTGAGGGAGGATTAATTTCTGATCAAAAAAGTATTGACGGTGTATTCCAAAATTTTCAATATGCTTATACTTTTCAGGATACATTAATATATAATCAATTATTAGAGAAAGATTTTACGTTCAGCTATAGAAATTACGATTTAGGTGTTGATGAATCCTGGGGAAGAGATGAAGAAATGAAAGTTACTTATGGTTTATTCCAAAATACCCAGCGTTTGGATTTGGTCTGGAATAATATAATTACAATCACCGGAGATTCAACTGCTATAATTAGAAGTTTTAATTTAACAATTACTTTTAATCCAACAGATATTATTTATGTTGACGGCAGAGTTAACCTATTACTCAAAAAAGGGGATGATGCCAAATGGAGAATACTGCGTTGGATTGATGAATCAAATTTTTAAAATACTATGCTGATATTTTATATTACTGAAGCTATTAGAATCTTTAAGCGATCACCGTTTGCTACCGTGGTTACAATTTCTATAACTAGTTTAGCAGTATTTATAACAACAATATCAATTTTTATTTTATTTGTTTCAAATCAGCTATCCGACAAAATTGTAAATAATATAGAAGTTAGAGCTTATTTAGATAACACGATCGATTCCACAAATATTGTTCACATTCAAATGCAAATTGAATCGAAGAATTTTATATCATCTGTAAAATTTGTTAGTAAGTTACAAGCTGCTGCAGAATTTAGAAGTGAAACCGGTGAGGATTTTCGTTCTGTTTTGGATTCTAATCCTCTCCCAAATTCTTTTATAATTAAATTTTTACCGGATAAAGTAAACGAAAAGAATTTCAATACTTATATTAATTCAATTAGTTCGATTAAAGGTATAGAAGAAATCGTTTATGATTATAATGTTGTTGTTAAAATTTTAAATATACTCAGGACTTCAAAGACATTTATCTATATTTTTTCATTTTTGTTAATTGGGTTGTCTATTTATCTTGTCTATATACATAATAAAATTCAATTTGAAAATAATATCAGTCTTTATCGCACAATGAAATTAGTCGGTTCAAAAGTAAGTTCAATAAAAATACCTTTATACCTTAATGGATTACTAATCGGTACAATATCAGGCATTTTGGGAATATTTATTAATTACATAATTTATCTTTTATTGACTGAAATGATTAATAATCTTAAATTTTCGATAGTAATTACTGGACAACAATTCCTTTTACCTTTTGCTATTGGTTTAATTCTAGGATTTTTAGGGAGTGTTATATATTCATTTAAAATATCATTAAAAATTGATTTTAATACTTAAAAGGCCCTTTGATTATGAAAAAAAATATATTACTGATATTTTCTATCATTTTATTTAGTACTGGAATAACATTTTCTCAAGTTACGGATTATGAATTAGGGTCTAGTTTGTTAAATAAATACAATCAGCAGACCGGCTTGTTTGACCTATCAGATCCAAATGCTGTAAATATCAAAGTAGCAGTTTGGGGTTTTGTTCGTTACCCTGGTAAATATCTTGTACCTTCATATACCACAGTATCAGATTTATTATCTTATGCCGGCGGTCCTACAGATGCTGCAGAATTAGAAGAACTTAAGTTATATAGAGTTCACGAGGATGGTAAACAAGAATTAGTTAAAGTTAATTTTGAAGATATTATGTGGGATGATGAACTTAAATTTAAATTCATAAGAGCACCAAATCTTGAAGCCGGTGATATTTTGGTAGTAACCGGAGCACCACGATTATACACAAGAGAAAAGGTATCAATGTGGCTATCGATTTTAAGTGCATTGATCTCTCTTTCAATTTTAGTTTTAAATATTGTTAACAATTAAGGTTTAGTAGTGAATAACAACAACAATAATAATTTTCAATTTCAAGAGTATCATACATTAAAGGATTATTGGAATTTAGTACAACTTAATTTATTCCCTATAATTCTTATTGCATTAACTGGTTTAGCTGTTGCAATAATATATGCTATTAGCTCGCCAAACATTTATAAATCGACTTCTGTAATTAAGTTAGCTAAACCACAAGGAAATATTTTAGAAGCTCCACTCATCGCTGAGTTTCAAGATTTTGGTAGTGACCGATTTATTGCAAATGAAATCGAAATTTTAAAAAGTTACCAGCTAAGAGAAAAAGTTGCTTCTGCTCTTCTTGATAGTTTTTCAGTAAACAAAAAAAGTAAAAACTACTTTATTATTTTTGATGATTCTAATCCGCAATCAGCTCAGAAAAAATTAAGATCTGTACATTCAATTGCTTCATCATTAAGTAGTGATGTGTCTGTTGATCAAAAAAGAGGCTTAGATATTGTTGAAATAAGTGCTGAATCCCAATCACCAGCAGAAGCTGCAATGATAGCTAATTTGTATGCAGAAGCTTATAAGGAAATTAATCTAGTCTATAATCGACAACAACTTACTATGATAAAAGATTTCTTAGCAGAACAGAGGGAAGAAAAACTTGGAGAACTTGCATCGGTAGAAGAGACATTACTAAGCTATCAAGAACAAAGAGGTATTGTTGAGTTACCATCTCAAACGTCAGTTTTAATCCAACAAGCATCAAATTTTGATGCTCAATTGAAATCTACTCAAATAGATTTGACAATTGCTGAAAAAACTTTAAAACAGTACAAAGACGAGCTTGAAAAACAAGATCCTGAAATAAAAGATTACATCGAAAGTTTTGC